>JBGSQD010000034.1:0-26859 GCA_041738275.1 Geobacterales bacterium
GCAGGGCCGGGTGGATATTGATGATGGCGTTGGGAAAGGCTGAGACCATCACCTCTGAAAGTATTCGCATGAATCCGGCCAGGATGATCAATTTGACTTCATGGCTTTGCAGGATTTTCACCAGCGCGGCGTCATATTCCCTGCGGTTGGCAAAGCCGCGATTCTCATGAACTATTACCGGTATGTGGTGTCTGGTGGCCCGTGTAATTGCGAAGGCATCAGGATTGTTGCTGATGACGCACACGATTCGGGCATTTATCTTGCCTTCCTCGATTTGATCTATGATCGCCTGCAGGTTGGAGCCGTTCCCCGATACCAGGACAGCCAGATTGATGGGCTTGTTTTCCGTCATTATCCCTCCACCAGCTCGACACACTCTTTGCCGTCGGGGCTGGCAGTAATCTCTCCGATGATCCAGGCCTTTTCATCGAGTCCATTCAGGCGATAGATCATATCCTCGGCTTCGTGTTCATCCACCACCAGTACCATACCGATTCCCATGTTAAAGGTGCGGTACATCTCATCACGCTCAACGTTGCCGGCTTCCTGCAGGACATTGAAAAGGGTTGGCCGGTCCCATCTTGACAGGTGAACGGAGGCACGGCAACCATGGGGAAGTACGCGGGGAATGTTTTCCAGAAGACCGCCTCCGGTGATATGGGCGATCCCTTTGATATGGAAATCCTTGAGCAGGTTCATGACGGAACGGATATAGATACGGGTTGGCACCAGCAACTCATCTGCAACGGTTCGTCCTGTTCCGGGAAACTCCGAATTGATTTCAAGCCCCATGCGCTCGAAGACCAGTTTGCGCGCCAGGGAGTAGCCGTTGCTGTGGAGGCCGCTGGAGGCAATCCCTATCAGGCGGTTGCCTACGGCAATGCTGGAACCGTCAATGATGCTGTCCCGTTCGACCACACCTACTGCAAAACCGGCAACATCATATTCTCCGTCCGCATAAAAGCCTGGCATCTCAGCGGTCTCGCCTCCGATCAGGGCACAACCTGCCTGCCTGCATCCTTCGGCAATTCCCTTGACAATGGAGGCTGCCTTTTCAGGAAGGAGTTTCCCGGTGGCAAGGTAGTCCAGAAAAAATAGAGGCTCGGCACCTTGAACCACGATATCGTTGACACACATGGCAACAAGATCGATCCCCACGGTGTCGTGACGGTCAGCCATAAAGGCAATCTTGAGCTTGGTTCCGACACCGTCGGTTCCTGAAACCAGTACCGGGTTCTTGTACTTGGCACTGTTCAGTGAGAAAAGACCGCCGAAGCCGCCAATTTCAGCCATTACCTCAGGCCTGAAGGTTGATTTAACCAGGGGTTTGATCATGTTGACAAAGCTGTTGCCAGCCTCAATGTCTACGCCTGCATCTTTGTATGTTATTCTCTGATCGCTCAATCTAATTCCTCCTTAAACAAAGAATCTTTGTAAAACATGGGCAACAAAATGTCAATTTCAATCTGGTTGAATATGTTGCCAAATCAGGGCTCAGATTGATTATGCTTGACAATACACTGTGTTTTGAGATTATTGGTAGTATTATGCGGATAGAAATTAATGGACGTGACATAGCATTATTGTTGCTGACACAAGCATTGCTGATCGTCCTGCTGCCGATTCAGCCGATTCTGGCGGATATTTATCGCTATGAGGATGAAGAAGGCATCATTCATTTTACAGATGCCCCCACGGACCGTCGCTTCAAAATCTTCATGCGTGACTTCAAAAAAGATAAACGGTTGCGTACCAGGCTTTCGTTGCCCAGTAGCGCCAATCCTGCCGAATACGAGAACATTATCAGGGCAAGTTCGAATAAATACGGAGTAAGTGCCTCGCTGATCAAGGCAGTCATACATGCCGAGTCCGGATACAACCCGAATGCTGTCTCCCGCAAGGGAGCAAGCGGCCTGATGCAGCTTATGCCCGGTACGGCACGTTCACTCAAGGTCAGCAACAGTTTCGATCCTAAAGATAACGTGGAAGGCGGAGTAAAATATCTGCGCTTCCTTCTGGATACCTTTCGTGGCGATGTCTCCCTGGCTGTTGCCGCCTACAACGCCGGCCTTAACAAGGTGGCCAAGTACGGTGGCATACCACCGTATGCAGAAACACGCACATATGTTAATCGGGTACTATCCTATATGCAATCTTACCAGGCAAACTGATCGATGACAACTCGCGAACACCCCGCCATTCTTAATATTCCCAACATTCTCACCATGATGAGGATCGCGGCTATTCCTCTGATGGCCATGCTCCTGATGTCACCCTCGAAAAGCAACGGATTCTGGGCCGCGGTGGTCTTTGCCCTGGCCTCCATCACCGACTGGCTTGATGGTTATCTGGCTCGACGCATGGAGATTGTCACCGTTTTTGGCAAGTTTCTGGACCCGATTGCCGACAAGCTGATCGTTATGGCCGCCCTGATCATGATTCTTCCCTTTGGCTGGGTGCCAGCCTGGATGGTGTTGCTTATCCTGGGGCGGGAAATTATCATCACGGGTTTGCGGGGCATTGCTTCAAGCGAGGGGATCGTGATCCAGGCCAGCGACCTGGGAAAATTCAAGACCATCTTCCAGATTGTAGCAATTCTGGGACTTTTACTGCACTACGATTACAACTGGCTGTTCGGGATAGATCATGTACTGGTGCATGTCAACATGCACAATGTGGGGATGTTTTATCTTTGGATTGCAACACTGCTTACCGTCTGGTCAGGAGTGGATTATCTTGTCAGGTTTATCAAGGTAATTGCACGGTGAAATGAGTAGCACTATCGGTTGGATTTTCCCAGGGCAACATCAAACTTCTCTCCGCCATAACTGAACCGCACCCGATCCTTCTGAATATCTTCTACCTTGGCTCCCTCAATCACAGAACCATTGGAAACAGGGGCACCGTTAACTATGGCCACTCTGTCCACGCTCTCTTCTTGAAAGGCAATTCCATTAACCTTGAGCAATGGTGCCATAACAGGTGCTACCGGCCGGGTAGTAGTTGCAGGCGTTGTCTGGGGTGCCGCAACAGGGCGCTTTTCCTGCGGTTGCCTGATCCGTTGAACAGGTTGAGCCTGTGCCGGCAACCTTGGAACTGTTACGGAGGATGGCGGAGTATTGCCGAGTTTATTGTCAATACCAGATGCTGTAACAACCTTGTCGGGCTTTGGTAAATCAGCTTGCAGATTCAGATTGTGCGGCCTTTCTGCATCGGGCGAAACTGCAGTGGCAGGGGAGGGTGGATCTACAGGCGCAACATCAGATAACGTTGCTTTGACATTATTGGTGTCACTACTCATAAAGAAATAAGTGGCGCCACTTCCGCAAATAAATAAAAGCGCTGCCAGCAGTGAAATACCCATGGGTGAAAAGCGCCGCGAAGCATCACCTCGAAGGATCTCTGCATCAATCTTGAGGGAGTCAGGTTTTCGAATTGATTTTTCGTCTTCTAATTTTTTCAGTGCTTTGAGGATGGAACTCATGGTTTGTGCCCGATTTTTTAATTCTCTTTAAGTGATGGAACTGCTTGATTTGTTTCAAACCTCGTGAGAGCCGCAAGAGTTAACTCCCCCACGGATTCATTGATTGGAATGCCCATTGACCGCTGAAATTCTTGCACGGCCTTTACTGTCGCACTGTTGTATGAACCGTTGATGGCATCCTGGTAGAAATTGGCTTGTTTGAGGAGCCGTTGCAGTGTCCTGATTTCGTATTGCTTTTCACCTGGTTCAATCGTATCGGGTATTTTGCCTGAATTCCGCCAAACAAGGTAATACTTGCCATTGGCAACAGAGGCAAGCTCATCTTTTTGTATGGTGTTGCTGCCGAACAGGGGAGGGGATATGGATATCAAGCCATTCTTATTAATAGATGTTATCGCAAAACAATAGTTGCCGATTTTTCCAGGAACCTTTGTCATAACAAGAGTGGGCAGGTTAAATCCGAGGACATCGTCCATTGAACCATTAAAAGCGGTAATTCTCAGATTCCGTTTTAAGGCAAGACGTCCAAACATCCCGGGTACAGTCAGCTGACCACTGAATATCTTGATAGGGTAAGCCCCCCATTGGCTTACAAGAGCGTTGAAGGCACGAATATGAGTATCGTTCTGATCGAAGACGAGGATGTGCTGTTCAAGCTTTGTTGAACCGTGAGTCGTTCCGGTTTGGTCCTGACTGGTCCCTGCGGCAGCATCAGGTTTTACCAAGGATGACTTCGATTGAGAACTTTGAGCTGTGGAGCTGTTTGCTTGCGCCTGAATACGCGTCGGCAACCAGTGAGAATAGGTCAGTGCCAAACCGGCCACAATTACTATTACCGCTGTTATAGCGGCTAAAACCAGTTTCCGACGCCTGCCTTGCGGAATATTTATAATCTCCCTGATGGCACGTGTGATGGTGTTTGAGCTTATCCGGCGGCGTTCGTCACCGTAGGCGATCAGGAGCGCGCGGTCGCAAAGAATATTGATCATTCTGGGAACGCCGCGTGTGTAGAGATATATCCATTTGATGGCGTAATAGCTGAAGGATACACCACCGGTCTCACCGGCAACATCCATGCGGTGCCGGATATAGGTGCGGGTTTCATTCGTACTCATGGGTTTGAGGGTATAGCGGACAGCGATCCTCTGATTCAGCTGGCGCAGTTCCGGGCGCTCCAGGAGCTCTTTAAGCTCTGGCTGGCCTGCCAGGATTATCTGGATAAGTTTGTCGTTTTCAGTCTCCAGATTGGAGATAAGGCGAATCTGTTCCAGTACTTCGGGCTGCAGATTCTGGGCCTCGTCGATAACCAGAACTACGGTACGGCCTTCTGCGTTTTCAGCCAACAGGAAGCGATTCAGTTCGACCAGTAGTTCGTTTGCATATTCGCTTTCAGCGGCGATGCCAAATTCATGATTAATGCTGCGCAGCAGCTCAACACCGGTCAGGCATGGGTTAAAGATCAGGGCGGTGCGGTAGTTTTCGTCTTTCAGCTGTCCCAGTAAAGTGCGCAGCACGGTCGTCTTGCCGGTACCCACCTCACCGATCAGTTCGATAAAGCCATAGTGGTTGTTGATACCGTACAGAAGATGGGCAAAGGCTTCTTTGTGGTTTTTGCTGAGGTAGATGAAGCGTGGATTGGGTGTTAGGGTAAATGGTTTTTCGTTGAAGCCAAAATATTTAGTGTACATGGATACCGTTGTGGTTACAGACTGTTAGTAAATTAGGAATCATTTTCTCCGTATTTTAGTAGAATATGATTCGTTAACGCACTTATCCTGTTGATAGGATTTAGTTTAATATTGTTGTATTATTCATATTATCCGTATATTTTCAAGATAAATCACTGTCAAGATAAATCACTGCTCATCAACAAATGAAACTAACTGCATCAGAACGGTCATCAACAAAGCTTATGCGATACATTACCTGTAAGTCAATAACACTTCAAGATATAACACAAAAGTTCATTTCTTCCGATGATTTGAAAAAAGTAGCGACAGCTTATCCATTTCGGGTTTCCATACAGTATGCCGAATTGATCCGGCAACCAGGTGATGCCATCTGGAGACAATGCATTCCCGATTTGCAGGAACTTGAAGAAGATGGACAGTTACCAGACCCGCTGTCGGAGACCTCTCTTAGTCCCGTACCTGGATTGATACATCGTTATCCGGACCGGGCGGTGCTGCTTGTATCGAATCGTTGCCCGGTTTATTGCAGGTTCTGCATGCGCAAGCGTCACATCGGTGCCGGAAATGCTCCGCCCAGTCGTGACGCCCTTGACAGGGCAGTGAGGTACATCAGGGCAACTCCTGCCATTCGTGACGTGATCCTCTCCGGTGGCGATCCGCTGATGCTTGATGATACCTCACTGCGCCATATACTCAGTCAATTGCGCGCCATCAGCCACGTTAAGATTATCCGCATCGGCACTCGCATACCGGTAACCATGCCGGAACGTGTGACCACCGAGCTTTGCAGCCTGTTGAAACAATTTCACCCCATCTATGTCAACACGCATTTCAACCATCCCTACGAGATCACCCCGAATTCTGCGATGGCGTGCGACCGGTTGGCCGATGCCGGGATCCCGCTCGGGAATCAGACTGTGCTTCTGCGTGGGGTGAATGATGATGTGGAGACAATGAGACAACTGATGACAGGATTACTGGAAATCAGGGTCAGGCCATATTATATACATCAAATGGATCTCGTAAGGGGAACAGCCCATTTTCGCACCCCGATATCCAAAGGGATGGAGATCATCAGGGGGCTGCGTGGCCACGTATCAGGCATGGCCGTGCCGCACTACGTCATTGATCTGCCGGAAGGAAAGGGGAAGGTGCCAATCCTGCCAGACAGCCTGGAGCGGGCCGGGGACACCCTTTTTCTTATGAATTATCAAGGAGAAAAAATAGCTTATCGCGATATCACAACTCTTCCGGAGTGAAGGCGATCACTTCGTCGATCGTTTCGGCTCCGGTCAACAGCATCACCAGCCGATCAATGCCAAGGGCAATTCCTGCAGATGGCTGCATTGCTGCCAACTCATCAAGAAACATCTCCGGGAGGGGCAGGGGTGCATGTCCGGCTTTGACCCGCTTTGTATTCGCTTCCACAAAGCGCGCACGCTGCTCCACAGGATCGTTGAGCTCGCTGAAGCCATTGGCAAGTTCCAAGCCACCCAAGTATAACTCAAATCTTTCAGCAATCTTCAAATCATTCGGCTTGAGACGGGCAAGTGCCGCCATCTCGGCAGGATAGTCCAGCAGAAAAACAGGTACATCCTTTGGTAGGGCAGGCTCGATATCAATAACCATGATTTCATCAAAACTGCCGCTAAGCACGGCAGCCTCCATATCCACAGCCGAGTAACGGTTAAATGCTTCCTGAACCGTGATCCTCGCTGCCTTCGCGTTGAGGTTTTTAAACCGGCTGTTTGATGAAAGCAATTTTGCGTCACCATTCTGACCAGCAGAAAGCCAACCCAGCAGATCTTCGCAATCCTTCATCAAGTCGTTGTAATCGCTATTGGTCCGGTACCACTCCAGCATGGTGAATTCCGGTATATGTCTGCTGCCGCGCTCATTGCTCCGCCAGCAGCGACTTATCTGAAAGATGTTATCATGTCCGCGGCATAACAGTCGCTTCATACAAATTTCCGGGGAGGTCTGCAAATACCAGTCACCGGAACAAAAGGGGTCAATATGCTCCTCCGGGGCATTTGCAGGGATCCGCAAAGGCGTCTCCACCTCCAGAAAACCACGGGAGGTGAAAAAATCCCTGATTGACTGAATGATAGCGGCGCGCTGACAAAGATTTTTGATACGATCCGGCATGTCTGTAGGCTCTCTTGAACAAAGAAGGGCGAGCCATAAAGACTCGCCCCTGTGATATTGGTTTAAAACCTGATTGAGTATTAGCCCTTAACGCGGGTTGAATACTCGCCGTTTCGGGTGTCGATGGTGATCAGCTCGCCTTCTTCAATAAAGGGCGGAACACGCAGTACGTAGCCGGTCTCGACGGTTGCGGGCTTGGAGTCGTTGCCGCTGGTATCACCCTTGGCCCAGGGGTCGGTCTGAATAACCCGCAGGTTGACAAAATTGGGCAATGTCACGCCTATGGCCTTCTCGCCGAAAAGCAGGACATCAACCTTCAGGTTCTCCAGCAGGTAGTTTTTGGCATCGCCCATGGCAGCTTCTTCCATGACAACCTGCTCATAGGTCTGCTGATCCATAAAGGTATAGTGGGTGCCTTCCTTATACAGGTATTCCATCTGGCGTTCATCCAGGCTGGCCGGATCAAATGTCTCGCCGGAGCGATAGGTGCGGTCAAGAATAGTTCCATTGATCATGTTGCGCATCTTGGTGCGGTAGAGCGCCTGACCTTTGCCCGGTTTGACAAAATCAAAGGCAATGACGATATAGGGATCGCCATCAAGTGTCAGTTTCAGTCCTTTTTTTAAATCTGCAACGCTGTACATTGTTTCCTCGCTGAATAGAGATTTGTAAATGAGACAAGCCCATCATAATAGACGGGCTTGTCTCATGAAATATCAGAGTTCATGCTGCTTTCAGAATAATGTTATTTGGCGCGGTAGGTTATGCGGCCACGGCTAAGATCGTAGGGGGAAAGTTCGACCGTGACCTTATCACCGGGGAGAATCTTTATGAAATATTTACGCATTTTACCGGAAATATGGGCCAAAACAACATGATCATTTTCGAGCTTAACACGGAACATAGCGTTTGGAAGTGGTTCAACTACTGTTCCTTCAACTTCAATTGCTTCTTCTTTACTCATACCTAAGAGAGCTCCTCATTGCACTTTATTATATTTTAACAGGAATACATTATCGGTACTTACGCTAAATTGCAAGTATATTTCATGTCTATTGCGATTGTAAAACCTTTCAGTACTAATTCCGTGTGATATTATTACGCAGACATGCAGGTCGGTATAGTTACATGTCACGTCTTTCTGCGACTATGATTGGTCTTGGTATTGATTCAAAGTGTTTGCTAAGCAGTAAAAAATGACAAGGGTATATGGGTTTATGGAGGGCTAACCCCGCGATATGCCGAATTTATTGGGCGTAATGGCGATTTGAGGGGATAAATAATATTTCACTAAATGTCCCATAAGCTATATTATGTCAAGTACGTAGTACGCGACACGCAACAACAGCTTTTGATATTGCCTTTGTTTATGCTATAACCGTTTGAAAATTTATTTAATGCAGGAATTGGGAGAAATCAGCATGCATGAAGAAGTATTCAGGGTCTTACAAAGTAACTACCAAAAAGGAATCTTTAACGAACCAACGGTTTTTTATTTCTCCATAGATGATTTTCAGAAAACTCTTATTCTGGATGCTGAAGGATGCACGTTGCAGGACGGCAAAACAGTTGAAAATGCAGATTGTGACTGCAAAATCAGCAAGGAGTTTTTTAATAAAATATGGATTGAAGGATATAAACCGGGAATAATGGACTTCATGAGCGGCAAGATCAAGTCTAATGCCCCCCTGCTTCTGCAACGGTTTTTGCTGGCCTTCAGCAAGTAATGTAACCGGGATCAGCAAATAAACGTTATTGAGGACAATCTACTCATCTCCGCTATCCAGTCCGAACTTGGCAAGACGATAACGGAATGAGCGGAACGACATCCCCAGAAGATCCGCAGCCTTCTTTTTGGCACCGCCGGTTTTTTCCAACGACTTCAGTAGATAGCGTTTCTCCAGATCATCCAGCATGGGTTCCAAGGCCATACCTTCTTCTGGAATCTCAATTTCAGCGTTCAGGCATGGTGATCTGCCGCTGAAAACCTGTTTTGGCAGGTTTTCTTCCGAAATAATTGTCTGGTCCAGGATAAGGCTGCGTTCGACAATATTTTCCAGCTCGCGAATATTACCTGGAAAGCTGTAGTTCATCAGTGCCTTGAGAGCGCCGGAGGTAATAACCTCACCACTTGGGGCCACTGTACTGAATTTCCGATAGAAATTGTCTACCAGCGGTGGGATGTCCTCGATCCGCTCCCTCAGTAACGGCAGAACGATCTGCACCACATTTATCCGGTAAAATAGGTCTTCACGAAAACCACCGTCCTTGACCTGAAGCTGTAAATCTTTATTGGATGCAGTCAGGATGCGCACATCCGTCTTCCTGACCCCGGAATCTCCTACACGGCGAAACTCACGTTCCTGCAGGACTCGCAGCAGTTTGGTCTGCATCAGCAACGGCAATTCTCCAATTTCGTCCAGGAACAGCGTACCACCTTCGGCCTGCTCGAACAAGCCTGGCCGGTCAGCTACGGCACCGGTGAAAGATCCCTTTTTGTGGCCAAACAGCTCGCTCTCGATCAATGATTCAGGTATGGCGCCGCAGTTGACAGCCACGAATGGATTTTTACTGCGTTGACTCGTGGAATGAATCGCCCGCGCCACCAGTTCCTTGCCGGTGCCGCTCTCACCCAGGATCAATACGGAACTGTTGCTGGGGGCCACCTTCTGGATAAGACCGAATATTTCCTTCATCTTGGGGCTGGAGCCGATGATGCCGCAGAAACTGTCCCTCTGAAGTACATTTTGCTTCAACAGGGTGTTTTCACGTCGCAGTCCCTGCTTTTCAAGCGCATTCTTGACGAGGAGCTTGATTTCCTCAATCTTGAACGGTTTGGCGATGTAATCGTAAGCCCCCAATTTCATGGCCTCAACCGCCTGTTCGGCCTCGGAAAAGGCGGTAATCATCAACACAGCGGTTTCCGGCGTCATGGTCTTAATCCGCCCCAACAGCTCAATGCCCCCCAGGCCCGGCATCTGCACGTCCGAGATAACAAGATCAAACAGGGAACTGCTCAATAGCGACAATGCCTCCTCGGCACTGCCCGCAGATGTCACCGAGTACCCTTCACGTTCCAGCAGGATGGCAAGAAATTCCCGCATACTCAGTTCATCATCGACTATCAAAATATTGATTTTCATGAATTACTCCCCTGCCCCTTTGCTATCCAATTCTCCGCAATCCCTCGGCTATCCTGATCCTGGCGGCGCGCCAGGTGGGAAACAGTGCTGCGATCAATCCGACCAGTAGACAAAATACAATATCCAGATACAGAGTGGAACGTTCAATAATGAAGATCGGAAAAAACTGCCCCATCTCCTTGCCAAATTTTTCAGCCACGGGGAATGTCAACAGAATGCCGACCATGCAGCCGGTCATGGAGATGAAAATAGATTCACCAACGATCATGCCGGCTATGTGGTAATTGCGGAAACCCATTGCCTTGAAGATCGCATACTCGCCGATTCGTTCCCTGGCAGTCATTGCCATGGTATTGGCTACCACAGCCATGATGATGATGATTACCACGTAGGAAACGATGCGGATCGCCACCACAATGGCTTCGGTCATGGAAACAAAGCTGAGTTGGAAGGCCTTTTCCGTTTCGGTCAAGGTCTCGGCCAGAGAGTTTTTAAAGGCCGCATCCACTGCCAGGGAGGTTTCGGCAGCGGCCATCGGGTTTTTCAGTCCGATAATGTAGATACCTGCTTGGTCGGCCCGACGAGGGATTGTTTTTCTCAGGGTTTCGTTCAGATAAGCCCAATGGAAGAAAAACTGGCTTTCATCGGTTGACTTCTCAGCGCCTTTGTAAATGCCCCGTAACACGAATTCCCATGTGCCTGGGAAAATGGTCCCTTTCAAGGTGATTATATCGCCGATCTTCCATCCGTAACGATCAGCCAGCTTACTGCCTGCAATACATGCCTTGCGATCTAACAGGAATTCCCGTTTCTGCTCGGCAGGCAAGTAAAATTCCGGGTAGAGCTCCAGATAGCTCCTGGGCTCGATGGCAAAGTTTGGAAAGAAATTTTTCTCGCTGATATATATTCCGCCAAACCAGTTGGCATAGGAAACCTCCTTGACCCCTTCGACCTGTTTCATGCGTTCCAGATACGAGATAGGCAGGGAAAATACCAGAGATATCGCGTTGCGTGTAACCAACCGGCTGGAGGAGGAGGAATTTACCCCGGCGTACCAGGCGCTGACAACGGTCCTGAGCAGACCAAAAGCCAGGATGGCAATGGTAATACCCACTATTGTCAGAGCGGTGCGCAGGCGGTGGCGCAGGGCATTTCGAATGAGCAGCTTAAGGAAGTGCATTGGTCAGCACGCCCTTTTCAAGGTGTCTGATGATGCGGGCCTTGTCGGCAGCCCGTGGATCATGGGTCACCATAATGATCGTTTTGTTGAAGTCACTGTTAAGGCGGGCCATGAGCCCAAGGATTTCCTCGGCAGAGACACGGTCCAGGTCCCCTGTCGGTTCGTCGGCCACCAGGATGGTCGGATCGCTGACTATGGCTCGGGCTATGGCCACCCTCTGCTGCTGTCCGCCTGAAAGCTGAGATGGATAGTGTTCCATGCGGTCTGTCAATGTGACCAGTTCTAGCGCCGCCTCCACATGCTCACGGCGCTCGCGGCGGGAAAGCGAGGTCAGGAGCAACGGCAGTTCAATATTCTCAAAGGCGGTCAAGACCGGGATCAGGTTGTAGAACTGAAAGATGAAACCGACATGCGCGGAACGCCACCCTGCCAATTCCGATTCACTCATGGATGCAATATCAACGTCATTGACAACTATCGACCCGCTATCGACAGAATCGATACCTGCGATCAGATTAAGCAATGTACTCTTGCCTGAACCGGAAGGCCCCATCAGCGCCAGGAATTCACCGTTCTTTATATCGAAAGAGATGTCCTCCAGTACCGGGACCATTTGGCTGCCCCTCTGGTAAGATTTGGAGACATTTCTGATGGAAACGGCAAGCTGGTTTTCCAAGATTGTTGATGGCATCTATTAGTCCTATTTTTTGTCGCTCAGCTTGACTCTGGCGCCATCCTTCAGTTTATCCAATGGCTTGAGAGCCACCTTGTCCCCCGACTTTACCCCCGAGACCTCCACCAGATCGCCCAGTTTGGAACCACGGGTTACCGGGGTAAACACCAGCCGATCCTCCTTGACAAGGTAGACCCCCTCCTGATTTCCTGATTTCACAATAGCAGCCGGAATGACAGCGGTGCGGGACTGCTGCTCATCCGTTTTTACCTCACGCTCCAGAAAAGCAACCTTGGCGCTCATCTCCGGCAGAACACGGGCATCGGTATCGATGAAACGGATCTTGACCATCACAGAGGCCTTGGCCCGGTCGGCGGTCGGAACAATGGTATGAACGGCGCCGCGAAAACGTGCCTTTGGCAGCGCGTCCAGGGTAATTTCGCAAGGCTGCCCCTTGCTGACCTGGCCAAGGTTTGATTCCGAAACATCCGCCTCCACCTGTAACGATCCCAGATCGGCAATGGTCACAACCGCGGCTTTGGAGTTGGCTGCGGCACCAAAAGGGGTAATGATATCACCCACATCGGCGTTTTTGGTCAGGACAACAGCATCAAACGGAGCACGTATCTGGCTGTAGTCAAAGGACACCGTGGCATTCCGCAGGGCAGCCACCGAGTTGCTTACACCGGCTGCGGCACCGGACATCCCGGCCACGGCGCGTTTGTATCTATTATCAACAGAATCGAAATCAGCTTGTGAAACTATACCCTGTTTCAATAGTTCCTTCATACGCTTGTATGATTGTTCTGAATCGATACGTTCGGCGCGGGCCTGTTCCAGCGAGGCTTTGGCAATCTGTACCGATGCCTCTGCCTGGAGAACCGATGCAGCAAGGTCAAGATTTTCCAGGCGTGCTATAACCTGTCCTGACGATACCCGGCTCCCCTCCTCCACTCCGATCCATTCGAGCCTGCCGGTAATCTTGGAGGCCACGGCAGCTTTGCGCTGGGCAACAACATAGCCGCTGGCGTTAAGCAGCGTAAATGATTGACTGGGATAAACCTGGCTGACAATGGTTGTCTCTATGGAAACAGCGCGCCCTCTGGAAAACAGAACTATTGCCACTGCCAGCAACAGCAGAACAAGAACGACGATAACGCGCGTGCGTTTTCCCTTCCGGGTTGCAGCAGGTGTTTGCCGCGATTTATCTATGGTAAGTTTGTCCAGTGAATCCTGTGCCATGCTTTTCTCCGGCGACCAGCTGCTGTCATTATTTGTCCAACGTATTTCATAGCACTATTATGAGATTATGTGAAGTGTTGAGGGGTAATTGAATTACATAAACTGACAGTTAAACTGAAATTATTACAGTGTGCCTGTTATTTTAAAGATTTCTATGCTATATACAGACAGATTTGCTTCAGGGAGATGACTTCTCCACAATACTTTTTTCCATGCAAGGGGGCAGTAATGAGTGAAATTGTTGATGTCTATGCCAGAGAGATACTCGATTCCCGCGGGAATCCCACTCTTGAAGTTGAAGTGTTCCTTGAGTCCGGCGCCTTCGGACGTGCCGCCGTTCCCTCCGGCGCATCCACCGGCGAGCGTGAGGCGCTGGAACTGCGTGATGGCGACAAGGGCCGCTACCTGGGCAAGGGTGTTCTCAAGGCTGTTGACAACGTCAATAACCAGATCGCCGAGGAACTGATCGGTATGGATGCCGACGACCAGGTAGGCATTGATATGAAGATGCTGGAACTGGACGGCACCGAATACAAGAGCAATCTGGGGGCCAACGCCATTCTGGGGGTTTCTCTGGCTGTTGCCAAGGCAGCCGCCGAGGAGGCGGGCATGCCTCTCTACAAATATATCGGCGGCGCCGGCGCTCGCGAACTGCCGCTGCCCATGATGAACATCATCAACGGTGGCGCCCATGCCGACAACAACGTTGATATCCAGGAATTCATGATCATGCCGGCCGGGGCAAAATGCTTTGCCGAGGCGCTGCGCATGGGCGCTGAAATTTTCCACTCCCTCAAAACCGTGCTCAAGGGCAAGGGTTATAACACCGCTGTTGGCGATGAAGGCGGTTTCGCACCGAATCTGAAATCGAACGAAGAGGCGTTGGAAGTCATCATGGAGGCCATCGTCAAGGCTGGCTACAAGCCTGGCGAGGATGTCCTGCTGGCTCTGGACGTGGCCTCTTCGGAACTGTTCAAGGATGGCAAGTACACACTGGAGAATGAGACCCATAAGGTCAAAACACCAGCCGAGATGGTTGATTTCTATGAGAATCTGGTAAACAAGTATCCGATCATCTCCATCGAGGACGGCATGGCCGAGAACGACTGGGATGGCTGGAAGCTGATGACAGACCGCCTTGGCAAGCGGATCCAGATAGTCGGCGACGACCTGTTCGTCACCAACCCGAAGATCCTCAAGGAAGGCATCCAGAAGGGGATTGCCAACTCGATCCTGATCAAGCTCAACCAGATCGGCACCCTGACCGAAACCCTTGAGGCGATCGAGATGGCCAAGCGGGCCGGTTACACCACGGTCATTTCCCACCGTTCGGGCGAGACCGAGGATACCACCCTGGCTGACCTGGCAGTGGCGGTCAATGCCGGACAGATCAAGACCGGTTCGCTTTGCCGTACCGATCGCGTGGCAAAGTATAACCAGCTGCTGCGTATCGAGGACGAACTCGACACCTGTGCCCTGTTCAGGGGGCATGATGTATTCTATAATGTGAAGAAGTAACTGCTTGTAATACGTCAGGATGAGGCGGGGGCAACCCCGCCATTTTTATATATAATCACGCCCGGAGGTTTCCATGGATAAAACCGAATTATGGAATCGATACAATAGATATCTGTGCAATAACGTAGAGATAGGGCTATCGCTGGATATCAGCAGGATGATGTTTCCTGACGATTTCTTCGAGCGCATGGAGCCCGCGATGCAACGGGCCTTTTCAGCCATGAAGGAGCTTGAGGCAGGAGCCGTCGCCAACCCTGACGAAGGGCGCATGGTGGGGCATTACTGGCTCAGAAACGCCCACCTGGCTCCCACCGATGGAATGCGTGCCGAGATCGAAGCAGCAGTCAAGCAGGTACTGGCATTTGCCAGTGATATCCATGAAGGGAGGATTCGGGCAACCAACGGTGAGACCTTTACTCATCTGCTGGTAATCGGTATCGGCGGTTCCGCATTGGGACCGCAGTTCGTGGCGGACGCACTCTCCACTCCTCTCGATCGGATGAAACTTCACTTCCTGGACAACACCGATCCGGACGGCATGGATCGCGTCTTTGCAGAACTGGGAACCGATATTTCCCGTACCCTGACCATCGTTATCTCCAAGAGCGGTTCCACCAAGGAGACCCGCAACGGCATGCTGGAGGCGCAGTCCGCGTATCGTCGCGCCGGTCTGGATTTTGCTCGGCACACTGTTGCCGTTACCGGCGACTATAGCGAACTGGACAAGCTGGCCAGGACAGAGGAATGGCTGCAGCGCTTCCCCATGTGGGACTGGGTTGGCGGGCGCACCTCGGTTACCTCTAGCGTGGGATTGCTGCCTGCTGCTCTTCAAGGCATCGACGTACTTGCATTATTGGACGGGGCCAGAGCCTGCGACGAGATTACCCGTCGTCCTGAAACCTTACAGAACCCGGCCGCGCTGATGGCGCTCATGTGGTACCATGCCACGAACGGCTGTGGTGAAAAGGATATGGTCATGTTGCCCTACAAGGACCGCCTGCTGCTTTTCTCCCGTTACCTGCAGCAGTTGATCATGGAGTCCGTAGGCAAGGAGCTGGACCTGGACGGCAAGGTTGTCAGTCAGGGGCTGACCGTCTACGGCAACAAGGGCTCCACCGACCAGCATGCCTACGTGCAGCAGCTGCGCGAGGGGGTGGCCAATTTCTTTGTAACCTTCATCGAGGTATTGCAAGATCGTCAGGGGCCATCCATGCTGGTTGAGGACGGCATCACCAGCGGTGATTTCCTGTTCGGCTTTTTCCAGGGCACGCGCACGGCCCTTTACGAAAATGGGCGTGAATCCATGGCCATTACCGTGGATGTTGTTGATGCCCGGACCATCGGTACCCTGGTTGCCCTGTTCGAACGTACGGTCGGGCTGTACTCCAGCCTGATCAACATCAATGCATATCACCAGCCAGGAGTGGAGGCTGGAAAGAAAGCGGCCGGTGTCGTTATTTCTCTGCAGAAAAAGGTTGTTGAGCTGTTGAAAAAGCGGCAGGATGAGATGACGGCAGAGGATATCGCCGCCAACCTGGGGAGGCCAGAGGAGGTTGAAGCCATCTATGCGATCCTGCGGCATCTGGCTGCCAACCCTGACCGGGGAGTCGAAATTATTGGCCAGGGAGCGCCGCAAAAGATAAAGTATCGCATCAAATAATATACTACAACATGCTGTTTAAATAACAAAAGCCACCAAGATACCCCGTTGGGAAAGTCTTGGTGGCTTCTTGATTTAATCCTGGAAAAAACAGTAAACTCGCACTCATGTACCCCTTGGCTTTGCCCGTTTGGTAGGCAGCGCGCTCCAGGGATCATCCGGCCAGGGGTGCTTCGGGTAGCGCCCCTTCATTTCCTTTTTAACCTGGTGATAGGAACCATCCCAGAACCCCTTCAGATCCCTGGTCACCTGCAGAGGCCGACCAGCCGGCGACAGCAGGTGCAGCAGTATCGCCACCCGGCCGCCGGCAACCGTTGGCGTCTCGGCCAAGCCGAACAGTTCCTGCAGCTTTACCGCCAGCACAGGAGAATCGCCATCACAATAATCCAGCTTGATCCGGGAGCCGCTCGGCACAACCAGTTGGGTCGGAGCCAGTTCGTCCAGCGCCGACCTCTGGCGATAGTCCAGCGTACTGAGAAGGGCAGCAGCGCATTTCACAGACGCAAGCTGCTGGGCATTGCGGACCCCGACTATGGCAGGGGCCAGCCAGACATTCAGCGTATCCAGCAGGGCCGCATCCGAAAGGTCCGGCCAGCCGTCAACAGGAAACATTCTCCGCAACAACATCACCCGTGCCTGCAGCTGCAGAAAAGGTTCATCACGGGACAGCAGGGCCAGGGCTGAGGCTCTGACCGCATCAAGGACGACCGGCAGCAGCAGGTCGGGATCCGGAACAAAGGCGGTTGAAGAAAGTCGCAACGCACCAAGGCACTCCTCCCTTGACGCCACTACCCTCCCCTCGCGGTTGTCCCAGGCAATGCTGTCCCTGCGGATGATCCGTTGACCCGATTCAGAACGTAACAGCTGCTCCGACAGCGGAGCAGCAAGATGGATGAGCCCTTCCCCCTGGTCGCCGCCGTTGACTGAAACCGCCACCAGCAACGGGCTGGAGCTGACCGATCCGGGGCTGGCCAGGCGCGCGCCACGGCCGTTGGCCAGGAGATAGCGCAACCCTCCGGTTTCACGCAGTTGGGCAATCCGGTCCGGATAGGCCGCTAACAGGAGCCGGCTGACATCATCGGGGTCAACATGGCATGGTGCAGTTTTGGCAGAGCTGGCCAGTAAACGCTGTAATTGCCGCGAAACGCGCTCCACCGACTGAAGGGCCGCCTTATCTGCAATCTGTGCTGTTCGCCCTGTCGAGCGCCATTCCCTCAGAAGCTCCAAACGGTCACAGATGTCAACGCCCTCTCCACCGCCATTGCTGCCAGGTGTGCTGCGCCTGATAATATCCCGCTCGGAAAGCAGCGCAGCAAGATCACATCCAAGAACAGGACAACTGATCTCCTGGGAGCGCAGCAGCAATCTGGCCAGACGCGGATGCAACGGCAGGCGGGCCATGGCACTCCCCAGGGGTGTAATCCGTCCGGAACCTTCCAGTGCTGCCAGATCCTCCAGCATTTGGCGGGCCACTGACAGGGAGGCTTCCGGCGGAGGATCCAGCCAGATCAGAGAGCATGGATCCGTGACGCCCCATGCAGTCAGCTCCAGCAGCAACGGTGAAAGATCGGTGATCAGGATCTCGGGCGGGGTGTGAGGTGTCATGGCGCTGTGGGTATGCCTGCTGAACAGGCGATAACAGGTTCCTGCCGCAAGCCGCCCTCCCCTTCCCTTGCGCTGTTCAGCAGAGGCCTTTGATTCGCGCACCGTCACCAGACGGTTCATGCCGCTGGACTGATCATGCTGAACCCGCCGCGACAGGCCGCAATCGATCACAATCCGGACCCCTTCTATGGTCAGGCTGGTCTCGGCTATACTGGTGGCCAGCACGATCTTGCGCTGCCTGCCTGGCAGAATGGCGGCCTGTTGCTGGTCAAAGGGGAGATCTCCGTAGAGCGGATGTACGGAGATGCCCCGCTCAAGCAATCCTGACTCAGTCAAACGGACCATGCAGGAGCGGATCTCGCCGGCGCCGGGCAGAAAGGCCAGGATATCGCCTTCCGTAGCTGTCAAAGCCTTGTGTATTGCGGTCGCCATGCGGGCCGGGAGCGGTGCGTGGGAATGCTCCTCCAGGTAGACCTCTTCCACCGGGTATGAACGGCCTGCGGAACTGAGCACCGGGGCATTTCCCAGCAGCTGCGCCAGAGGTTCGCACTCCAGGGTCGCCGACATGACCAGCAGCTTCAGGTCAGGCCGCACCTGGCGCTGCACATCAAGGCAGAGCGCCAGCCCCAGGTCGGCATGAATGCTGCGCTCGTGGAATTCGTCGAATATCACCATCGCAACGCCATCCAGCAGCGGATCATTCTGGATGCGGCGGGTCAGGATCCCTTCGGTGACCACCTCGATGAGCGTGGCTGCGGACACACGGCTGTCAAAGCGGATCGAGTAGCCGACGGTACGCCCGACCTCCTCGCCCAGGCTGTATGCCATCCAACGGGCAGCGGATACGGCTGCCAGACGGCGCGGCTCCAGCATGATGATGCGGCCGGCGTCTGGCGGAAGAATAGCCAGCAGCTCCAGGGGGACGCGGGTGGTCTTGCCGGCGCCGGGCGGGGCGTGGAGGATAGTGTTGGGATTGGTATGGATGGCCCGAAGGAATTCGGGCAGGATATGTTCTATCGGAAGAGGTTGCACTTGGAAAGGTATTCCCGTCACACATTGATTCTTGCTTTGCGTCATTTTCTTCTATGCGACTATAGCATAGTCGCCTGACGTTGTGGACTGTGCAGTGAGGGGAAAATTGAATTTATGTGCCACCCGGCTTATTTGTTTGAACGATCGTGGGGGACGACAACCGTTTGCGTCAGAGACGATCCAGTCCCGGCCTCATTCTTTACATAGACAGTAATCGAATAATGGCGGCCGTCCTTGTCCTGGCCGTATCGCATCGCCTCAACAGGAAGTATGACAGTGAAACTGCCGCTGGCTGCAACCTGGATCTTGCCGATACCGGAAAGCAATCCATATTCGTCTTCAATTGCATAACCTGCTTCGGCCACTTCGCAACCCTCGGGCATCTGAACCATCCCGGTCATGACTACCTGGGTCATGCTGTGGTCAGGCGGCCAGACGACTTCCGGCAGAACCGAGTCCACGGAGACGGCCGGAATACCACTGCACCTCGAAGGCACGGTCACATCAATACGGATACCATTACCGGGCTGTGCGATGTTATGCGCCTCCATGGCTCGCGACAGCATATAAGCTGAGTAGATACCGGGAGGCGTTCCCTCGGGTACGCGAATTGTCAGCAGGGAAGAGGCCTTTGAACTGCCGAAAAGAAATGCACTGGCCGGAGAGACAGACAGCCAGTTCGAAGGAAGGTTGCCATTAACGAGTTTATCCAATAAAAACAGATAGCAGGTTGAGGAATTGCCGTTTTCAACCCCAACCTTAATAAATGTCCGTTCCTCGGCGCCGGCGGGTATCGTCAGGGATAAGTTCTCCGGATGATACACCAGGGATGAAGCAGAAGCCATGCCGGTACTCCATGCCATACACAATGCAACTAGACCGGCCAGACACCTTTTCATGGAACACCCCCAAGACTATCTTTAAATAATCTTTATTATGTGCAATGATGTCATGCATCCGCAGCTGACAATGGAGATCAAATCATATGGATGATAACAGGCAATATCACAGGATTAACTACATAGCTGGTGGAACACTGCAGTACCGTGATTCCACATTCGACTGCCAAATTGAAAACCTGTCAATGTCCGGGGCATTGATAACTATTAAATCGAAGCCCGTTTTCCTGCCAGGAAATATCTGCGTGCTGAAACTGTATGACGAGTTGGTGGATCGGCAGCTAATCCTGGAGACACTTATTGCCCACCAAGCATCAGATTATGCTGGCCTCGTATTTCTCAACAGCGATGCAGAAACACAAATATCGCTGGAAATGATCATAAACAGAGAAAGTAATCTTGAGAATGCACAGCAGCAACAATACCTGTCCAACTAAGACCTGTTTCATCTGAAATTTCGATAAAATTTATGCTGTTACCCCTTGAATCGCTTCAGGGAAATAACAGCACCGAACAGGCCAATTCCCACAAGGAGAAAGGTGGCAGGTTCTGGTACCGGGGCAGGGGCAGAGTCGTGTGCAGGACCAATGGCTTCAACTGATACGTTGTCGAACATTCCGTCCGCACTGATGGTATTATAATAATAATCAAGGGTTTTGTCGGTAAATGAAAGCATTGTTGCGTTGCTGATTGCCACAAACGAGAAAATATAGTGCGACATCACTTTATCGTGGAAATATCCGCCAGATGTATCTGAAATAAGAGTATTAAACAGGTTTTGTTTTGAATCTTGATCGTCAATGCTTACCTGGAGCAATTGCTGCTTACTATGTCCGTAAGTTCCATAGTCAAAGGAGAGAAGGTAATTCTGTCCGGAAATGGTGGCAATAGTCTGTGACAAAACGCCACTGGCCAGGTTATCACCACTTCCATACTGGGCTAAGAAGTTGTCACCACCAAATTGGTTGTTGGGCAGCACGATCCCTGAATATGCCCAATCTTCACCAGTAAAACCGGGATAGGTAATATATTTTTTATAATCATCGTCATATTCGGTTTTCCATTTCACAGTACTGAAATCGCCATTGGTGATGAGATTGGCGCTTGCGGATGATGAGATGACGAGTATAAAGCCGAGTACGCAAAAGAATTTCCAAACATAATCGCTGCAATTCATCGCAACTCCCTTTTAAGAACGTAACTGGATGTTTTGTAAATAAAGCCAAGAAACCATACGTAATCAACATGTTAATGCAAAATCACGGCCAAATTTCGATACTAAAATACAAATTTTAATTAACGTATAATTACAGCATGATAGCAACATTAGTGCGGGTTAAATTTGATTTGAGTTCGCCAATAAGGCAATTAGCAGGCCTTAATTTCTAATGAAGGCCACAAGTCAGGCGGACGGGAGCGATTGTGAATTGGTTTATTGATATCAGCATATTACGCACTATTTTGAAGCAGAAAACCGCATCCATGCTGAATAGAGCATTGGCCTTTGTTTGCTGATCTAAACTCGTATGCTATCGATTTGCATAAAAACGTGCTGAAGCTATAACCAAGTGAAACGGCTACTATGGTACGCCAAAGCCCGTTGATTTTCATTAGATTGGCACCGGGGTGAATAAGAGGGAAATAAATGATTGGCCCGTGAAAGTGTCAAGCCGGTAATGGATAGTCACTTTTGTTCGCCGGTTCGCGATGCAGTCAACGCGGCACGCACCATGAACCTTTTGACATGTTTACTGCTGAATGCCTGATGAGAAGTTGCTGTCAGAGTGTGGGTATTAGGGGGATAAACGTTTGGCGAGGGATACTTTTGTGGGGACATAGCCTGGTATTCAGCCTGCTCAGTCACGAAGTCTTAACCCCACCTGACCTCCCCTTAATTAAGGGGAGGGACGCTACGATAGGGGGGTGTCGATAATCCGCAGTTCCAGCTTTATGCCTGCTGTCCCCTGCGATAGGCCCGATCAACCCAGCATTGCTCAGTGGCAAACACCCTGAGGAATTCTCCGGCAAAGAGAAACTTGGTCAGCGGCATCGTGACACTGATAAACTCCTTGCCCCGCCCGACTGTCAGGGCAAATCCGCTCTTGCCGCCCC
Source organism: Geobacterales bacterium (assembly GCA_041738275.1). Lineage (GTDB taxonomy): Bacteria > Desulfobacterota > Desulfuromonadia > Geobacterales > Pseudopelobacteraceae > JACPFJ01. Next base: position 22,388 of record JBGSQD010000034.1, read on the forward strand.
TCTCCCACTTTTCCACGGAGACGGTTGTCACTGTTTCTCCTCCTTGCTCGCCACCCGCAAACTTATGGGGATTGAGCTTTTCCTTGCACGGCACGGAAGAACCCGCCACCTGGCCGATCATGAGCGCCAGGGCAAAGGCCTCATCCGGTTCGCAGATAAAACGGATCTGGGTTACCTCATCCGGTCTGGTCTTCGGCGTCAATTTGAAAAAGCGCAGCTGAATACGCCCGGCCCGCTCCACCACCCTCCCCTGCTCCTCATGGCTCTTGACGGCGTCGCGGATCTCGACACCGGTCGATTGGGAGAAGATTTCGTAACAGCGGTGACGAGTAAGTTCATCGGCGTTGGGCATGGTTTCCTCCTGACGGGTGCACAGTTCCATATTATCTATCCAGCCAATAAAGCGGTGTGCGGTGCATATGGGCAACAGCGACGATAACAACAGTGTCATCCTCAACACCGTAAACAAGCGAATAAGGAAATTTTCTGGTCATGCAGCGCCGCAGGCCGGGAGCAATGACGGCACAACTGTCAGGAAAAACTGCTATCCGCTTCAGGGCTGAGCGAACTTCTGCCAGGAAACGTTGCCCAAGACCGCTCTGCTCCATTTCGTACCAGTCAAACGCATCATCAAGTTCGTACCGGGCAGGTTCAAGAAAACGGATATTCATGATTTGTATTTTTCGAATACCTCGGCAGCAGTAACAGAACTTACCTCTCCGGCCTTATACCCTTCCCAGCGACGAGAAGATTCATCTGCCCACAATTTTTCAATATTCGTATCGGGCATATCAAGGGATTCAAGGAGATAATCAACGAGTTGCAGTTTGTCCAGGGGGGGGAGGCTGGTAGCCTCGAGGATGAGTGGATTGTTACGGTCAATCATGGTGTACCTCATCTTGGTTCTAATCTGGTGTTGTATGCCAAGTATCAGTAAAAGCAGCTAAAAACCCTTTGTTGCGTTGAGTATACTTCTCCGTGTAATGAACGTCAAGGCATCAAGCGGGAGAGAATTTATCAAGAATATCAAGGTCAGCCCCCCAGCAGTTCTCCCCCCAGAAAAAAAATCAGTATTTACCTTTTGCTACTTTTGCACCGCAGAAGCGACAGTTGAAATCCCCGTCTCTTTTCTTAATATCATCCATAGCGAGCCGCTGACCACAATGCGCGCATAGCAACGTTGCTCTGCTGTATAGGTAAGGAATTATGCACACGCATAAAACGATTATCATAAAAATTGCAGATAAACCGACTACGAAAGGAACTAAAGATGATTCAGACATGGATATTCCCTTTGCCAGCCTAAGATTGCGTCCCCACAGCGCCTTCCGTATATATACATGAAAAGCAGACAAAATGGATGACTTAATTGGCTCTCAGATCAAGGAATCTCCTGCCAGGTTCCGCCTTGACGTCCCCTGCGCTTCAGAGATACTCGCTACAAAGTTTACAACTTCAACCGCGCCGCGCAGCCTCTATTGCAGCGATGTCGATCTTTTTCATCTCCATCATCGCATCGAAAGCACGCTTGGCGGCAGCGGGATCGGGATCGGTTATCGCTTTGGTCAGAGCGATAGGCGTAATCTGCCAGGATAAGCCCCATTTGTCCTGGCACCAGCCGCACGCATTCTCTTCGCCGCCGTTGCCGACGATGGCGTTCCAGTAACGATCGGTTTCGGCCTGGTCATCGGTTGCGACCTGAAACGAGAATGCCCAGTTGTGCTTGACCTCGGGTCCGCCATTGAGACCGAGGCAGGGAATCCCCATCACCGTAAACTCGACCGTCAACACATCCCCTTTTTTCCCGGACGGGTAGTCTCCCGGCGCGAGGAGCACCGCGCCAACGGATGAATCGGGAAAGGTCTTGGCATAAAATCGCGCCGCGTCCTCGGCGTCGCCATCGTACCAAAGGCAAATCGTATTCTTTGTTTGTTTACTCATGTCACCCCTCCTGGACAGAATTTCGGGTAGAGTAGGGAACAGGTCCCTACTCTACCCGATTCAATCTCTTCGATTTTCTTCCAGATTTTCTTTCCTGATTGATCCATAGCGAACACCATCTTGATAAAAGAGAGATAACACCCCGCCGCCGATAACCTCTTCATCTAATATGCTTTAGTGCCAACTGATTTAGATATTCTACTACAAAATACTGTTGATGCAGCATGACCGACATTTAGCATGACATCTTTACCGGTAAGAACCGTATGTAAAGTATCTTTACACATAGTCGCAGAAACCATCAGGATGAAGGGTCAGGAAAAAAGCAGCAGCCAGATTCGCGTTTACCTTGCTTCCTTGCTCGGAAATTTTCAAGACTCCGGATTACATCAACATTACCAAATGGTAATGCTTCTGTAATGTTCGTGTAATGAAGGTGAATATATGAATAAACAGTAACAAGTTATTTCCAGCTGGTATCTAGTAACATCAATCTAACTCCACTCAAACCCCCTTGCCTGAAGGGGTTGTTTACGAAGAAGCAAGAAAATATAGGAGTTACAAGATACTAGTATTTTCCATTTCCCCTGCCTGATGCGCTGATAGTCCTTGAATTGACGCACCCCAATCGATGAGGAGGCCCCAGTAAATGAAATCACAGCAAACTCGGAATCAGCAGGAAGCTCAAACACTTTCATTGGTCAAAAGGATCGTGCTCTCCTTATCAATTACGGTGGCGGCTCTTTCTTTGCAAGGTTTCTACACCCTTCTCACTCCAGTATCAGCAAACGCAGCAACAGCTAAAATGTGGCTGCCGACTGAACCTGCCGAAGCAAGAGTTGGTCAGGTTTATTTCAACACCACCGACAAGCGTGAATATATTTACAATGGTCAGGAATGGGTTCCACATGATGCCTCTATCGATACCTATGTGCTTAAAAAAAGTAACATAACCACAACACCCGCAGCCCCTTCTGTTGATAGGGGAGGATCAAGACAACCGGCAACTTCTACTCCAGCAATCAATCAAGGAGCTGCGCGATGAAAAGACTACTTATTGCAGCACCCGGATTTGCGCTGCTTGTCCTGGCCCTGCTAGGTTCTGTCGCCAGCGGAGTGGCTGATACCGATTTCTGTCTCGATTCGAACAATAACAACCTGTGTCCTGACGATATCCATGTCAAGCACCGGAAAATCATGGCCGATTGCCAGGGGTGCCACAATTTAAGAAACTCTTTCGACGTAACAGCAACATTTTACAAGGAAAATACAAAACCTGCCTTCATTCCCGGTGGCCCGGACCCGACTTACACGGCATCAGGCAAGTGGAACTCCACGCCGACAATCGATGCCTCCACCTGTTCAAATATCGCCTGCCACTCCATCACACCAGGCACTTTCGGCTATTACTTCCCTGGTGGTGATGGCGAACCTGTGTGGATTACGGTAACTACCGGCGGTGTAAGCACTTCAGTAGCCAGTTGGCAATCCAACCCTGAAACCGTATGCAACAGCTGCCACGGCAATCCACCCAGCGAATATGTCTGGCACAGCGGTTACCACGGCGGCATCATTGCCGGAGCGAACAATTGTGAATTCTGTCATCCAGATGCAAAGTCAACCACATTGAACGGGCAAATAATCTATAACTCTCTGACTGATCCAAGCCTGCACCAGAACGGCACTGTCAACGTTCTGGCAAGATATACATCCCAATGTTTCGGGTGCCACTGACAGAACGTACGCAGCAATTTGAATGCATGAGAACCAACATTTTATTGATATTTTGATCATGGATCAAGGAGCCCGCCATGAAAAGACTGCTTACAGCAGCGCTCGTCCTTGCATTGCTTATCGTCGTCAGTCCTTTTGATGCCGGTGCGGTTGATGGTCCACACACGAATACCTGTACAGCCTGCCATACGACGGCAATTACACCGGACAGTTCCGGTTTCAATGACAACTGTCTGAGCTGTCACAATCCAACGGGTTCCGCGAGCCGCAGAGCCTTTGATGTTTCTGACCAGGCCAATATATCCCACAAGTGGAGTGGCTCGGATACGGTGCCGGAGGCCGGCGCCCAGGCGCCGACGTCAGGAGCATTGACTCAGGTCCGGTTTTATACCGGCAGCCAATTGGCATGCGTAAACTGCCATAATCCCCATGTCAACGCCCCTCCGTTGGGCTACCCTAAATTCCAGCGTGTTGCCAATGGCATGGATCAGCTCTGTCTGGATTGCCACAGGTCCCGCAATGTTCAGACCGCTGCCGCAGGGAGTCATCCGGTTCTCATCGGCTACAGCTCGGCGGTGAAGGCAGCTCCTGAAAAATTCACAGGAATTATCCCGTTAAACGCAAACCCCGCCAATCCAAATTCCGCTCTCGGTACCATGCTGAGTGGTGACGGCAAAATTCTCTGTACAACCTGCCACGGCGTACATTCAACCGACTCCAGGAGTTCAAATTACGTTAATGGCTTCAAGAATATCAGTGTCGGCGACGGCAAACTTCTGCGTACCAACCCCCGTGGA
>JBGSQD010000070.1:0-14327 GCA_041738275.1 Geobacterales bacterium
CGAATTGATCAAGGAAAGCGGCGGCCATAAAGGAGAGATCGGGAAGATCATTGCCGGTGGGCCGATGATGGGAAAGGCGGTCTTCTCGGACAAGCTTCCGGTGGTCAAAGGGACATCCGGTATTGTTCTTTTCAATAGCGAGATGTCCCATATTGGCAAGGAATTTCCCTGTGTGCGCTGCGCCAAATGCATCGACGCCTGTCCCGCTTTTCTTGAACCAACCTCTCTGGTCAGAATGTCAAAACGGAGCGCCTGGGAAGAAGCGGAGAAATCGGACGTGATGAGCTGTATCGAATGCAGCTCCTGTGTGTACGCCTGTCCTGCCGGGATTCCGCTGATACAGCATATCCGCAGAGCCAAACAGGCCGTGATTTCTGCAAAAGTCAAGACTCAGGGGAAGGAAAACAAGAAATGACCAACCGGAAAGATCTCCTGATTGTTACCTCGTCTCCCCATGTGCATAGTGCGGATAATGTTCCCAATGCCATGCGGGATGTTTTGATCGCCCTTTGCCCGGCGCTGATCGCCGCGCTGTACCTTTTTCGCCTTCCGGCGCTGCTGGTTATCCTGGCCTGTGTCGGAAGCGCCTGGGCTGCCGAATTCGTCTGCCTGAAAGCGATGAAAAAGGAGACCGGTGGAGAAAACAGCGCCATAGTTACCGGCCTGCTGCTGGCATTTTGCGTTCCTCCCTCCTTGCCGCTCTGGATGGCGATGGTCGGCTCGGTATTCTCCATCGTCATCGCCAAGCATCTCTTCGGCGGCCTGGGACAGAATATCTTCAACCCGGCCCTGGTGGGGAGAGCCTTTCTGCTGGCCTCCTTTCCCGTAGCCATGACCACCTGGAGTACTCCGCTGGATGGAACAACCACCGCTTCACCGCTCGGCATCATGAAAGAGGCGGCAGGGCAGGCGCTTCCTTCCCTTGAACAGCTGTTTTGGGGCACGGTGGGCGGCAGTATCGGGGAAACCAGCGCATTGGCGGTTCTGCTGGGGGGGGTGTATCTTTTGTACCGGAAAATAATCGACTGGCGGATTCCCGGTTCCTTCCTGGGGACGGTTTTTGTTCTGACGGCCATTGTCGGGACGATCAAAGGGGAAGGAATCTGGTATCCCTTCTTTCATCTCTGTGCCGGTGGTCTTCTGCTGGGAGCTTTTTTCATGGCCACGGACTGGGTTACTTCTCCCGTGACAAAGCTGGGGCGGATCATATTCGGAACAGGCTGCGGAGCGCTGGTCGTCCTGATTCGTTTAAAGGGTGGCTATCCCGAAGGGGTCGCCTATTCGATTCTGCTGATGAACATGGTGACGCCGCTGATCGACCGTTACACCAAGGCACGAATATTCGGGAGGGTACAGAGTCATGCGTGACATCTTCAAACTGTCTCTCTTTCTCCTGGTAGTGGCCGGGATTTCCGGCGCCGGGTTAAGTTACGTCAACAGCCTGGCAACTCCCCTGATAGCAGAGCAGATCCGGCAGAACAAGATCGACAGCTTCAAGGAAGTGTATCCCCAGTCGGACAAAGTGGAAAACGAGTCGGCCGTTTACCTGAAGGATGCCCATGATCCTGCGCTGAAAGAGGTTAATATCGCTTATCGGGGCGGCATGCCGGCGGGAGTGCTTTACGCGGTGGAGACCAAGGGATACAGCGGGACAATCAGTATCCTGGCCGGCTTCGATATTGCCGACTCAAGAATTACCGCCATCAAGGTGCTGAGCCAGACGGAAACACCGGGGCTTGGAGCCAAGGCCAAGGATCGTTTTTTCCAGGACCGCTATAAGGATAAAAACACAACTCTGCCGCTGGAAGTTACCAAGACCGCACCGGTCAAGGATAACCAGATTCAGGCCATAACCGCTTCCACCATAACATCGAAGGCTGTTACCAAAGGTGTCAATGCTGCGAGGGAGCATTTCAACGCAACATTCGGAGCAGGGAAAAAACAATGAACCCCAAGTCAGTGAGGTATTCAAGATGAGCCTGGCCAATGAATTCACCAAGGGAATTATTCGTGAAAACCCGCTGTTCCGCTTGCTTCTGGGGATGTGTCCCGCGCTTGCCGTGACTACCTCAGTGGATAATGGCCTTGGTATGGGTGTAGCGTTTAGTGTTGTGCTGCTTGCATCCAACATAGTTATCTCTGCAATGCGATCGATTATTCCCAACAGCGTAAGGATACCCGCATATATCGTTATCGTAGCAACCTTTGTCACCATGATCGACCTGCTGATGCACGCTTTTACACCGGCGCTCTACACAGCCCTGGGGATATTCATCCCCCTGATTGTTGTCAACTGCATCATACTGGGGCGGGCGGAAGCCTTTTCAGGCAAAAATCCCGTCATTCCCTCAATCATGGATGCGTTGGGCATGGGAGTAGGCTTCACCCTGGCGCTGGTGCTGGTGAGTGCTTTCAGGGAAGTCCTGGGAGCAGGCACATTTTTCGGTCAGACGATCCTGCCGGAAAACATCCCGGCCATTATGATGATTTTGCCCCCCGGCGGTTTCATTACACTGGGATGCCTGCTGGCGATTTTGAATAAAATTCAGAAAAAGACCGCATAGGGAACGGAGACTGACGGATGCAGGAATATTTCATCATCATTATCAGCGCGGTATTCATTAATAACATCGTTCTTTCCCAGTTTCTGGGGATTTGCCCATTTATGGGGGTATCTAAGAAACTCAGCGCATCCATCGGCATGGGAGGCGCGGTTTCATTCGTCCTGGTAGTGGCCGGATTTATTACCTGGGCTCTCAACACCTACCTGCTTACCCCCCTCGGCATCGGCTATCTGCAGACCATTGCCTTCATCCTGGTTATTGCCTCGCTGGTCCAGTTCGTGGAGATGGTAATCAAGAAATTCAGTCCCTCACTCTACAAGGCGCTGGGAATCTATCTGCCTCTGATAACAACCAACTGTGCCGTATTGGGCGTCGCGATCATCAATATTCAAAAAGAGTTTTCACTGGGGAAGGTCATGGTTCACAGCCTGAGTCATGCAGCAGGATTTACTCTGGCGCTGGTTCTCATGTCCGGAATTCGCGAACGGCTTGAAGATGCGGATATCCCGGAAAGCATGCGGGGCGTTCCCATTGCGCTGATAGTTGCGGCATTGATGTCGATTTCTTTTCTTGGCTTTTCCGGTCTGATCTAATGGAGGTATACCGATGCTGGTTGCAGTTATAACCCTGGCGGCTATGGGGGGAGTGTTCGGAATAATTCTGGGCATTGCCGGTAAAAAATTTGCGGTGGAAGTTGACCCCAGGGTGGAATCCCTGCTTCAGGTATTGCCTGGCGCCAATTGCGGCGCCTGCGGCCTTCCCGGCTGCGCAGGGTTTGCCGAGGCGGTGGTGGCGAATGAAGCTAAACCAAACGCCTGTGCGCCCGGAGGGGCGTCTTTGTATGAAAAAATTGCCGTAATCCTGGGAAGCGACGTCTCTGACTATGAGGAGCGCTCGGTTGCCCAGCTCCTTTGCCATGGCGGTTTGGGACACGTCCGGATGCTCTACCGTTACGAAGGGATCCAGGATTGCCATGCCGTTCTGAAGAAATTCCTGGGACCAAAAGCCTGCAACTACGGCTGCGTGCAGCAAGGCTCCTGTTCCCATGTCTGCCCGTTCGGGGCGATCCAGATGGGGGCCGACGGTCTTCCGGTTGTGGATTACTATCTTTGTACCGGCTGCAACAAGTGTGTGGTGGAATGTCCGCAGCAGATACTGAAACTGGTGGGTATTTCCCATCTGGCCCATGTGCGCTGTGTGAACACGCAGAAAGGGAAGGAGGCCAAGGCCAACTGTACCGTGGCCTGCATCAAGTGCAAGATCTGCGAAAAGAACTGCCCGGAAGACGCTGTGCATGTGGTTGCTGTCGGCGAAGGCACCGTGGCGGTGATAGACTATGAAAAATGCACAAACTGCGGCATATGTGCCGTAAAATGCCCGACCAAGGCCATCGACAACATCCCCCCGCTTTCGGACAAGGTTATGCTGGGCATCAAAGATACCAATGCAAATCAATGTCTGCAATGTAACGTCTGTAAACCGGCAGCATGATCAGGCAAAGAAAGTTACTGCTCTCTGCGCTGGGGGTTCTGCTGATAGTTCTCCTCGCCTCTTTTCAGTACTCCCGGAGAATCCGCGAATACCGCAGCGAGCACTTTCTGATGGACACCCTGATCAGCATCAAGGCATACGGCAGAGACCAGGAAGTACTGAAGAAGTCCGTGTCAGAGGCCTTTGCCGAAATGCGCCGGATTGCCGAACTGGCTGATGGCTTTCCCCAACCGGGAACCGCCGCCTACGGCAGCAGCGATGTCTGCCGTATCAATGCACAGGCCGGAAAACAGCCGGTAATGGTAGACAATGATATTATGGCCATGCTGTTACTGGCAAAAAAATATCATCACGTCAGTCAGGGGGCCTTTGATGTTACTATCGGTCCGCTTATGGAGTTATGGGGATTCGGCGGTGAAGCCCCGCACGTGCCTGATACGCACAGCATTCAGGCCGCTCTCGCACGTGTGGGGAGCGACAAGCTGGTGCTGAACGAACATGAGCGTACGGCTTTTTTAACCAAGGCAGGAATGAAGCTCGATCTGGGGGCAATGGCAAAAGGATATGCCGCTGAAAAAGCTTTGCAGATCCTTCAAAAACACGGCATTGAAAAAGCTCTGATAGATGCGGGAGGCAATGTCAGGACACTGGGCCGGAACGTCCACGACGCATCCTGGAAAATCGGGATCAAAAATCCACGAAAATCAGACGCCATAGCGGCTGTACTCCAGCTTGAGAACGCATCGGCCGTCACGTCAGGCGATTATTACCGCTACTTCGAGGCCGGCGGCAAACGGTACAACCATATCCTTGATCCCCGCAGCGGCTATCCGGCTGTCCGTACCATGAGCGCGACGGTTGTGACCAAAGACGCCGGCCTGGCCGATATTCTTTCCACGGTTTTTTTCGTTCTGCCACCTGAAAAAGCTCTGGAAACGGCCGGAAAGATGACCGGCGTAGAAATTTTTCTGGTCACCGCCGACGGACGCATCCTGCACAGTTCTTCCCTCAAGGGAAGGATAGAGGTGCTGCCGGGAGATTCATATCGCTATGACCAGGGCCGATAAATTTCTGCTGGCAGGACTTGTGGTGTTTTCCCTGCTTTCCATGGCAGCGCTCTACAGCCGTTTCTCAGGGGGCGCCGACAAACTCCAAAGCTCCAAGGCGGTAATTTCGGTACAGGGCAAGATTCTACGGACGATCGACCTGACACCCGGCACTCGCTCATCTTTTACTCTCCAGGGCCGCCTCGGCCCTTCAATCGTGGAGAAGAAGGGGAATCGCATTCGCATGATGGAAGCTCCATGCGCGGGGAAAGTCTGCGTCAACCAGAAGTGGATTGAAAATCCTGGAGAAACCATCGTCTGTATTCCGGGTGAGATCATGATACGTATTGAAGGAACGGCGCCATTGGACGCCGTAACCCGTTGACGAGTCAGGGAACGCGCAGAATGGTCTTTATGGGCCTGTTGGTGGCCCTGGCCACGGCTTTGCACGTTGTGGAAGGTATGCTTTCCATTCCACTGCCGGTGCCGGGAGTGAAGCTGGGGCTTGCCAATGTGGTCACCCTGCTGGCTATTTATCTGTATGGCTTTCGTGACGGACTGACTGTAGCGCTGATGCGTGTGCTGCTCGGATCGCTGATCAGCGGAATGTTCTTATCGCCAGGTTTCTTGCTGGGGCTGACAGGGGCAGTCGTCAGCACCATGATTATGGCGCTTTTACTGAAGCATACCACATGCTTCAGCATGATCGGCATCAGCATGGCAGGAGCTGCCGCTCATAACATGGGGCAACTTCTGGCAGCCTGCCTTATTCTTCAAAACAGCGCCCTGATCTACTATTTGCCTGTTCTTTTGCTGACAGGCATACCAACCGGAATATTTACCGGAGTTCTGCTTAATTCCCTGATCAGCCAAAGTGAAAAGTCGGGGATGCTGAACGATCTGGTACGAACCTCGCCATAATTTCCCCCGCTTCAGGATCTGTATTTTCGATATATGTTTTCTCTCATCGATCTTTATTCCATTTCCCTGCAAATAAAATTCGTAACACCAAATCATAAAAACATATTTATGCTATATTAATCTTTAAATTCATATGATTACAAAAATAGTAAAATATTGTTTGACAGACTATAACCGGATATAGTAATTGGTATTACAAGTTTATATGCCTGTTTTTTGTTAGCTCGGCTGCCGAATTTTGACGCAAAGAAGCGGATTATGGAAACGCTGAAATCCATCTGGCAGGATAGCTTTTTGGAGAGGAAATAATTATGGAAAAATCATTTATCCAGGAGCTCGCCGCCATCGTCGGCGGTCAATACGCCCTGACGGATCGCGAAACCCTGGCTGTTTACGGTTATGACTCCACCCCCGAATTGGAGAGTGCTCCGGGAGCCGTGCTGCTGCCCGGTTCGGCGGAAGAGGTAATCCGTATCATGCGTCTCTGCCATGGAGCAGGCATCAGCGTCACCCCGCGCGGCTCCGGTACCAACCTTTCAGGCGGTTCTCTGTCGGTGAATTCCGGAGTCGTTGTACAGACCAGCCGCCTGAACCGCATTCTGGAGATCGACGAAGAAAACCTGACCGCCACGGTGGAGCCGGGAGTTGTTACCAGTGCCCTGCATCGCGAGGTGGAGGGGCGCGGCCTGTTCTATCCACCCGACCCGGGCAGCATGAATATCTCCACCATGGGCGGCAACGTGGCCGAGAATTCCGGCGGCCTGCGCGGCTTGAAGTACGGGGTCACCGCTGACTACGTCATGGGACTGGAAACGGTTCTGGCGGATGGCGAACTGCTCCGTACCGGCGGCAAGGTCGTCAAGGATGTGGCCGGCTACAGCCTCAACCCTCTGCTGGTTTCATCGGAAGGGACGCTGGGCTTTTTTACCGGCATCACCGTCAAGCTGATTCCCAGGCCGCAGGGCAAGATCACCATGCTGGCCCATTTTCCTGCGCTACAGGATGCCGCACTGGCGGTTTCGGCCATCATCGCCGCCAAGGTGATCCCGGCCACGCTGGAATTCCTGGACAAGGTCACCATCAAGTGCGTCGAGGATTACGCCCATGTCGGCTTGCCGCTGGATGTGGATGCGGTGCTGCTGATCGAGGTGGATGGGCATCCGGTGGTGATCGCCGAGGAAGCAGCTAGCGTAGCCGAGATCTGCAGGAAGCATCGCTGCTCCTTCTTCCAGACCGCACAGAACGCTGACGAAGCACTCAAGTTGACAGAGGCCCGTCGCACTGCCCTATCGGCCCTGGCCCGGCTCAGGCCGACCACGATCCTGGAGGACGCCACCGTGCCGCGCAGCTGTATCGCCGCCATGCTTAAGATAATCCAGGATTCAGCAAAGAAGTATAACGTGACGATCGGAACTTTCGGCCACGCCGGAGACGGCAACCTGCACCCGACCTGCCTGACCGACGAGCGCGACAAGGATGAGATCAAGCGGGCCCACGCCGCCTTTGCCGAGATCTTCGACGCCGCCATCGGAATGGGAGGCACGATCACCGGCGAGCATGGCGTCGGTCTGGCCAAGAAGAGGTACCTGCCCAAGCTGGTGGGCGAATCGGGCATCCGGGTCATGCGCGGCATCAAGCAGGCTTTCGATCCGAAGGGAATCCTCAATCCGGGCAAGGTGTTTTAGAAGCGTGCGAGGATTGGTTGCCGCAGTTAATCTGCCGATTGCGAAGTTTCGGGTTCTGGCAAGTCGGACAAGGAGACCCGCGGAGGCGTAGCAGCGCTACGCCGCACAAGAGGGATCCGCAGACCTGCGCCGCCAGATTCCGGAAATCCGCAATCGTACTATAAGGACAAGCTATGGATTATGTGAAATTGATCAATTGCATGCGCTGCGGGATGTGCCTGCCGGCCTGCCCGACCTACCGGGAAACCTTTCTGGAGACAGCTTCTCCTCGTGGAAGGGTGGCACTGGTGCGCAAGCTGCAGGAGGGTGAGCTGGACCAGTCCGAGCGTTTGCTGGAATACCTTTCGCTCTGCCTGGACTGCCAGGCCTGCGCCTCGGCCTGTCCCTGCGGAGTCAATGCCGGCGAACTGGTGGCCGAGTTCACATGCGAACGCAAGGAAGGGGCCGAAATGGGCTTTATGGAGGATCTTATCCTGCGCAAGCTGGTGCCGCATCCCGACCGCCTGGAGAGTTCGATGGTTCCGATGCGCATGTACCAGAAAAGCGGCCTGCAGAAACTGGTCAGAAAACTCGGCATCCTCAAGATGTTCCCCAGACCTCTGGAACGGATGGAGGGACTACTGCCGGGACTGCCCGCCAGACCGCTGCGACAGGAGATCCAGGAAATCACCCTGGCTGTCGGCCCGGAGCGAGGTACCGTTGGCTTCTTCCTTGGCTGTGTGATGAGCCTGATCTTCTCCGATGCCAGCCGGGCCACGATAAAACTGCTTTCCTCGCTGGGCTACAGGGTCATCACCCCCCGAAACCAGGTCTGCTGCGGCGCGCCCAACATGCTGGGTGGCGATCTTGCCGGACTGAAAGAGGCTGCCCACACCAACATCGACATCTTCGGCAGCCTTGAGGTGGATTTCATCGTCACCGACTGCGGCGGTTGCGGCGCCGAGCTGAAAAAATACGGGCATCATCTGGATGGTTATGAAGCCGCTGAAAGTTTCAGTGGCAAAGTACGTGATATATCGCAGGTGCTGGCGCTGCATGCCGATGAATTGCGCGCCAGGCTGAAGCCGCTGGCCATCAAAGTCACCTGGCACGACCCCTGCCACATTGCCCACTGCCAGGGGATCCGCAAGGAACCGCGCGATCTTCTGAAACTTGTGCCTGGAATTGATTACCGCGAACTCGAAGCTGCCGATGCCTGTTGCGGCAGCGCCGGCACCTACAACATCGAACGTCCCGAGATGTCCGACCGTATCCTCAAACGCAAGCTGGACACGATCAGGTCCAGCGGGGCCGAGGTACTGGTTACCGGAAATCCCGGCTGCCTGCTGCAGCTCAAAAAAGGTCTGGCCGATCATCTGCCGGATGTCAGGATCATGCATCTGACCGAACTGCTGGAGCAGAGCATGGGCATGTGACTGCTGGTTGCAAACTGCAATCAGATATAGTAGATAAGGGGGGTGCTCTTTTGGGACACCCATTTTTGATTGGATACCCATGAAATTTCAGCCGATAAAACCGAAAAAAGTTTCCAGCCAGATCGCCGACCAGATCCGTTCCTCGATCCTGGCCGGTGATTTCTCCCCCGGGGATAAACTGCCGCCGGAGCGCGAACTGGCGGAGATGTTCAGCGTATCAAGACCTTCGGTGCGCGAGGCGCTGAATTTGCTGGCTTCCTCCGGCCTGGTAATGTCCTATCAGGGAGGAGGCACGGTTGTGATGTCGCTGGTGGAGACCACGGCTGCAAACCCGCTCAGCGAGTTGATCCGTGTCCAGCAGGACCGGGCACTGGATGTGATCGAGGTGCGTAAATGCATGGAATCGTGGACCGCCTACTATGCGGCCCAGCGGGCGTTGCCGGAAGATATCAGGCGCATGGAAGAGATCATAGCCGCCATGGAGCGCAACCTGAACGGGCTGCAGCCATCCGAGGACCTGGACGCGAACCTGCATATCGTGATCGCCAGGGCAACCCATAACATCGTCTGGCTGCACCTGATGCAGAGCCTGTTCGACGCGATGAAAGAGTTCCAGCAGGGGGTCTGGCGCGCGGTCTATCTGACCAGCGAGGATCACCACCTGCTGTACCGGCACCACCTGGACATCTTCGAGGCGATCCGCGACAAAAAGGCCGAAGCGGCCCGCCAGGCGATGATGGAGCACCTGACCTTTGCCGAGCAGCGCAGCACCGCCTACGTAGCCCAAAAATCGCATTAAACATTGACGTTTGTCTTCAGCGGATGATAAAAAGACTATCCGCTATTTATTAATCTATTGTTTTCAAGGTGTTCTCTATGCTCGATATGAAATATATTCGTGAAAACCTGGAAGAAGCCGAGCGCCGCCTGGGCACTCGAGGTGGCGCCGCCTGCCTGGACGGTTTCCGCGCCCTGGATGACCGGCGACGGTCACTGCTGCGCGAAAGCGAATCGCTTAAAGCCGTTAAGAATGCCGTCTCCGAGGAGATCGGCAAGGTCAAGGACAAGAGCCTGGTTCAGGACAAGATCGTTGAAATGCGTGAGGTCTCCGGCAGGATCAAGGTGCTGGACGATGAACTCAAGCTGGTCGACGACGAACTGCAAAACTTTCTCCTGACGGTTCCCAACCTGCCTGACCCATCCACACCGCTTGGGTTGTCTGAAAACGACAATGTCGAAATCCGAGCCTGGGGCACTCCGGGCACTTTCAACTTCCCAGCCAAGCCACACTGGGAGATCGGTGAGGAATTGGGCATCCTTGATTTTGAGTGCGGCGCCAAACTGGCCGGCGCCCGTTTCACCCTTTACCGCGGGGCAGGAGCACGACTTGAGCGGGCCCTGATCAACTTCATGCTCGACCTGCACACAGGATCACACGGCTACGAGGAGGTACTGCCCCCCTTTATGGTCAACCGCGAAAGCATGACCGCCACCGGCCAGCTCCCCAAATTCGAGGATTACCTCTTCAAGATGGTGGACCCCGAATATTTCCTGATCCCAACCGCCGAGGTACCGGTAACCAATATCCATCGTAACGAGATCCTCAAAAAAAGCGATCTCCCCATCTGCTACGCGGCCTATACCCCCTGTTTCCGGCGCGAGGCCGGTTCCTACGGCAAGGATACCCGCGGTCTGATCAGGCAGCACCAGTTCAACAAGGTGGAGCTGGTCAAGTTTGCCCACCCGGCAGAATCCGCGGCAGAGCTGGAAAAACTCACGGCTGATGCCGAAAAGATCCTGCAACTGCTGGAGCTGCCCTATCGGGTTATGGCCCTGTGCAGCGGCGATATCGGTTTCTCAGCCGCAAAAACCTACGATATAGAGGTCTGGCTGCCTGGTCAGAGCTGCTTCCGCGAGATATCCTCCTGCAGCACCTTTGGCGACTTTCAGGCCCGCCGTGGTGGTATCCGCTTCCGCGAAGATGAAAAATCCAAGCCTGAGTTCGTTCATACCATCAACGGTTCAGGCCTGGCTGTGGGAAGAACCCTGGTAGCCGTCCTGGAGAATTATCAGCAGGATGACGGATCGGTGATCATTCCTGCGGTATTGCGCCCTTACATGGGCGGCGTGGAGCGCATTTCCTGATACGATTCCCGTTCTCTCACATTTGAATCTCTGCTTTTCGCAATAAAGCCCCTGTCTTTGACCAACACTTTGACCAAAAGTGGCGGCAAGGGCAAGGGCTTTTTGCTTTTCCAATTATCTCGATATAACTGCCAAGTATGAGTGGCCTATTTAAGCCGGGCTTCGACCGCTTTCCAATCAACATTTTTAAAAAACGCCTCGATATAATCAGCCCGTTTCAGGCCGTAATCGAGCATGAAGGCATGTTCAAAGACGTCCATGACCAGAATCGGCATGCAGCCCGCCGGGTGCCCTTGATCATGCTCGTTGATCCAGAAGTTAAATAGCCTCCCGCTAACGCTGTCCTGGTACATGACAGCCCAGCCAATTCCTCGCATGGCCCCGACCCCCCTGAAATCCTTTTGCCAGGTCTCGATGCTGCCAAATTCCTCTATCTTCTTGAGTGCAAGACGACTGTTGCTGTCGACGGCGCCGTTACCGCCAAGCGTGTCAAAGTAGTATTCGTGGAGCCGCATGCCGTTGAATTCCCAGCCGAGTCGGCGTTTCAATTCGGCAAACTCCGGGGTTGCGGTTTTTTCTTCCTTCAGCATCTGGTCCAGGATGTCCAGCACCTTGTTGGTGTTGGCCACATATCCCTGGTAGAGGGTAAAGTGGTTTTTCAACAGAGTATCGCTGAAGCCCTCCATTCCGATCAGCCTTGAATAATCCTTTGCCGTGTAAGTCATGATGTATCCCCTTTCTTTAATCTGTAACTGCTGCTGTTTCACAAAAACCATACCATGAAGCAGCTGTAATGCAATTCTGGCCACCCGCTGGTATAATAAAAAAAGGAAGGGGCGTAATGCCCTGACAGGAAACTTAAAGGAGAGGAGATGAGTAACATGTTGAAAGAATATGCTGTCACTGCTGAAGCGGTGAAAGAGCATTTACATCACGGTGACCCGCTGCTTTTTGTTGAGTTGCGCCACCATCACAAACCTGACTGGAGTCTGTTCAAGGCGCACAACTCATTGCGACTTGAAAACAGCACTTTGGAACAGCATCTGGCGGAGATTCCCCACGACCGGCCGATCGTGGTTTTTTCGGATTGCCCGGGAGAAGAGGCCAGTAATCAGGCCGCGCAGGTATTAAAAAAACATGGCTGGAACGATGTCCATAAATTGGTCGGGGGGTTCAACGCCTATCTTGAGGCCGGCCTTCCGGTGGACCCGGTTTCCAATGTAGTCCCGGCCACCAGGATCATGCTGCTTTAAATACTAAAATGATAGGAACAGGTTTTGGGCGCAGGTTGAAGGGGGGCGCATGCAAGGTCAAATCTGCTTATGTTTAATTGTCACGACACTGCTCAGTCTGATGATGACCTGCGGTTGCAGTAATGCTGAGTTGCGGCCGGGCGCGATCCAGCTTCCCCCCGGCTTCAGCATTGCCGTTTATGCCGACGATGTGCCGGGCGCCCGTTCCATGGCCCTCGGTGCCAAGGGCACCCTGTTCGTCGGCAGCCGCGGCGAGGGCAAGGTTTACGCCATTATCGACCGTAACGGCGATCACAAGTCTGACCAGGTTATCACCATCGCCAGTGGCCTGAGATCGCCCAACGGAGTGGCCTTCCGCGATGGTGCCCTCTATGTTGCGGAGATCAGTCGCGTGCTCCGCTTCGATAACATCGAGACGCGCCTGGGCGATCCTCCCAGACCGGTGGTCGTCAATGCCTCCTTTCCGGACAATGGCCACCACGGCTGGAAGTTCATCCGTTTCGGGCCGGACAACAGGCTCTATATTCCGGTAGGTGCACCCTGCAACGTCTGCGAGGAAAAGGACCAGCGCTTCGCCTCGATCCTGCGCATGGCCCCGGACGGCAGCAACCTGGAGATATTTGCCCGCGGGGTGCGCAACACCGTTGGATTCGACTGGCATCCCCGGACCGGTGAACTGTGGTTCACCGATAACGGTCGCGACTGGCTGGGAGACAACCAGCCGCCGGATGAACTCAACCGCGCACCCAGGGAAGGGCTGCACTTCGGCTTCCCCTACTGGCACGGCAAGAATATACCCGACCCCAAACACGGCAAGAACCGGCGCAGTGAGGAGTTCAACCTGCCGGAGATGGAGCTTGGCCCTCATGTGGCAGCGCTTGGCATGCGATTCTATACCGGCGCCATGTTCCCCGAAAGCTACCGTGATCAGATCTTCATTGCCGAGCATGGCTCCTGGAACCGTTCCACCCCCAATGGCTACAGGATTACCCTGGTGCGCATCAGGGACAACAAGGCATTAACCTACGAAGTCTTTGCCCAGGGTTGGCTGCAGAACGGCAGCGCCTGGGGGCGGCCGGTCGATCTACAGGTCATGCCCGACGGCAGTCTTCTGGTGTCGGACGACAGCGCCGGGGCCATCTACCGGATCAGCTATCGAAGATGAGCGGCAAGGGTCATGGCATGTTTGACTTTTTCAAGCCGGGCGATAGACTATTCATTACCCGAAAGAAAGTGCAGCAAGACCAACAGCGGCCGGCAGAACAAGGCAGAGACCACAGGTCAACCAAGGAGGATTGATATGGCACGGGAACCTTTTGTAGAACAGGATTTGTGCATCAGTTGCGGGATATGTATCGAAAACCTGCCGAGTGTGTTCCGTTTTGATGACAACAACAAGGCGGAATGTTTTGATCCGGATGGCGCATCGGAAGAGGAGATTCAGAATGAAGCAATAGATATCTGCCCGGTATCCTGCATCTGCTGGAAATAACGATTTAAATAAACAACTCCGCCAAGCTTATTCAATCTACGGTCTCCCGCCACAGCCAGGAGACCGTAGCCATTTTATAGGAGCAACCATACCTATCATTATGATTTGTCGGCGTTTACCTGTGCCCATCTGCAACTGAATGCCTTTTGCGGGAATATTTGAAAATGTTTCTTCGTATTGAACTTTTGTATAAAAAATAGCCATTAAAGGAATTGCATATATCGAATATATCTGGTATTTGTCAAAACAGGTGCGTTAATGAAAACATTATGCCGTGGTATCGCAACTGTCGAATTCCGCCAGGATCATCAACTT
>JBGSQD010000075.1:0-13524 GCA_041738275.1 Geobacterales bacterium
GCAGATCGGCCAAGCCAGCCTGGGCGGCGCGCTGGTCCGCCGCACGGGCACTGCGTTCATCCTTTAATTCATCGTCCTCCAGTCGTGCCACCAACTGCCCAGCACGAACTGTATCCCCTTCGTCCACCAGGCGCTGCGTCAGACGCCCCGGCACCTTGAACGATACTTCCACCGAGACAACCTCAATGGCGCCGGTTACCTTAATTCCATTTGTGTCCTTGGCTGCACGACGCATCAGAGTCACTGCCAAGATAATCAGTACCAGACAGACCGCCGACAAAAGCAAAATTTTCCGCATAATCATTAACCCCTTCTCGTAACGATCGGAAGTGATATTCCGATTTCAAATCAAGGATGACATCTGGCAACGAAGATAAACAACACCTGATCAAGATCCTATTATGTACCAACGAGGATGGCGACATAATTTGAATTGTATTCTGTCGGACATTAAGTTAATGCCTCCTCTTTTCATCCCTGTCAAGCACCCTTACCAGATTAAATCGGAATAATGCTTCTTGAGCATCCGATTGTAGTGGGATATACTTTCGAATCAATTTTCGGGGGTGTACATATGGACGCAAATCTTAGCGATATCGAGGTACGGATACTTGGTTGCCTGATAGAAAAGGAATTAACAACGCCAGAATATTATCCGCTCTCACTCAACGCCCTTACCAACGCATGCAATCAGAAATCCAACCGGGAGCCGATATACAGCCTGGAAGAGGAAGATGTGGTTCGGGCGCTTGACACACTGCGCTTCAAGCAGTTTGTCGTTGTGTCGGCTGATGGGGGGCGGGTACCGAAATATCGTCATCTTTTGGCGGAGAAGCTGGGGATGGTGCCAATGGAGCTTGCTGTTATATGTGAATTGCTGGTACGCGGTCCACAAACCGTTGGAGAATTGCGTACTCGTTCTGAACGTATGCAGCCTTTTCCCGATCTTGCTGCGGTAGAGGAGGTATTGCGTGAGTTGATGGAACGTGAGCAGCCGCTTATAACCCGGCTTGCCCGTCAACCAGGCAGAAAAGAGTCGCGTTATGCACACTTGTTTGCAGGAGAACCGGAACCAGCCACTTACGCGCCAACTGCCCCACCGGAATCATCACGATTGCGGGTCATGGCCGAAAACGACCGGATTACGCAACTGGAGCAGGAGATAGCGGCCTTGCGATCTGAAGTCGCTGAGCTGCGGCGGATAACCCAGGAATTCACCGCGCAATTTGAGTAATGATCTATAATATCGGCTTTTTTTGACAATCGCTTCTTACATTCAAATTGAAATGAGGAGCATTCATTACCGCACCACAGGTCGTTTCTGTGACTGATCGCAACATTATTTATGAGATTTCTTGCTTCAAACTCAGATTTATCTTGCATCACATTGCAACATTTGATATTGATTTGAGTCTTAATTGACTATTACTTGATTTTGCGCTTGTAGCTCAGCTGGATAGAGCAACGGACTACGAATCCGTAGGTCGGGAGTTCGAATCTCTCCAAGCGCGCCAATAAAAACAAGCACTTACATTGATTTGTAGGTGCTTTTTTATTGCCCTTTTCGCCATAGGGTCAATATAGGGTCAGTCAATCAGAAACTAATAAAAAACCGCCCATGTTTCCAGAAGCGGCCTTTATTTTACTAATACTGTAATTATTTGATACGGGTAAAACAGTACTTAAAAAAAGTTCAACACCTGTGATTTGACGCGGGCCGAACTACCCGTGGGCTATATTACGATCTGAATTGAGAGGGGGTAATACTTGTACGAGCAGTTTAAACTGCGTGGTTTTTAACGAATAGGTTTCGTGTCCGGCAGTGATTTGCACACCAGCAACCATAAGCATGAGGCGCCCCGTTTGAAGAGATACTTGAACGTTTCGCCCTATATCTGTTTGATTCCGTGTCATTCCTGGAAATCGAACCGCTCACTATCAAACAGGATGAAGTGTCCGCAAGGATAAAAACCAAAAAATATGAGGCTCACTAAATCTTAGCTTGGCCACATCGACTACCCATTAAAGACAACAGAGACCATAATTTCATGCCCTTTTACTACACACCTTGGATAATACTTCCACTGCTTTCTGCTCTGGTAAACGGAGTACTGGCTGTCTATGCCTGGCCCCGACGCCAAATACCGTCTGCTATCTGGTTCTTTTGGCTGATGGTCGGCATGTCCGGCTGGTCGTTGTTCTATGCACTCAATACAGCAACTACCGATCTACAGCTTATGACTCTGTTCTTTGAAATTGCGCATAGTTTCTTTTGCATTGTGCTGTTTGTGGCACTACCCATGACTCTAATTATCATGGGAAAGGCAGAGCGCTTTTCCCGTCTCAAGCTTTCCCTTCTTGCCATTGCCCCACTTGTCTCAATTTTCATGGGGTGGACCAATAACCTGCATGGTCTCATGAGGGCTAACATACACATTGTCGCCAAAGAAGGCATGATGCTGATGGGGTATACCAATGGGAAGTATTACACATCATTCCATATCCTATATACCGACATGTACTTCCTGACAATCATGCTGCTCTGCCTCTGGAGCATATTTCAGCGCAGGCAAACCCGTCGAGGCAGTCTGGCTTTAATTCTTATTGCCACGCTGATTCCACTGTTCACAGACATGCTCAATCTGGCTCCAGTAAAGGAGTTGCGCCTGACAACATCATCCCTGTTTATATCGGGATTGTGTTATTGGCTGGCGGTCTTTCGTTATCAAATGTTGAATTTGGTGCCGATAGCCCAGTCGACACTTTTTAAACAGATGCAGGAACCGGTGCTGGTTGTCGATAATCAAGGCCGTCTGGCAGATCACAACCTGGCTGCACAAAAACTGTTGGCATTGCCTGGGGATGCAGTAGGAAGATCACTTGACATGCTTTATCCTCCAAATCATTCGTTGCACGGTTTGTTGACAACCGATTCAGAGACGATTCTGCATGACATAGAGAGCGAGCTCTGGTGGCAGATCACACAGACCAGACTCCAACATGGCATATCCCATATCGGCTCGGTTCTGGTACTCCATGATGTAACATCACTTCATCAGTCACAAGAAGAGCTGCGCATAAGCGAAGAACGTTTTCGCCGACTGTCAGAAGATTCAGCTGATATGGTCTGGCAGCTTGATAACAACATGTGTTTTACCTATGTGAATGCCAATGACCAGGCGATGCGTGGCTTTCAGCCTGAAGAGGTATTGGGCAAACAGGTCTCCATGTTTTTAAATGAACAGGATGCCGCAACCATCACAATGGCAAATGCAGAGCGGCTGAAACAGGAGCGGCTGGGGATCAAGACCGATACCATGCGATATGAACTGCCAATGCTCTGTAAAGACGGCAGCTATCTCTGGACAGAAGTGCATTCCAACCCGCTGCGTGCTGCTGACGGCCAGATAACAGGTTATATCGGGGTGACCCGCGACATTAGTAAGCGTATGGCTGAGCAAAATCACCAGCAAGAGCTATTGGCATACGAACAGGAACTCCGGAAAGAACAAGAAAGTTTTCTGGCAATGATCTCCCACGAATATCGTACACCACTGGCCATTATCCAAACCAACCTGAACCTGATTGAGTTGATGGAAGCTGATTCTGAAAAGCGCTACAGTTCTCAGGTAGCCACCATGAAACAGGCCATTCAACGCCTGGTGGAAATCCTCGAAGTATCTCTGAATCAGATGAGAATGGGCACAGCGTCTGCTGACTCGGCAAGAGAACGCATTACATTGCTTTCGTTTCTTGATGAAGTACTCGATAAGGCAGAAACATTCTGGCCTGATCGAACCTTTATCTTTCAACCACAGCTGACTTCAGAAACCGTCCTGGGAAATCCGATCCAGTTGACCACCACCATACTGAATTTGCTTGATAACGCCTGCAAATACTCTCCGGGAAGCACGCCAATACTCATTACCGACTCTACAGATGGAACAACGGCAACTGTTACGGTCACCGATAAGGGGACAGGTATTTCAGCAGATGAGGCGGACCAGTTATTTGAAAAGTTCCAGCGCGGCAGCAACAGCTCCGGCACCAGTGGTTTAGGAATAGGCCTCTGGCTCGCACAGCAGATCGCAAAGCAGCACGGTGGTAGTATATCGATGGGACCTGATTCAGATGGCTGTACATGTGTCTCACTTCGGTTGCCGATTCAGGCATAAGCCATTGTCAGAATTAGTTGGTTGCATCTGTCCGCCACAAACGGCATTATCTGCGCATGCTATCATCCAATTACATAACTGAGCCAGACATCGATGCACTGAAGGCTTCCAATCGCAGGATTATCCTGGTTGAAGACGATCCAGCCCTGCGGGACAGTGTGGCCGACTATCTTACCCGGATCGGGTATGAGATAACTGCTGTTGAGAGTGGCCTCAGATTCTATCATGCCCTGGCCGAGCACTCCTTTGCAGCGGCAATAATTGATCTGGGGCTGCCTGATATTGATGGACTGCAGCTATCCGATTATATCCGCAAAAACACTACTATGGCTTGCATTATCCTTACTGCCCGCGGTTCGGTCGACGCTCGCATTGCCGGGTACGATTCCGGGGCAGACCTCTACCTGGTCAAACCGGTTGATTGCCGAGAATTGGCCTCCGCACTTGCCAGCATACTTCTGCGAAACCGTAAAGAGATTGCCGCAAAAAGTGATTCGAACTGGTGCCTCAACCGCCAGAGCGCCACACTGATTACCCCTACATCGGCACTGGTATCACTCACATCTCGTGAGATGGATTTCCTGCTCTGCCTCGCCGGAGCACCTGAAAAAGCCGTATCACGTACCGCTATACTGGACACACTGGGATACAGCAACGATGAATTTTCAAACCGTGCCCTTGAATCGCTGATCCGCCGCCTGCGCCGCAAGATTGAATCTATCGTCGGCAGCTCACCCATACTGACACGACATGGTGTCGGCTACACTTTTTCCGCCCCGCTTACCCTGGACTAAAAGCTCATTCCTTTCACGCCACGCTACACCCCACTTCTCAATAGTCAGAAATCGTCAGCTAACAAAGAATAACTGTCGGTATTGGTGGTCTCCTCATTAACAAATCCGTCTGTTATATTTAAGACCATTTATTGTTCTTATTCCCTTAATCGTAAGCCAAAAACCACGGAGGAACGTAAATGCCGAAAATTACCTTTGCAATTCCGTTTGCAATTGTCGTCGTCTGCCTGTGCGTAATGCTATCCGTAGCTGCTGCCGCCGACAAGCAGGTCGTACCGACACAGCAAAACACTCCAATTCGACAATCACCTGTTTCACCCGTGAACGGCATCACCCAGGCGGCAGTCAAGGCCGGTGTGCTGGTCTGCACCAGCCGGGTCAATCAGGTAGCGACCTTCCTTACCGCTGATGTGCAGGGTGTCAGTGCAATGTTGTTTATGCCTCTGAATAATCCTGACCAGCATTTGATTTCCGTGTCCCTGGAAATTCCACAAAAAGAGGCCTTTTCCGCGTATGCCAGCGCCAGCTTTGCCCCCAACCAGGCCAATGGGTGCGGAGGTATGTACGAAACCGTGGTCTACTGGCCGCAGAAATGTGACGAGGTGGCGCACAAGACTTTTGGCGCACTAAAGAAGATCGAAGGGTTCTCAAAAAATTTGACAGTGCTGGATGGGGGGATCTGGACCAAAATATTTCTGATGCCGGCCGGCAGCGGCTGTGTCTCGATAAAGAAAGAAGTAGTTCAGTAAAATTCAACAAAGGAGAACACTATGTTTTTATTATGTAGATCAAGGTTATTTAAGTTTAGTGCAATTGCGTTTGTATGTGCTGTAATACAAAACACCGGGGTTGCCTTTGCTTTAGAGTACCTATCTAATTCGGTTAACACTCGGATGATTTCAAACAGTGACGCTGAAGCTCCAACAGGCGAGGAACAAGGTGCGATAATAACCTCCGATGGAAACTTTAGTTCGGATGACTCCTCTGTGATTGGCACTTCGTCAGATTATGGGGCTGCTCGTGCGCAGTCTTATATCAAGGTCATGAGTACAGGTGTAGACGGCTCTCGTGTTAATGCTGGGTATATCGATATAGTGTCGACAGGGAAAGTCTCTCTTCAAAGCGATTCACAAGTCCAGGTTAATAGTAATTTTGTCGTCAATAAACCCACTATAATCAATATTCCGTTCTTCGGAGACACAACTGTGTATGTCACCCCAGTGTTCAAGGTTGATTCCGCCACGGGTAACACAAATATCTCGGGCACCCTTAACGTCGATGGCAGCACGACGACGGCGGGTATCACTAACACCGGAACAATTAGAAACAACGGAGATTTTAATAACTACGGCGCTCTCATGGTCAACGGCGCTTTAGATCTTCAAGGGGGAACTATTGTAAACACGGAAGGCAGTAGTATAACTGTCGATAGCTCGCTGATTGTAACCGGACAGACGACAACCGCTGGCATCACCAACGACTCCGGCGGCATTGACAACCATGGCGGAATTAACAATAACAACGGCGGCATCACCAACGCTGGAGATATAGGCGCAGCGGCGATCACCGCCGCTTCCTTGTCAACAGTCGGAAGCGTTACGGTCAGCACAACCCTGGGAGTGACCGGCAGCACCTCCACAAATGGAATCAGCAACTCCGGCAACATCAGCACGAGCACTCTCGGTACATCAGGCTTGGCGACCCTCAACTCTGCCAGTGTGACCAACGGACTGACCGTGGGCGGCACTACCACCCTAAACGGCACTACCACGATCAACAACAACCTGACGGTGACCGGCCATACCACCATCGGCACCGGTGGCAGCTCCGTCAACCAGATATTTGGTGCAACCAATCTTAGTGCTGCTACCGGCACAAACACCATCAGTGGCGGAAACGTGAATGTCACGGCACTGAGCGGAGGAATGAATCTCACCAGCACACGCAACACCGGCAACGCTGCAGCCGTTACCATCAATGGTGCGTTGGCTGCGGGCAATACGTCTTACACCGGCACGCTGATTACCGGAACTGGTGGTCTGGATCGGGCGGCAGCTTACGATAACACCTCTGGAGCTACCCCCACCTGGTCGGATGTCTGGATCAAATCGGCCAACGGCACGGCGGGAATAAAAATCACCGACTACGGAGTACAGATCATTTCTCCACCGGTCACTGGTGACGAGAAGGCTGTTAACGACATTGGCACCTCCACCGGCTCCGGTACCATCATCAACAACTTTGGCGGCGGTGGCACCCAAGGTGGCACGGTAATCAACACAATTGGCCAGGGTGGAACTAACGGCGGTGCAGTCACCAACTCGATCGGCGATGGCGGCGCCACGACTACAACTGTGAATAACACCATCGGCACCGGGAGCAGCAGCAGCGGCACAGTGACAAACGAAATCGGTATGGGAGGATCCGGTACCGGCCCCACGTTCAATAACTTCGGCTCCAGCTCCGGCGGCGGCAATGTCACCAACACCATCGGCTCCGGTGCTGCTGGTACATCGACCAGTGTAACGAGCAATACAATTGGAGAAGGCGGTGCAGGGACAACTAACAACACCATCGGCAGCGGTGGCAGTGCTTCGACCAGCATAACCAATAACAGCTTTGGCGCAGGTGGCGGAGGGACAACATCAAACGACATCGGTGCGGCAGGTGCAGCAGGTAGCACTACCACCAACAATTTTGGTACTGCCAGTGCTGGCGCCGGAAACGTCACTAATAACATCGGCACCGGTGCAGGCGTATCTACAACCAATATCGGCAACACAAATGCAGCCACTACGGTAGATGCAACAGGCGGCAACAGTACATTGTCCATCGCCGATGGCACTGCCAGTCTTCGTTCAGGCACCGGTCCGACAGCCAGCGGCTTTACCACTACAAGTGCTGCGCAAACACTAAGCACCGATTCCGTCACCCTTGCAGCCCAGTTGAACGACATTGGTGATGCTGCAAGCCGCCAGAACATCGCCGGGGCCACTTTTGTGAATCGCCTGGAAGGTAACACGCTGGTAAACGGCAATATGTACATCAACGGTACCTTGGTCTATACCTCCAACACCTCTGCCACCACCACGGTTACTTCAGGGGACTCTGTGCTTGTCAGCCCCACTCAGAAAACTACAGGTCAAATGGCAATCGTCAACATTGGTGGCAGCGGCGCAAATGTTGATGCTCACGGTAGAATCACAACCGGAATTGTCAGCGAGACAACCGGCTCATTGGTTGTCACCAACGGCTACGGTAATGCTCATGGTGTTGTGGTTACGGAACAACAGACAACCCTTACCGGAGGCATCAACAATGCCACTTACCTGACAATGAATGACAGCGGCAACAACCTGAAAGCAAATGGCTTGACCGGTACCAATAATGTGGAGGCAAAGAACAATAACATAGGCGTTGCAACCGCAAACTCGATAAACACTATCGGCAACGCCGGTACTTCGACCAACACGATTACCGGGGCAAACAACTCGATGATTGCCACAAACAGTAACTTTATCAATGCTGGTGCTAACAACGTAGTTAACGCCAATTTGCAGAACCAAATTACCGGTGGCACCGGTAACACTATCACAGCAACAACCGGAGCCAACACGATCAATGCAGCAACCGCCAATAATGTCATCACTGCAGCAACGACCAACACCATAACCGGTGGCACCGGCAACACCGTTACAGCAACAACTGGCGCCAACACGATCAACGCTGCAACCGCTAATAACGTCATCACTGCGGCAACAACCAATTCTATAACCGGTGGCACTGGCAACACCGTTACAGCGACGACTGGCAACAATTCTATATCTGCAAGCACCGGCAGCAACAGCCTGTCAGCAAATACAGTAAACCAATCAAACTCAATATCTGCTGTTGGCACGAACGGCAGTAACAACCTGTTAGCCAATGCCACGAGCGGCACTAATAATGTTGAAGCTAGGAACAACAACATAGGCGTTGCAACCACAAACTCCGTTAATATTTTTGGTAACACCGCCGCAGCCACTACCGTGACAGCACGAGGCGGTTCCGGCACACTTTCCATAGCTAACAACAGCAGCATCCTGGGCGTTACCGGCGGCGGAAGTTTTGCTGCTACTCCAACGCAGGCATCCATATATGCCGTCGGTGGCGGAAGTATGACCTCTTATGCTGCTGTTCAAACAATCCCTGCCGTCGGGCCAACAGGTTTGGTCTTAGGTGACGCCACAAGCCAGGACACACTGCGCGGCGTTGAATATATAAATCGCATTCATGGCAACACGCTGGTAGATGGTAATTATTATATCAACGGCACCCTGGTTTACACTTCGAACGCTGCAGCGACCACTACAGTCTCAAGCGGACAGAGTGTTATTGCTGCGGGTGCTCCGACTGCGGGTCAGATTTCGGTGGTAAACAAAGATATGGCGAGTGCTCATGCCGTTGTTACTAATGGTGCCATTGAAATTGTGAACACCCCCACGGCTGAATCCACAGCTTCCTTGACCTTGACTAACGGAATTGGCAATACCCACGGGATTGTTGTTACTGAACAACAGTTGGTCATTAGCGGTGGTACTCATTCAACTACCATGACTTTGGATGATAATGGTGCCTCCTTTAAAAATGTTGAGACTGGCGGTCCTGCCAGGGTATCCGGAGTTGCTGATGCTGTCCTTCCTAATGATGCCGTCAACTATCACCAACTGAAGGCAGTCGATAAACAACTGTCAAACGGAATTGCCATGGCAAGCGCCCTTTCAAGCATCCCGCAGGTTGATAGTGGTAAGACGTTTATGCTTGGCGCAGGTATGGGGCATTTTAATAATGAGACTGCAATTGCAATAGGAGGAAGTGTACGATTGATGAAAAATGCTGTAATTAAGGCGGGGGTGGCTTTTAACGATAATAGTAGAACGACTTCCCATGCAGGTTTCGGTTATTCCTGGTAATAATTGAGGCCAACAAATCTTAAGTAATTAAAGCAGTAGTTGATGTTTGTGAAGCAAAGCACAATGAATGAGCCGCCGCAGAGCATTTACCTGCAGCGGTATATCGCGGTAGGATACCCCTTACGGAGTACCCCCCGCACAGATCCCGGCGGGCGCGATTTACGCACCGGGCTCCCACCTCGGGCGTTTGACGAGAAAGCGTGCACTCGGCCAAGGATGAAGGATACGTGGTAGATCCAACAACACTTTACATGATTAAATCTAACAACTATCTGAGTTTATATAATATATTCCAGTTCATGCTTTCTTTGTCGGAGGCGCGCCAAACCTTAAGGACTTAAGCACATGCTTAGGTCCTTTTTTATATAATGACGCATATCCGGCATCTTTTGCTCATTCTTATCGTCATGCTGCAGCTGACTTCGTCAAATCGCTACCCAAGGCAAGTTTCTATAATATTTATACCCATTGAATTGATAGAAGAACTCGACTTTCTCCGAGATGCCTGTTAAATATAAATACAAGCGATTTAGCGGGAGGAACCATTTATGCGTAGATATGTACCAGTTGCTTTAGTGGTCAGCATGATGATGGTCTCATCATCTGCCGCATCTCAGGACGATTTGATAGAAAAGATCAATAAGCTTGAGCAACAGATAGCAGAATTAAAGGCACTCAAAGAACAGCAGAAGTTTTCAGCTGAAAAGGAAGATCATTGCATGAAGGCGGTCGGGAGAGAGAAGTTCTGCAAATGCCTGTCTGATGGCTTACCCGGCGACATTTCCTTCGAGCAGTATGTACACACCCTTGTTACCACCAAAAGCAATCTTGGATACGAATCAATGACGCATGCTCAAAAGTCTTCCGTCGACAAGACACTTGAGTTACGTGAGAAGTGCATCGAGAAAGGTTTTTTCAAATGAAACCAAGTAAAGAGGAATTAGCTCTGGCTATTGACGAAGCTGAATGGAGTTGGCTGCGGGTACATCTTGGTCGTGGCGGCCTCATACTCGTTGACGACGGACTTGATCTTGCCGAGGCTGCGTATAAGGTGGCCGGTGACGAGGCGGATGTAATCGAACAATGGGTTATTTCTGGCAGGCTAGGCAAACCCACCGAATCCCAGATGCACCAATGGGATAACGAAAACCACAAGAAGTTTGCCATGCTGATTGTCAGCCCATATGTGCTGATCCAGGAGAAGACGCCAACCTATCACTGACAACCCTATCACCTAAAACTTCTCATAACTAAAAAGGGCGGTCTCATCGGAGACCGCCCTTTTGTTTAACTATATGAATTGTATCAAATCAATTTAACTGCCTGCTGGGCAAACTGCAGGACGACAGATGGGATTATGCCTGGAATCATGGTTCCAGCGACTGCGATAAGCAGAGCAAGTGCAATCGGGGCCGATACCTGCATCCAGTCAAACTCCTCGGTCGGGTCCTTCATGTACATATAGACCATGACACGCAGATAGTAATATACGGAAGCAGCACTGTTTAATACACCAAGAACGGCTAACCAGATGTACCCTTTCTCGACTGCACCGGAGAAAAGGTAGAACTTGCCGATAAAGCCGGCTGTTGGTGGAATGCCTGCCAAGGAAAACAGGAAGACCGACATGGCAACTGCTAGAACTGGATGCTTAAATCCAAACCCGGTGAAATCCATGACATTTCCGTTTGGCTCACCTTTCTTGCCAACCAGTACGATAATTGCAAAGGCGCCTATGTTCATAAAGGCGTATGAAAGCATGTAGAAGAGGATACCGGTATTTCCGGTTTCATTCCCAGCAGCAAAACCGACCAGTACATACCCTGCATGGGCAATGGATGAATAGGCAAGGATACGTTTGAGATTATCCTGGCGAAGTGCGGTGATATTTCCAACCGTCATTGTAAGAACGGCCAGTATCCAGAGAAGTTGACTCCAATCAGCCTGCAGTGATGGAAACGCAACGATAAGAAGTCTCATGGAAGCGGCAAAGGCAGCAGCCTTTGGGCCGGTTGACATAAAAGCCGTCATGGGAGTTGGAGCGCCCTCATAGACATCCGGTGCCCACATATGGAATGGTACCGCCGCAATTTTAAAAGCAAAGCCGGTAAACATCAAAAGCATTCCAGCCACCAGCATGATGTTGGTTGACGGGAGATCCATCAGAGCTACCTGGGCAGCAATCTTGGCTATATTGGTAGTACCGGTGGCACCATAGGTAAGAGCCATTCCGTAAAGCAGGAAACCGGTAGAAAATGCTCCAAGCAGGAAATACTTGAGTCCAGCCTCATTTGACTTAAGATTGGCACGATTGAAGCCAGCCAGCACATACAAAGCCACTGACATCACTTCCAACCCCAGGAAGATGGTCATCAGGTCAGTACCATCGGCCATCAGCATCATTCCGACAACCGAAAAAAGAATTAATGGGTAAAGTTCACCGTGATTGCACTCTTCACGACTCATATACTGATCTGAAATCAGTATTGCCAGACCGGCTGATACCAGAAAAATAATCTTAAAGAAGCTGGAAAAATTATCCTGGACGACTGTACCACTGAAACTCTCGATCTGCGTGCCCCAACCGGCTCCTACCAGCACCGCTGTCGCTACGACGCCGATAAAGCTGATGTACCCGAGATAAGACTTCTGTTTGCTGGGAACAAATACATTGATCAGCAAAAGAGCCATGGCAAGCACGGAGAGGAAAATCTCCGGCATAATCGGGGTCATATTTACGGCTGGAATAGTAATCATGTCCATCTAAAATATCCTCCGGTCGGATTGACTCGTTTTTTACTTTGCTTCGTGCGGGTTAACTGCGGATGCTGGTGCTGCTGCTTCAGGCACAGCCTGTACTGCTGGTGAAGATTGTTCTGGCGATATCATTGGATGACCTGCAGGCAGCCCTGACGCTTCCGGGAGTTGGGCAGCCATGCCGGCAGGTCTTGCCTGGGATACCAGTTTCTTGATTGCAGGCTCCATCTTTTCAATAAAAGGATTCGGATATACGCCCATAATGAAGATCAGCGCAATCAGGGGAACCATTATTGTAATTTCTCGAGCATTCAGGTCTTTGAGTACCTGATTCTTTGGATTATCAAGTTCACCGAACATAACGCGCTGAAACATCCAGAGCATGTAAACAGCGGAGAGAATCACACCGCTGGATGCAACTATTGTCCACCAGCGCAATTCACTTTCAAAAGCGCCGATCAGAACCAGGAATTCACCTACGAAACCATTAGTACCGGGCAAACCGATAGAAGAAAGGGTTACAATCATAAAAACTGTAGCAAAAATCGGCATCTGCTTGGAAAGACCGCCAAAGTCCGTGATCAGGCGTGTATGTCGACGTTCATAAATAAAGCCGACGATAAGGAACAATGCCCCGGTGGATACGCCATGGTTAAGCATCTGCAGCATGCCGCCGGTAATCCCGTTTACATTGAAGGCAAACACACCCAGCATGACGAAGCCCAAGTGAGCAACAGACGAATAAGCGACCAGTTTCTTGACATCCTCCTGCACCATGGCAACAAGCGCAGCGTAGATGATACCGATTACTGAAAGTGTTGCGATAAGGGGTGCAAATTTATGGGC
>JBGSQD010000092.1:0-26694 GCA_041738275.1 Geobacterales bacterium
AGGCAACAACCTCGGTGTCGGTCAGCATGGTGCACAGGTAACCATACATCTCCAGGTAGCGCTTGTTTATGCCATAGGATGAAATCTCTCCATTGTGGACAATGGACCAGTCAAGCAAGGTAAAGGGATGGGCGCCGCCCCACCAGCCCGGGGTGTTGGTCGGAAAACGGTTATGGGCGGTCCAGATGTGACCGCTGTACTCTTCCAGGCGAAAGAACTCGGCTATCTCCTCAGGAAAACCAACCCCCTTGAATGCCCCCATATTCTTGCCGGATGAGACCACAAAAGCACCATCAATCTCATGGTTTATTGCCATTACGTGCCTTACAATGACATCCTCTTCGGTCAATCCCTGGTACTCCACGGCTTCCTTGTACTCGTCATTTTCCAGGGGCTTGACAAAATAGCGCCTGAAAGCCGGGGGACTGACAATGGCCTTTGTGCGCCGGGTGGGGATATCTTCCTGCTGCTCGATGAAGAAATTGGCCTCGAGATACTCCTCCGTCATCTGCTGCGCCATGACGTTTTCATACATCAGATGAAAGGCATAAAAGTCCTCATAATCAGGGTAAATGCCGTAAGCACCGAATCCGCCGCCGAGGCCATTGCCGCGGTCATGCATGAGGGAGATGGATTTGATGATCACCGAACCTTCTACCCGCTTCCCTTTTTTGGAAACAAAGCCGGTCAGGCCGCAGTTGGAGATGTCTTTTTCAAAATAATGAGTCGGTTGTGGTTTCATGTTTGTTTCCCTTTGTAGGGGCAACCCTGTGTGGTTGCCTGTTTGGGCGGCCACAGGACCGCCCCTACGCAAATCAATGTCCGGCGACCTGTCCGGCGCGTCCGCTATCGACCGCTTTGCCTTGTGGGCTGAAAAGCTGGGTTCTGATCTCTTTCGAAAGGTTGATAAAACCGAAGTCCGGCAGCAGCAAGCTCTCCTTGAAGGGGGTCATGTCGATCTTTTCTTTTATCAAACCGGAAAAGATCCCGGCCCGATCAACACTCCCAACCAGCACAGCACCAACCAGGCGATTGTTCTGCAGCACAATCTTTCGGTACTGGTAGTTCTGAATATCCTGAAAGGTATGAATCTCATAGTTACTCGGTTCACTCGGATTGGTAACTCCCATGGAGATTGTGGAAACCTTGAAAAACTCGATGGAGTTCATCGCCAAGCCGCCTTCATACTCCTTTTTACCGCCAGCCATGGCTATACCGGCAACATCGCCCTGCGTATAGGCATCGGGCCAGATCGGCATGGGATTTTTCTGACCGCTGAAAAAATCTGTTGCCTCGGCCACATCGCCCGCAGCATACACATCTTTTACCGATGTCTGCATGGTATTATCCACCACGATACCACGGTTGACCTCAACACCGCTTCCCTTGAGGAAGCCGGCTGCAGGTCGCACACCAATAGCCACTACAACCGTATCGCAGAGAATGAAATCACCGGACTTCAGTGTCACACCGGTAATCTCGCCCCCCTCCCCTTCGATGCGAACAACGGTGTCTTCATTAATAACATCAATACCGTTAGCCTTCATCTTGCGCGCCACGATCTTGCCTGCCGGGCGGTCAAAGGCCGAGGAAAGCACCCGGTCGGCCAATTCAATCACGGTAACGCTCTTATTGAGCAAGTTCAGCCCTTCAGCTGCCTTGAGACCGATCAGGCCGCCGCCGATAACCACTGCCCGATTGATGTCCGGTGCCAGTCCCTTCAGTTTGGCTGCATCATCCCAAGTGGTAAAGGTGAAGACGCGTTCCTTGTCCGCCATCCCCTCAATGGGTGGGATGAACGGATCACCGCCGGTGGCCAGCAGAAGTTTGTCATAGGGAATGAGATCCCCTCCGGACAGCTTCACCTTTTTGGTCTTTGTATCAACAGCCACGACTTCGGAGTCCAGCAGCAGATTAATGCGCTGCTGTCCGTAAAAATCGTCCGGCAGGTAGGACATGCGCTTCTCGTTGATCAGACCACCCAACAGGTAGGAGATCAGCGGGCGACCATAGACGTTATGCTTCTCGCGGGAGATAACGGTAATGTTCCCCTGTTGATCAAGTTCGCGGATTGCGCGAATGGCACCAATAGCAGCCACGGAGTTACCGACAATTACGTAGTTCATTTCTGGCTTCCCTCCCTGTACACCAGCGCCCGGTTAGGACAGGCGTCCACACAGGCAGGCGACTGGCGATCCGGACAGAGGTCACACTTATTGGCTTTTTTATGTGCCAGGTTGCGTTGAATTGCACCATAAGGGCAGGCCATCACGCAGGACCAGCAGCCGACACACTGTTCCCTGTCGATATGGACGACCCCCTCTGAGTTTTTCTGGATCGCTCCGGAGATGCAGGCCCGCAGGCAGTCCGGTTCGTCGCAATGGCGGCAGTTGGTGGAGATGGAGACCACACCGCCATTCCACTCCTCCACCGTACATCGCGATATGGGGCGCTCGGCCTCGTGCAGAAAGGCCTGGATAGGATCTTTCGAGAGCGAATGCTCGGTTATGCAGGCGACCTCGCACAGATGGCAGCCGATACATGCGTCTTCTATGGAATAAATACGCTTCATAATGCTATTCTCCAGCGGGCATGACGCCCAGGATGTACATTTCTTTTTCCGAAAGACCCACGGCGCGCAGCTTGTAGCGGTTGCCGCGCAGCGACTCCAGGGCGTTCAGGCCCATTCCGCCCAGGATCTCCTGTATCTCGTGCCCCCAGGCACGTACCAGGTTGACCAGGCTCTCCGCTCCGATCTCAGGATTGAGGCGTTTGGCCAGGTAAGGGTTGTTGGTGGTGATGCCCCAGGGACACTTGCCGGTGTAGCAACGCTGACAAAGCGTACACCCAAGGGCCAGAAGGGTGGAGGTTCCCAGGTTGATGGCATCAGCGCCCAATGCTATGGCCTTGATGGCATCCCCGGAGGAGCGCACACCGCCGCCGACGACGATCGAGACCTGATTGCGGATACCCTCATCACGCAGCCGGGAATCAACGGCAGCCAAGGCCAGTTCCATGGGAATGCCGACGTTGTCCCGGATAACCTGGGGTGCCGCGCCGGTGCCGCCGCGGAAACCGTCGATGGTGATGATATCCGCACCTGCCCTGGCAACACCAGAAGCAATTGCAGCAATATGATGGACTGCAGCAATCTTGACCGATACCGGCTTTTCGTAGTTGGTGGCCTCTTTGAGGGCGTATATCAACTGGCGCAGGTCTTCGATAGAGTAAATGTCGTGGTGCGGGGCAGGCGAGATAGCATCGGAGCCGATCGGGATCATACGGGTTTCTGAAATCTGATCGTCAACCTTTTCGCCTGGCAGATGACCGCCAATGCCCGGTTTTGCGCCCTGGCCGATCTTGATCTCGATCCCTACCCCGGCATTCAGGTACTGTTCGCTGACGCCGAAGCGGCCTGATGCAACCTGGACAATAACGTTCTTGCCATACCGGTACAGGTCTTTGTGAAGACCGCCTTCACCCGTATTATAGATCGTGCCCAACTCCTCCGCAGCTGCCGCCATTGCACGGTGGGCATTCAGGTTCAATGCCCCGTAACTCATGGCAGAGAAGATGAATGGGTACTCAAGTTTGAGCTGGGGGGTCAATTTTGTCTTCAGACTTGGCTTGCCGCTTTCCTTGTCATAAATGACCTCGATGCTGTCCGGCTTTTTGCCCAGAAAGGTGCGCAACTCCATCGGTTCGCGCAATGGGTCAATGGAAGGATTGGTTACCTGGGATGCGTCCAGCAACATATGATCCCAATAAATCGGATATTTTGCAGGGTTGCCCATGGCAGCCAGAAGGATACCGCCGGTTTCTGCCTGGGCATAAAGGTTGCGAATGTGTGCCGTTGACCAGGATTCATTTTTCTTGAACGCTTCCTGATTGGTGCGAATTGAAATAGCCCCGGTAGGACAGAGGGCAGAGCAGCGGCGGCACCCTATACAGAGGGTGTTGTCTTCTGTCAGACTGTCTTTCGCCTCGATGTAACGGTGCACCTCATAGGCACACTGACGGACACATACTTTGCAACGTATACATTTGGGATCGCTTCGCTCAACGATAAACTCATTAAAGGATTCGTTCACGGATTTGTAAAGCACTCTGAACCTCCTCCGGTATTCCGGCTCCTATAACGCTGGATCACTACAGAATCAGCGGCTTTGCTGCTATGACAAACTGGCTTGTCACTACGCACTGTGTTTTAGATAGCAACCAGTATGCCGAACCAGTCAAATACAGTAAACAAGTCTGCCACTAATTTATAATCAGTTAAACATCAAGCAGTTAGCGGCAATTATAAGATTTTTATATGGACATTCGTATTAATAATATATTTACTGATGGTGGATGCCAACCTCTAAAGTGTTTTCAAACCACTCAATAGAGTAACACAATCCCGACATTACCTCCAAACAACCTGAAAACCAGACCATAAAAACATTTAATCTTCAGGCCTTAGCCAATATTTTCATAAGATGAGGGACCATCTGTTTCTTGCGAGACATAACGTTCTTCAACTCATACAGATGGGGTTCCAACTGCGGATACTCCATCACATGGCCGACCCTGGTATGCCCTTCCACCAGAAAAAGGGTTGTTTCTGAAGAGATATCCGTTACCATCAGGCCTGCAATAAACAGGTTATCGCGCCGCTTGATCCCGGCCAATGCTGACAACAACTGCTCTTTCATTTCGTAAAATTCATCGAAACCAAAAACCTCGACCTGCCCGACCCCGATATTGTATTTATCATGCCTGAAAAGCTTGAAATCAGCTTCGACCACCTTTTCGGCACTGCCGAAATTCAGCAAAGAAGCGCTGGCGGCAAACATTGCACGCCCCCATTCACCAGCATCCATATCAGCCAACCCTTCCAGCCAGCAAACAATCTTGCGGTCCTCATCCGTGGTCGTGGGAGACCTGAGGATGACCGTATCGGAGAGAATGCCGGCCAGCAAAAGGGCGGCAATCGTGCTGTCGGGATCAATGCCGCACTCACGATAGCGATTTGCCACCAGGGTACAGGTGCTTCCCACTGGTGAGGTGATAAAGGTGATCGGGCTGATGGTATGAATGTTGCCAAGCTTATGGTGATCGATAACCTCCAGGATTTCCACAGTCTCGGCGCCGGGAACCGCCTGCCCCAGTTCGTTGTGATCGACGAGGATTAACGAGAACGGAAGAGACGCCAGAAGGGTGGACTTGGTCGCCACGCCAGCCAGCGTTCCATCTTCTTCAAGCGCGAGGATGGCCGTCTCACTGGAACCAAGCAGCTTCTGACGAAGATGGGTCAGAGGTTCCCCTATGCCTATTGATGCGAATTTGTGCTCCGCAAACAGTGAAACCGGCGTGGAAAGACGGGCCAACCAGGCTGCTGTTGCTGTGTCATGCGGGGTCAGAAGAACACTGACTCCCTTTTCCTGGGCCAGCACAAGGAGATCCTGGTCAAGTGGATGATCGCCGGTTACCACCAGCACCCTGACCCCCCGTTCGATGGCCGCCGAAAGGATGGAACGACGGTTACCGGTCATGATCAGCAGTTGTCGCGGATCATAACCGGCAATCCTGCCGGTGAAGGATTCCTCTAGCATGGCGCCGATAAAGAGCTGAAAAGTGGTTGGCGTATCGTCATCACCGCCGGTCACGAACCGCCCTGAAAGGCTCTTGGCCAAGGCTGTCGGTGTACTGATGATCTTCCGCTGCTGATCGCGGCCGGGAAGCAGATACTTTTCTGACAGCCTCAGTAATGACAACACCCCGCACGGCTTCCCATCGCCACTGAGTACCGGCAGAACCCGCACTCCACTCTGATGGAAAAGTTCAAGTGCTTCGTATGCCGAAGAGTGCATGTTGACGGTTACCGGCTGCCGGTTAAGGGTATCGCAAACTTTAGGATGCACATCGGCCAGATAAACCGGGTCGGAGATTGCGAGGCGATCAAGAACGAAACGGCTTTGGGGGTTGGGTTCACCGGCCATCGCCGGTATAACGTAAGACATTCCCAGCCTTTGTTTCAATGTGGCATAGGCAATGGCCGCAGCGATTGAATCGGTGTCCGGATTACGATGTCCGATAACATACTGGATCTTTTCCATGGATAACAATTTCTCCCTTCTATATATGATTCCAGGCGATGCATTTGAAACATCAAAAGCCCCGCATGGATTGTAACACACGAGGCATTGTTTTGTTGAATTTGAGGTGACAGGGAAATGATTTTAACAGTCTTTAATTATTCAAATTATCATGTGTAAGAATGATTGTGTGGCGTAGGGGATGGGGCGAGCATAAATTAACTGCCGGTCAATCCCACCAGATTGAAGCCTACATGAAAGGAGGTGCTCCCTGGGCGGTCTCTGTATGAGAGATTGACACTCCAGCACTGGTGTTTGTATTCGGCCGAGTAGACCGATTCAAGGAAACCATGGCGATCAAATGAATAGCGGCTTGTGTAGCCGAAGGTCCAAGGTTTGAGCAGTTTGGTGGACAGACGAGCCTCCATATACTCCACCTCGTTGCGAGACATGCGGTAACCGGCAGCAGCAGTGGAGCCCCGCTTGTCGTCAAACTCCACTCCCGGAGCCACGCTGGAGATATGTCGATCATAGACATTGTAACGGGCATCCAAGGTCACTCTGAGATTGGGGTTCAATCGGGTATCCGTTTCAAGAATAATATCCGTAAAGCGACGGTTGGCATCAACCAGGGTCAGCAGGTCGCGGCGTGTGCCCTCAAAACTGTATCCCTGCATGAGCTTCACTCGCATCAGATCACGATATTCAATTGTTTCCCCTTTTTGAAACTTTCCACCCAGATGATTGGTCAGAGAGTAGTAGATTATGTTCTGATGTATCAAGCGATCATAGAAGTCGTAAAAAGGGAGACGAGCCTGGTCCCGGTTCGGTGTAAAGCTATAGGTTATCTCGGGCACAACTTCATGACGCAGTTTTTTTATATATTCTCCATCTAATGTATAAACCCTGTTGAAGGAGGAGGACAAACGAGCGCCCAGCTCTGGCAGAAGATCTCCATCACTTCCTTTGATTGTGCTGTCTGCAGGAATCTGGTCAGTGGCATAGGCCCGCAGATGAACACCCAAAAAGGCGGTTGCCTGCAGGTAGTCGGGAAGCCCTGTCACCAGGGTAAGGCGTGGGAAGGCGTGCAGGCGCTGGCCGCTGGGGCCGGCTTCCCGGTAAAAGTTGGATGCGCTGCTGTCCAGATCGAAATACAGCGGTGTTGCTCCAATCTTTTGCCGGACCGCAGCCAGGCTGATCTCGGGAAATATCTGCAATGTTTGACTGTTGTCAAC
The DNA here is from genome assembly GCA_041738275.1 of Geobacterales bacterium. Taxonomy (GTDB): domain Bacteria; phylum Desulfobacterota; class Desulfuromonadia; order Geobacterales; family Pseudopelobacteraceae; genus JACPFJ01. Next base: position 7,316 of record JBGSQD010000092.1, read on the forward strand.
AGCATAAAGATCATTGGAATAACGCAGGTTGGCTGTCAGGGCATACTGCTGCCAGGTTTTCAGAAAGTTTACGGTGGAATCATTGGATTGGCGATTATAGTCGCCGCTCTTTTCACCAAAGTCGTGCAAAAAACTCCGGTCGCTGGTCAGAAAGATTGATGAACGCAGATTCATGTCCGGCGCGAATATTTCCTTGTGGTTCTGTGAAATCTGACCGCGCCAACGCTCATCCAGCAGGTCGTAGATCAGATAACCGGTAATTGAGCCTTCGCTGCTGCGCTTACGGGCGTAGCGATACTCTGTTCCGATGCCTATGCCCCGCTTGCTCTGCATATCAAGATCAAAAAGCGCATCCTGATTAGGGGCAATGACCCAGTAAACGGGAATGTCAATCTGGGCCCCGCGCGTGTTGGAGTAGCCGAACCGGGGGAACAGAATACCCGTTTTTCGCCCCTGCACCACGGGAAAAGCCAACCATGGAAGGTAGATAACCGGTTTGTCCTTGATATAAAAGATGACGCTTCTGCCGACCGCATAGCCTAAAAGATTAACCTTTAACCTCTCAGCACCGAACTTCCAGCTCGGGTTGGGAATGTCGCAGGTGGTCAGTTCGGTTTTGTACAGCAGCAGTTTGTTTTCATCCTCCCGTACGACCTTTTCACCACTAAAGGTGATATTGCCCTTGCGGATATTGATGGTACCCTGATCCAGTTCTGCCCTGCCCGTTGCAACATCAATGGTTAATTTATCACCCCTCAGGATGTCATCTCCCTTGGCCATGAAGAGATCGCCAGTAGCGATCATTATCCCTGTTTTGCGGTTGTACGAGGCCTGCCTGGCAGTAAGAACAATTCCTTCCGATTCTATTTGAACATTGCCGCTTGCATTGAATGTATCACTTGCCTGATCGTGTTCCATGTTGTCTGCTTTGATGGCGATCCCCTCACCAGTCGGAAGAGTGGTGGCAGCATAGCAGGCGCCGATTGGCATCATGGCCAGACAAAACAGAAGTATCAGCAGGCGGATCAATTTCATCTGTAACTCACTAACCTCGTATCCCTTCATAGTGTGTACCGGCAAGCCATGCTTTTGCTTCCCCGACAGTAAACAGCGAACCGCATATCAGAATAAGATCGTCTTCTTCGGCATCAAGCCGTGCCGAAGCGATTCCGTTTCCGACGCTGCCGCAGGCAGTTGTATCTATCCCGCTATTCTTGAGAATGCCCGCCAGGGCTGTATCATCCAGAGCACGTTCAACCGCCGGTGTGACAGCGTATGCCCGGTGTACCTTGTCCGCCAGCGGTGCGAATATTTGGCGGACATCCTTGTCTGCCATAACCCCTGTTACCAGGAACAACCGCCTGTAGTTGCAGTCGCCAAGCGCTTCTGCCAGGGCAATGGCCCCGGCTGGGTTGTGAGCACCATCAAGCAGAATGCTGGGCTGACCGGAAACCAGCTCCATGCGTCCAGGCCAATGTGCGCTGCTTATCCCGGTGGTCAGGGCACTGTCGGGAATCACCAGTCCACTGCAAGCAAGGACTTCCGCTGCAGCTAGAGCCAGTGCGGTGTTCTCTGCCTGATAACGGCCAGGAATGCCGGGTTTTAACCTTGAAAGTGTAGCAGAAATACCTCGGTACGCAATGGTCCCGTCATTGCTCCAGGTAGCGGAAAAATCCTGTTCGGCACATCGCAACATATTGTTTCCGCGAAGGCAATGTTCCCGGATAACCGTAAACACCTCGTGTGACTGGAGTGCTGCCACCAGCGGCGTACCCGGTTCGGTTATCCCGCTTTTTTCAATGGCTATCTCAGTCAGGGTTGTACCCAGGTAATCGCTGTGATCGAGAGATATCGGGGTGATGACCGTCATGATGCCGGGTATGGCTGCGGTCGCATCGGATCGTCCACCCATGCCTGCTTCCATTACAGCAACATCAACATGTTCTTCAGCAAAACTGAGGGCTGCCAAGGCCGTGACGATCTCGAAAAATGTGGTCTCGTCAGGGGCATTAGTCAGCACGGTGTCCAACAGCAATGACAGTTTATCGGAAGAAATATCCTGCCCGTTGATACGAAAACGCTCGTTGAAATTGACCAGATGGGGGGAGCTGAACAGTGCCGTACGATACCCGGCACTTTGTAAGATGGATGAAAGAAAGGCCGACGTAGAACCCTTGCCGTTGGTGCCGACAACATGGACCGATCGGAATGACTGTTCTGGATTCCCCAGGCGATCCAGCAGGGTACGGACCCTGTCAAGGCCTGGACGGATGCCGAAACGCCGGCGGGCGTAGAGTTTCTCCAGCGTGCCGGCCAGCGACATTTCAGACTGCAGGACGGTGCAGCATCTTCAGTAAAGATGCAAGTTTTTTCCGCATTTCCGTACGGGGAATGATGACGTCAACCATTCCGTGGTCGAGCAGGTATTCGGCGCGCTGAAAACCTTCGGGGAGCTTCTGGCGTATGGTTTGCTCAATTACCCGCGGGCCGGCAAAACCGATCAGTGCCTTGGGCTCGGCAATGTTGAGGTCACCCAGCATGGCAAAGCTGGCCGTGACACCGCCGGTGGTCGGATCGGTTAATATAGAGATAAAGGGGATGCCGGCCGCCTTGAGCTTGGCAAGCGCAGCAGAGGTTTTGGCCATCTGCATCAGCGACAGGATGCTTTCCTGCATGCGGGCCCCACCTGAAGCCGAGATAACGATCACCGGTTGGCACTGCTGCAGACCCCGCTCGATGGAACGCGTGATTTTCTCACCTACGACGCTTCCCATGCTGCCGCCCATAAAGGAAAAATCAAAGATGGCTACCTGTACCCCGGTACCATCAATTGCTCCTTCGACACAGATGACCGCATCCTTGGAACCCCCCTTGGCAAGGGCGGCATTGATACGATCCTGGTAGCTCTTTGCATCCTTGAACTCCAGAAAATCCACTGATGTCATGCCGGCATCAAACTCCTGCCAGGTGCTGCCGTCCAGCAGTAGTTCCAGGCGTCGACGGGCAGAGATGCGGTAATGATGCCCGCATTTTGGGCAGACATTCATATTGGCATCGATATCCTTGCCGAGAATGGTTTCAGAACATTCCGGACATTTGATCCACATCCCTTCCGGGACCTTGATCTTCTTTCCTTCTGATTTGTCTATGCCTGCTTTTGCTCTATTGAACCAGCTCATGGTGACCCTCGCGCGGATTTAAGTGATGCTCAAAAAATTTACCAAACCCTGAATAGGATAAGTGCATTAACGAAATACTTTCTGCTTAGAAACCGCAGAAAGTGATTTCTAACTTACTAAAATGAAATAGCTAGGTAACAGAAATGCTCTTGGGTGTCAAGTCAGATCGTTGGAGGAAATGGCCTGTTTAAGAGCGCTGACAAAGCCTTTGACCTCTTGCTTCAACTGTGTGCCGGTATAGTTCTGGAAGAGCTTTACGATTGCGCTTCCAACCACCACCCCATCGGCCAACTGTGCCACGCTGGCAGCTTGTTGAGGGGTTGAGATGCCAAATCCGGCCACGATGGGCAGCTTGATCTTTTTACGAATCCGGCCCAGTTCGGCGGAAAGGCTGGTGGAAACCTCCTGACGGGCTCCTGTTACGCCGGTTACCGTCACGTAGTACAGGAAACCCTTGCCCAGCTTGGCTACGGTAGCAACGCGGGCCGGGTCGGAAGTGGGGGTGAGCAGGAAGATCACATTCAATCCGTGGGTATTGGCGGATTTGAGAAACTCGCCTGACTCCTCGGGCGGCATGTCCACCAGAAGTACACCGTCTACCCCGGCTTTTGCAGCATCATGGGCAAAACGTTCATAACCATAGGCATGGATAGGGTTGAGGTAACCCATCAGGATAATGGGGATTGCAGAAGTGGCACGAACCGTACTGATCATTGCCAAAATCCCCTCCAATGTCGTACCTGCAGCCAGGGCACGTTCAGAAGAGAGCTGAATGGTGGGGCCGTCGGCCATGGGGTCGGAAAACGGCATTCCCAGTTCAACGATGTCGGCGCCTGCCTCCTCAAGCAGATGAATCATCTCTGCCGTTGTGGCCAGGTCCGGGTCACCTGCGGTGATAAAGGTTACCAAAGCCTTGTTGCTTTTTTTTCCGAGGGTTGTAAAACATTGAGCCAGTCTGTCCATTGCAATATATCCATAATAAAAAATAGGCTGAAGGCTGAAGACTGAAGGCTGAAGTAAAAAACCTTCAGTCTTCAGCCTTCAGCCAGAATCAAATACTGAAGCCGGACATTTCCTTGTCCAGAAGTTCAATCTGCTTTGTGAGACCTGTTACGGAGATTTCCATGACCTTGGCAGCTTCAGAGTTGGAGACGGATGACGCCTGGATGCTGTCCACAGCCTTGGAAAATATGGTGCTGCTCTGACTCTGAGATTGGCAGGCCTCGCGAATCTGGTCAATCATGGTGGTGATATTTTCGGTTGAATGAGCTATCAGATTGCTGGCACGACTTTGTTCCCGTGTCGAGATGCGGACATGGATGCTCAAATCCTTTATCCTTTCTACGGCAGTGGCAATAAGCTCGCTCCCTCTGGAATGCTCTATGGATGACTGGGCGATGTGTCCGACCATCTCCTCAACGCTTTCCATGGCCTCTTTGATGTCCTGGCTGCCGCGGGCCTGCTCAACCGTAGCGCGGGCGATCTCGCGGATTTGGATACTGGCTTTCTGTACCCCGCTGACGATCTTCTCTAGAGCGATTCCTGAGTACTGGGAGAGTTTCTCACCTTCGGTAATACTTTCTTCGGCGCGATTGATTGCATCTACTGCACGACGTGTTTCATCCTGTACGCCTTGGATGACGGCGGCTATCTCGCGGGTGGAACTGCTTGTGCGCTCGGCAAGTTCCCTGATTTCATCGGCAACTACGGCAAAACCCTTGCCGTGCTCTCCGGCTTGTGCGGCAATGATGGCGGCGTTGAGGGCCAGCAGGTTGGTCTGGTCTGCCACCTCGTCAATTACCGAGAGAATCGTCCCGATATCGTTTGCCCGTAGTGAAAGGTTTTCGATGACCTCCGCAGTGATGTGAGACGATGAGCGTATGGCCTGCATTCCGGCGATAGCTTCTTCAACTGCCTTTTTACCGGTTTCTGCGTCATTTTTCACCCCCTCCGAAATGGCGGCGGTGTCCATGGCATTCTTTTCCACCTGCTTTATGGTTGCATCCATTTCGGAAATGGCAGATGCCGTAGTGGTGGATGCATCAAGCAGATTGACTATACTGGTCCCGATCTGTTTGATGGAGGCGGCCATTTCGATAATTGATGAGCTTACCTCATCCACCGTGTTTCCCAGCTTGTCGGCACTCAAGGCTACTTCCTCAATGCTGGCAGCCATCTCAAGAACAGATGCAGATGTTTCTGAAGCGGAAGTAGAGAGTATTTCCACACCGTTGGATACTTCAAGGCCTGATTCGTTTATACGTTCAACAGCCCGTGATGTCTCACCAACGACAGTTTCCTGGAGATAGGCGGAGGTAACCACCTGCTGGGTAGCTTTTTCGATGTTCTTATCGATAGAGGTGAGTATTTCGGAGGCGGAGCTGACCCGTGCAACCATGCTATGAAGATTTTCTGCCATGGTGTTCATGGCCGTTGCCAGTGCTCCGGTTTCTCCGCCGCTGGTGATCGTAAGACGGGCGTCAAGACGGCCATTTGCCACGGTGCGGGCAAAATCAACGCATGCTCGCAACGGCTTGGTAATAGACTCGGTGATAATGACGGAAATTATGGCAAACAGTCCGATGAGTGCCAAGGTTACAACGACCGAAATGATGATCTTGGTGCGGATGCTGGCCGACACCATATCCTCGGTCCTGTAGACATCCTTGCGGATGGTTTCCACCATAGGTACAACAGCTTTGATGAAGGTGTCAAAGCGCTCGGTCTGTATTCCGGTAATCAGGATTCGGGCTTTGAGTGTATCTCCTTTGGCAACCGCCGTCAGTATCTCCTCAAGCAGAGTTTTTTTGTACTCACTCCAGATGGTTTCGGCCTTATTGATAATTTCAAGTTTGCTGGTTGATACGACAGATTCCATCACAATACCAAAATTCAGGTCGATATCACCTGTCAGTTCATTGATAAAGGCGATCTTTTTATCCACAGCAACCTTGTTGGTTTCCTGAATAATGTTGTGTACTTCGGTATTGATCTGGTAAAGGTCGGATTTGAGGAGGGCAATACTTTCAAGGGCATCCATGTCGTTTCTGATGGTTTTGTAAGCAGGCCCGCCGATCCTGACACCGTTCATGATATAGAGGCTTATGGCGGTCACTATGAGCATGCCGGCAAATGCCACTACCGAGAGCATCAGCATCTTGGTGCGCAGGGTCAAGCCTTTGGAGTCGAGCGGAGACGTGCTTTTCTTCACGGGACAGCTCCTTATGAAACTGGTTTAACAAGCAATAAAGCCGCTCGACTATAACAGAGCGGCTGCTTTCTTATCAAGAAGAAAAGACTTTTCGGGCTGGTCAACATCCTGCACAGCTTGAGGTTTTTCAGCATGCGTTTACAAAATGCGTCATATCATCGCGTTCGAATACCATCATCGTCCATGGCCAAGCGCTGGGTCTGGTTATCCAGTTCCACCAGCATCTCCTGGCGGACCTTACGAATCTTCCTCAGATAATATTCTGCTTGCGGGCCTTGGCCGCAGTACAGCTTTTTTGCGCGGTCCAGATCACCCTGGGCCATCTTAAGCTTGGTGTACAACTCGCGCACAGCGGCCTCTGCGCATTTTTCATCGTTCTCCATGTCTTGTGGTGTGTAACCGTGGCTTTTGGCTCGTTTTGGCATGAGTTGCCAGACCCCCAGAGCACCCTTGGAGGATACTGCAGCTGCAGAAAGGCGGTGGCCGCCGGTTTCCGCCAAGGCGATTTCCGCCAAGTCGAAGGGCATGAAGGGACTGCCAAGAGTCTTGGTGAAGCAGAGCGCCGCCAACTGGCGAGCGCGTTCAGGGGTGGTACAGCGCTGGAATGAAGCTTCAATGGCTGGCACTTGCCGTTTGCGCTCACTCATGGAGATACCTTTCTCCAATAGTCCCTTGATCTCTCTGTCAAGGAGTGATTCAGACGATACCGTGGCCGAAAGTTGAAGCTCCGCTTTCTTGATCGGAGCGTTTTCACAGGCTGTCAGAAGCAGCATGGATGATAAAAAGATAAGTAATTTTCTCATAAGTAAAATAGGTTCGGTTGTGTCGGCTTTGCCGGACCGGCGTAAACGCCAGTGGAAAAATTAAGTAAATCCGGCCAGATACTCCTTTCATAAGTAGTGATGTACTGAAACGCCAAAGTCCCGGAGGTCCGGGACTTTGGATGGGGCCTTGTCAGGCTGTGTTATGTGTACACTACATATTGGCGGCTGTCAAGCAAAGCGGCAGTAAAACCAGCAAAATCAGTGTGTTGCAAAGTTTAATAAGCCTCTGAATCCCCCAAGACATCCTCGTTGGTAACCCTGGCGCGGAAGATCCGGTAAATCCAAATCTTGTAGGCAATGACAATCGGTACGAAGATGAAAGCTACGATTGCCATGACCTTGAGTGTGTAAGGGCTGGAGGATGAATTGAAGATCGTCAGGTTTGAGGCTGGGTCTATGCTTGATGGAATCAGGTTCGGGAAGAGCCCCGCGATTCCGGTGAAGCAGACAAAGGTGATGGTCAGGCATGAGAATAAAAAGGCCATGTGCAGTTGTTTTTTGACAGTAAAAGCCTTGATCAGCAGCAACGACAATACGGCTATGAGTGGTATGATCAGCAACACAGGTGTCTTGAGGTAGTTGTCATACAGATGTGTGGCCGGGTAGGTATAACCGAGGAAAGCTACTGCAACAATCAATAATGGCACCCAGAGCCTGCCAACCATATCTTCTGCTCGTTTTGCCAGGTCACCGGTAGTCTTGATTGCTGCGTACAGAGAACCGTGTACAGCAAAGAGCATCACGAACAACACGCCGGTCAGGAGGCCGTAGGGATTAAGCAACGTCAGCAGCGAACCATCATACGCAAAATTTGCTGTAGCGAAGTCGTTGCGCATGGGAATACCCTTGAAGATGTTGCCGAAAGCCACGCCGAACAGCAATGCCGGCAGAAAACTCGATACCGTTATGGCCTTGTCCCAGCCAGCTTTCCAGGCAAGTCCATCCATTTTGCCTCGAAACTCAAAGGCGACACCACGCACAATCAGGGCAAACAGCAACAAAAGCAGTGCAGTGTAGAGATTGCTGAACATCAGCGCGTAGGTGGTGGGAAAAGCTGCAAAGGTCACTCCGCCTGCGGTAACCAGCCAGACCTCATTGCCATCCCATACCGGACCTACGGTGTTGATCAGGACGCGGCGCTCAGTATCGGTTTTGGCCAGAAAACCGGACATAAAGCCGGTTCCAAGGACAAAGCCGTCCAGCATGAAATACACTGCCCAGAGGACGCCCCACAGGACAAACCAGGTGATCTGAAGTTCCATGGATCAATTCCTCCCTTCGATTTTTATGAAGCCGGACAAATCGTTATCCGGACCTTTTTTGGCATATTTAGTCAACAGATAGATGTCAATGATACCGAGGCAACTATAGAGAGCAGTAAAGCCAAGAAGAGACACCCACACCTGGGCGGCGCTGATGTTCTTTGAGACGCCGGCGGCGGTCTTGAGCACGCCGTAAACTATCCAGGGCTGGCGGCCCATCTCAGCCACGATCCAGCCCAGCTGGTTGGCAATGTAGGGCAGCGGGATGGAAAACAGCAAGATGGTCAGGAACCAACGGTAATCCTCAAGGTTCTTCCTGTAGGAAAGAAATACCGCCACCAGACTTGCCAATATGAAATAGGTGCCAAGTCCGACCATGGCCCGGAAGCTTAGATAAGTGGGCATGACAGGAGGTCTCAGTTCCTTGGGGAAGTCCTTCAGTCCTTTAACCTCTGAATCCCCATCGTGGAAGGCCAGAATGCTGACCATGTTGGGAATGCACAGGCGTTCAACAGCATTACACTCATTCTTGGCGTCCGGAAGCAAGATCAGATTCATACCAACGTTGCGCTTTGTTTCCCAGATCGATTCCATTGCAGCAAATTTTGTTGGCTGGACCTTGGCGATCTCTACGGCGTGAAAGTCACCAAAAACACCTACCAAAATGGCTGACACCAAGCCGAACAGTGCGGCCTGCCTGAATGATTGTTTGAAAAACACCAGTTCGTTCTTGCGTAAAAGATGCCAGGCAGAAATGCCCATCACAAAAAATGCGGCCACTGTGTAACCGGAGACAATCTGGTGGCCGAACTTGATCCAGCCATAGGGGTTGGTGATCAGGGCCATGAAATCGACCATTTCAGCGCGGTTATTTCTAAGCACGTACCCCACCGGATGCTGCATCCAACCGTTGGCCAACAGGATCCACAAACCAGACAGGTTGGTGGCTATGGCTACAAGCCAGATGGACATAAGGTGCACCTTTTTGGACACCTTATCCCAACCAAAGATCCACAGGCCGATGAAGACCGACTCGAGGAAAAATGCCACTGTAGCCTCAATCGCCAGTGGAGCTCCGAATATATCTCCAACGTAACGGGAGTATTCAGCCCAGTTCATGCCGAACTGGAATTCCATGGTGATGCCGGTCACCACACCAAGGGCAAAATTTATCAGGAAAAGTTTGCCCCAGAATTTGGTCATGCGGAGCCAGAGCTCGTCTCCGGTGATTACGTAACGAGTTTCCATCCAGGCAATCATGATAGATATACCCAGGGTGAGGGGAACAAAGATGAAATGAAACATGCAGGTCACAGCGAACTGCAGTCGACTGAGGGTTAGTGCGTCCATTTTTCCTCCAGTATTTGAATTTTGCAGATAAGATGGTCTTTGAGGCAAAAGTATATGTGTCTAAGTGTATAGCAAGCGAAGAAATTGGCAAGCGCCCAGATATACAAAAAAGACCTTATTTGTCCAGTGTCCAGGTAAATTTTTTTGCCGTCAAATACTAATTAAAGCCCGGCCAGATCCTTCAGAGTGACTTTAGCAAGGATATCGCGCACCTTATCCTGCACAGATATCCAGACAGGATGGACATTACAGAGGTTGGAGCGGCTGCATATGCCTTCACCAATAACACAGCGGTTGGGAATTATGGGACCTTCCACTGCTTCCACAACCTCCAATAGCGTGATCTTTTCGGGGGGGCGACCCAGTACAAAGCCGCCGCCGGTTCCCCTGTAGGATCTTACCAGGCCGATTTTGCTGAATTGCTGGAATATTTTTGCGAGAAAGGTTTGGGGCACATCAACTGCGGAGGCTATGTCACTCAACAAGCAGATCTGGTCTGTTGGTTGGGCAGCCAGGAAGACAATGCCGCGGATTGCATATTCACCCTTGCGGGTCAGTTCCATCATGATAGTAAAACCTCTAATCCTCACAGTACTAAGCAGGATGAGTGCGTTAACCAAAAAAATTCCTGTTTAACAGCAGCAAAAAACAATTACCACTTCACTAAAAGACCAATTATGTCCTGTTTAGTGTTTTTCTGTGGTTTTGTCAACAGAAAACATTTGCCTCTAATATATTAGCTGTCATTGGGCTAATTGCCCATCATGATGCCCAGATCCTTAGCAGCCTGAACAATTTCGCCATCCGGATCAACCAGTTTGAGATCACGGGTGGCATCCTCAATAGGTACGGAAATGATTCTACGGCCTTTTAGGCATGCCATGCGGCCAAATTCTCCATCAGCCACCATCTGTACCGCCTTGGTGCCGAAACGGCTGCCAAGTGCACGGTCAAATGTAGTGGGTGAGCCGCCCCGCTGCAAGTGACCCAGCACAGTCACGCGAACATCCATCTCAAGACAGTGCTCGATCTGTTTTGCCACATATTGGCCAATGCCTCCCAAGCGCTCAATGGTATAGCGTTCGTCCGCCTCCTTGGCTACAACACGTCCCCCACCCTGCGGAAAAGCCCCCTCTGCGGCTACGACAATGCTGAAGTGACTGCCGCGCGCGGAGCGAGCCTTGATGGACGCACATATATTTTCAATATTAAAAGGAATCTCCGGGATCAGGATCACATCAGCGCCACCGGCAATACCGGATTCCAGGGCGATCCAGCCGGCATAACGTCCCATGACTTCCAGGATCATTACCCGGTGGTGACTTTCGGCAGTGGTATGCAGCTTGTCCAGCGCATCTGTGGCTGTTTCCAGCGCAGTATTGTAACCGAAGGTAAAATCTGTTTCCTGCAGATCGTTGTCGATGGTTTTTGGGACGCCAACGACTGGGATCCCTTTATTTGATAGCTCCAGGGCGATCTTGAGTGATCCCTCGCCGCCTACCGAAATCAGGGCGTCGATTCCCAGGGTGCGGACGTTTGCCATTACCTTGTCGGAGCAATCGATATGCACAACCTTGCCGTCCTGTTCAATTGGATAGGAAAAAGGGTTGCCCCGGTTGGTTGTGCCAAGGATGGTGCCGCCCCTGGGCAGGATACCGCGCACGCTCTCCAGGGTCAGGGTGCGGCATTTGTTCAGGTCCAACAAGCCGTCGAAACCGTCCTCGATACCGATTACCTGCCAGCCATGACCGATGATGGCGCTCTTGACAACACCGCGGATAACTGCGTTCAGGCCGGGACAATCGCCACCGCCGGTAAGGATGCCTATTGTCTTACTCATGGGACCCTCCAAAGTAAGTTATACAGGGGGTGTTTCTGCGAGCACCTGCTTCTTTTTACCGAAGATCTTCGCCACCCAGATGCTGATTTCGTACATCAGGTACATAGGGATCATGATGACGAACATGGTGATAAGATCGGCGTGGAAGGCTGAGATGATGGAGCTGGCAAGTAGCGCGTATTTGCGCTTTGGAGCTAGAAATTCATAGCTTACTATGCCGAAGCGTGACAGGACAAGAATCAGGATGGGAAGTTCAAACATCAGACCGAACATCAGAATCAGACGCAGGCAGAAATTGACGTAGGAACTGATGTTGAACCAGCTCTGCAGCCCTTCGGCCTCATATGATAGTGAAAAATTGATGATCACCGGCCATATTACGAGCAGGAAAAACATTGCACCGATACAGAAGGTAATCGTAGCGGCGGTGATGAAGGGTACGACCATGCGACGTTCTTTACGTGTCAGTCCTGGGGCGATGAACTGCCATATCTGGAAAAACACGATGGGCAGGACGAGGATGAAGCCTGCCAGCATGGAAATTTTGCACTGGATGAAGAACGGTTCCAGGGGAGCGCTGTAGTTGAGAACACGCGACTTCTGGGGGGCATTGACTTCCTGCTCCAGTTTGTAGCGGGTATATAGGCTGGGCGCGTGAATCTTTACCTGGGCATAGACCTTCTTCTTGATCTCCGTCAGGTAGGTTCTGCCGGTTAGCGGCTTTTCCACGAAGTTAAGGATATCGTTGGATAAATTCCAGGCGACTCCCATACCTATCACCACGGCGATTACGATGATCACCAGCCGCTTGCGAAGTTCAACCAGATGTTCAATAAATGGCGCTACCTTCTCTTCAGTCATCCGATATCTCTATCACAGCGATGCTGAGTTGTGCAACCGGTTTCAGCCTTATGACTTTCTCATATCCGTATACAAAGTACCAAGGCAACCAACCATGGTTATTTTTATCCTTTAGTTATGTTTTCGCGGGAGCCATATTACTATAAAATTATTCATACAGGATAGAAAAGGAGTGTAATCGCCAAAGAAGACCGTTGGAAGAATCATGCGAATCTGGAGAGATCAAAAATTGAACGTTATAATGGAGTAAAAAAAAACAAGGCCACCAATGGAGTTCTAAAGGTTATGAAACTTATCATTTTCCCTTAGAAAAGACTCTACATGGATGGCCCAGAATTTTTTTTATTAAATTGTTATTTATTCTCCTGAGTGAAGCCTGTTCGCTTGCGACGAAACAGGCGGGAAAGTCCGAATGCCACAACGCCAGCACCAAGCATATACAATGTGCCTGGCTCAGGGGTGACGATTGGTCTAGTGGTTGGTCTAAAGGTTGGGGTAGGATGACTTGGGGGTAATTTGGGCAGAGCTTCAGGTATTGCACTAGCCGAATCTTCAGATGGTGCTCCTGATGACAGTTGCCGTGGAGGTCCGGCCACTATCTCGGATTTATTAATCATCCTTCGGGGTGGGCCATCAACCCGTTCATCGGGGACTGGCGCAAGGGGCGGGGCAAGACTCACTTTTACCGGGGGCGGGGCAATTTCGTAGTCGTTGCAACAGAATGTTCTAACGATACGGGTACCGTCGGAAATGTATCCATCACCTTTGGGCAACCTGACAGGCTTTGATGTCCGTCTGATGACCTCTCCTTTTCTGTACGAAACAAATGTCCAGATATCCTTATCTTGCTTCCCGAGTTTGGCGGATTCCCAGTTGAACCCAGAAAAATGGGCGGAGAGTACGGAGTCATTTTGAACCGTTTTGCGAAAATCCGCTACAGAGTGAACGCTGTTTTTCTCGCATAGCCCGTAGTATTTACCGGATATTTCGCTGCTGGCATCCTCTGGCTCCTCATTTTCCGCCAAAGCGACTACTATTGGAGCTTTTTGTGCAACAGGCATATCCTTCTTCAGGAGTGATCTGACAAGCAGACCTGTTGCCACAACTGCCAGAACAACAAGAGCAACTGCCCCAAGCCCCTTTAAGAAGCTAATAAGAAATTTCTTTGAGCGAGGTGATCGTCTTTTATATTCCATGATTTAATCCTCTTAAAGAGTACTAACCCTGCACGTCAGTATATATCCGGCGCGCGATATGGTGTACGTCAAAACGTATGGGGTCATTTCACCGAAAGCTCACACGGCTTCATCTCTTCCTCGCCAGTTGACTTGACGCTGAACCAGACAGCCGCATAATTCCCGAATATCCCAACTCCCATCGTCCGCCAAGGATGTTTCCCCCAGATATTCTGCTCAATAATCATGTCCAGTTCATCATTTCTGCTTGTCCAGTAATTAATGGCCATCGCCGGTGATAATATTGCCGAGGTCCAGTAAACATTCTCATACCCGTTTGAACGATGGTCTGAAATCTCTCGGGGTTTTTTCCACATTCCAAGAGCCTGTTTATGATCGGCAGTATAACAAAGCGAATTCCATCCACCCTTCTCTTTACCCTTGTCCGACCAGCTGTGAATGTTGCAAGGCATCCCCCGGTCATCGGTCCGGTCCTTGTGTGGAGAGTTTGTTGACAGGTCTATGACATGCCACTTGGCAACCTTGTATAGGGACTCCTTGACTGGAACAGGGGGGAGATGATTTTCCTCGCGCACCTTGTTCAAAAGAGTTACAAGTTCGGTCTCTTGAGGCGTGAGGCATTTGCCGGGCTCTGCCATTTCCACCTTTGAAACAGTTTCCGCTTGGCTGCTGGGTTCAGAAGTGGCACCGGACTCTCTGGTAAATGTCAAAGAAAGCATCGATAAAATCAAAACCGACAGAATAACCCGCGTTATTAAATTCATACAGACCCCCGGAGCTTAGGTGGCAAGATAACCCAAGATTGACATAGGTATTTAGTATGAATAATTATAACAGATTCTAACCTCCGGTTCTACTAATAATTCCGTTTAAATCTGGACCTGCTGCTTGCATAGGACCGAGGGGGTCAACCAGAGAACCGACCCAGATAACTGCATAATTGTTATGGATTCCGACCCCTAAAGCCAGGAGATTGCTCCCCTTCCAATCCCCTGCTTCGAGAAGAATTGCATTGTGGCTCGGACTTGCCTTCCAAGCTTCAAGCACTCTCGCCGGGGCCACTTCTTTTTCTCCCGTATAGTAAGCGTTTTCATAGCCATCGCCAGTGTAAGTAAAATTAGTTATTTCACGTGGCTTGTTCCACATGGCTTCAGCATATAAGTTGTCTTTCGTGTAGCATACCTGCTTCCAGGAACCCTTGACCGACCAGCTGTGCAGAGTGCAGTCAAGCCCGCGATCGTCTTGGCCTTCTGCAGGAGAGTTTTTGAAGAGATCTATTGAATGAATACGTGCAACCTTATTCAGAGAGCGTGAATTTGAAATCGGGGGCAGTCCGTTGCTTTCTCGGTATTCATTTATGAGTCGGAACAGCTCCGATTCCTTTGTCGAGAGGTACGCGTACTCGCCGGATTCATCGAGTACGCTCTGAATCATAGTTTTGGTTGCGGAATCGCCTAGAGAGTCTGAGCTGGCATTGCTTACTGCACTCATCCCG
Organism: Geobacterales bacterium; assembly: GCA_041738275.1. GTDB lineage: Bacteria > Desulfobacterota > Desulfuromonadia > Geobacterales > Pseudopelobacteraceae > JACPFJ01. The sequence goes on from JBGSQD010000092.1 coordinate 22,534, forward strand.
AGGGATAGGATGGCTGCCAACACTGCAGACGTCAACATCTTCTGTAAACGAATGCCCTTTTTTATCCGGTAGGGGCGGACATAACCGGATTCTACAAGTACGTCACCAAGTTTTTTATTGGACAGGGTCTGCAGGTAAAGTGCATGCTTCAATTGCTCGCGAGTAATGTGTCCTGTTGCAACCAGAAGCTCGCCAAGTCTGAGAGGAGAATCATGCGCTACTTCCTGGTTGAGCTGAAAGTCAAGCAAGGCATTCAGCTGACGCTCAGTAAGTATGCCGAGCCGCTTGAAGACCTCACCAAGCTTCTCACCACTGCGTTTTTGTTCTTCTATTACATGATTGAGTTGTTCGTTGGTGATATACCCTGACTGAACAAGAAGTGCACCGAGTAACTTTCGTTCACCAGCAGCTATCTTCACTGCTTCGTCGATATTCCCGAGGTATTCTTGTAATAACAATGGGACTTTGACATCCTTTGCCGAAAGTATCCCCATCCTGACCAGCACCTGACACAAGAGTTCTTTGGTATATTTTTGCTCCTCCAAGCCACGTTCAAGGTCATGGCTAGATAGAAATTTACCATCCAACAAAATTCTGCCTATATGGCGTTTATCCAATTGTCCCATGACATTAGACTCCTATGATGAAACTAGAGAAACCAGGATTCTCTCATGTTATGTAAATTTGGAGAGAGACGAAATATTAATCCTTTTGACGGAACTAACTTCAACCTCATTCAGTGTGTTCAGCAACTCTATCAACTTATTTCTAAATATACACTCGATCTCAGCAAAAGGACACTAAACAAAGCCTTTCACACCGCCAAATCACGTACCAGCAAAGTGATTACACTGCCTTCGTCCAAAACCATTTAATGCCACCTTTAGCGACGCCAGAAGGGCATTTTCAACCGACTCCATAATTGGGCAATCAACAGTGATATCGCAGTTAACGTACTACCACACAGTGATATCACCTGTGCATCCAAATGCCTTATGAAAATATTTTGATATATCATGTTTTGTTTTAACTTCTAACAGCTTGTAATTACAGGGTGTTTATTGTTTTAACTATTTGATATATCATAAATATTCATCGTGTTAAAATTAAAATGCAACTCCGGTGCCACAATGAAAATATTCTGAAATTAATCACAGATAACTAATATTATTTCTAATATTTATTTATCTTCCCAATTCAAAAGAACCAAGGCCACGTAGGCAATTAATATCTATATTGGATCTGATTTTTGTTTGCGCCATATATTAATACTTGCTAAATTAGTGCCACCTAAAACATATACTTTAATAATATGGTGTCTCTGAGGTCAACTAAATGCCAGGATACTTCTCATGAAAAAAAATGTCTTTCGCCAGGTAACCGTAAATGGCAAAGAATCCGACAACGACGCCATCATCAATGTGTTTTCCAAAATGGTGACAGGGCAACTGAAATGCGACCTCAAACTGCTTAATTATTGCGGCGAGGTGCCTGTAAGCTATGGCTTAACCATAACCGCTGTAGACAAAGATTCAGTCGAACTGTTGGTTCATGAACATCAAGCTTTGATCATAAAACATGACAAGTACACAATCGTCAAAAGCGATCACCTTCACAATGAACTGGGTGTGCATTGTATTGCCACCTATGTCAATGTACCCAAGAGAAAAGTTATCCTGCAGAACTTTGCTTATGCGCAGATCAGGTCGGAAAAAAGGGAAGCTGTTAGAGTCAAGGTAAATGGGATATTGCCGGTGAGATTTTCTTACGAGAACGTCAATTTTGAAGGGAGTATGGTAGATCTCTCAGGAAACAGCATCTCAATAAATTCCAACGCAGTGCCGGAGATTAAAACCGATCAGTCCGGGATATTGTTTTTTGCGCTCACCGACACCCTTCTGGAGGTTTTAGGATCGTTTGTCAAGTCCTCTAAGAATGGGACTGGTGGGCATATCTGTGTTTTTCAGATCAAGCCCGACTGGATGAGTGACGGTATTATCGACAAATACATATCTCATCGCCAAGTTGAGATAATACAACAACTAAAGTTCTTATTTTCGGGGTAGATTCTAACCATTGTATCTTCGAATCATCTCCTGACCCTTTTAAATATGTGCGTCTGCACAGCTCTTTTCTGTCTGGATATTTAGAAAACAGCTTGTAACTTGCTAAAACAAAGAACCATGGTTATCAGCAGCGGAAAGATATTTAGGTACGAGAACAGCGTTGTTTCAAGTCGGAGTATTGCCATTGCGAACAGCGGCAGGGGTATTATGGCATACCATGCCGATACCTGCTGCCCAATGATGCCCAGGGCCGGCAGAAGCATGGCTGCCGCGATCAGGGCCATGATCCAGACCCCCAAGTAGCCAGCACACTTTTCTGAAGTTCCAAACATTGGAATTCCGGCGTTACGGTAATCATCCGCGTGGCGGCGCTGCAACAACCAGAAATGAGGAATTTGCCAAAGATACAGCAGACCGGCCAGCATCACGACCCGATAATCAGAGGGACGTCCGCCAGCCAGGCACCACCCGATGACCGGCGCTAACGCGCCGCTCAGGGCTCCGACCATCAGGGCCAGGGGGGTGCGACGCTTGAGCGGGGTGTAGACGAATAGATACCATGCCAGGGCTGCAGTACCGAGCAGCGCTGGGATCAGGCCGTTGACCGTAACAAGCAGCGTCAGACCGAGCAGTATCGCACCAATTCCGATAGCCGTTGCGGAAACCGGCGTCAATTGGCCTTGAGGCAGGGGACGCAGCCTGGTACGCACCATCAGGCGATCCAGGTCCCGCTCCAGCACCTGATTGAGGGCCGATCCACCTGCTGCCAGAAACGCCACTCCGCCGAAAGAAGCCCAAAGGACGATGTTTTCCGGTTCTCCCGGAAAGAGCAGCCCCCCCCCAACAGCCGAAACACCATTCAGCAGTGCCAGCCTGGGCCGGAACAGTCGCAATAGAGCCCGTATCATTTGAGCTCCTTGAGGTATTCCACAATCTCCCTGTTCTCTTCATCCTTGAGTGTAAAGGGTGGCATGATCGGTTGGAACCCCTTGACCACGTCGGCATTCGGTTCCAGGATCGACCGCAGCAGATATGTGTCGTCCACGTTGATGGTCCGCTCCTTGTTGTTGCTGACAACCGTTACGCTTCTTCCCCAGATCCCCTTGAAACTCGGACCCAGCCTGGGAGTCCCGTCCAGGGAGTGGCACCCCAGGCAGCCGTGCTGCTCCAGCAGTTCGTGGCCTGGAGATTCCTTCTTCTCAACACAGTCATGCAGCCAGGCAGAGTACTCGGACTCCGGCAGCGCCTCTACGGTGGTGATCATGGCTGCGTGGCCGGTACCGCAATACGAGGAGCAAAACAGGTCATAGGATCCGGGCTTGTCGGCCACAAACCAGGTGTAGTTCTTCATTCCAGGCACCACATCACGCTTGACCCGGAAAGCGGGGAGGTAAAATCCGTGGATCACGTCTTTGGACACCAGTTCCACCCTGATTGGCTTACCGACCGGCACGTAGAGCTTCGGACTGGTTCGACCATCGGGATAACTGAAGCTCCACGACCACTGGCGGGCGATAGCTGTTACCTCCATTGCCCCCTTGGGGACGTTGCGCAAGGAAAGGTATCCGGTCCAGCCGTACCAGAACATGGCCAGCACCAGCAGGGTTGGGAGTGCGCTCCAGACAATCTCCAACCAGAGATTGGAGGCTACCTCAGATGTGGGTTTTGGTGCACGGGATCGGTGATAGCGGACCACGAACGCAATCACCGTGACGGTGATACCGATCAGAAGCACCAAGCATGCGCCGAAAATGAACATGAACACCGGATCGATCGCTTCGGTTGTGGTTTGCAGGTGAGCAGGATTCACGACAGCTCCTCAGCCCTTAAAAACAGAATAAGCTCGTTAACGGTAGAGCACATCGAAAAAGGTGAAACCGATAAAGATGGCCAGGGTCGCCAGGGTCAGGAACAGAAACCAGCGCAGCAGCCGCCCCTCGTACCTCATGTGCATGAAAAAGGCAATCACCAAACCTGACTTGAGGCAGGCGATGGTCAGCGCTCCCAGCACCTTGTATCCACCTAGGTCGATGCGGGTGATCAGCACGGTAAAGCCGGTCAGGGCCAGGAGCACCAGCCAGACCGTCGTCAACTT
>JBGSQD010000162.1:0-42678 GCA_041738275.1 Geobacterales bacterium
CTCACCCAGTAGACTCCTATCTACTGTTACCTGAGGAACAACCTTTTTCCCGGTTTTTTTCTCCAGAGCGACCTGAATGGAGGCGACCTGACTGTCGTCCAGGGCAAAGGCCGTCCTGATAACCGGACGGATTACACCGGACTGGTCATCGGCCAGTGTTTCGTAGGTCTGAACAATCTGGCTCAGAAACGCTACGCGGTTTTTGTCCACCAGCAGCAGCAGAAAATTGCCCACAAGTTCAGAGCAGGCAGACTTGGTCACCAGCGCCTGCATGATTTCTTTCTTCTGTTCGGCGGTAAATGCCGGATTTGCAAAAGCGGCCCGCAAATCTGAACTTGCCATGAAAAGTGTATTAATTTCGGCAAGCTCTTCACGGAACCGGTCAACAAGGCCACCTTCGGAACCAAGCTGGACAAGCGCCTTGGCGTATCGTTTTGCTATTGTATTGTTGATCACTGTAGCTGTACCACCTTGTCAAGATATTCACCGACAAATCGATCGTGATCCGCCTTCTTTATGGCACCTGCCAGCTTCCCACCTGCGAGTTCAACTGCCAGGCGACCAGCCTCGGCACGCAGTTCCGCGCGGGCCTTCACGATCTCCTGTTCAGCAGTCAGGGATGCCTGTGCGGCGATCCTCTCTGCTGCCTTGTGGGCTTCAGCGATGATGCGCTGTTTTTCCTGCTCTCCCTCACGAATGATGGCGGCATGGATGTCGTCAATCTCTTTTGTAGCCTGATCAAGCTTGCCGCTGTACTCGCGCAGCTTGGCCTCAGCCGATTCACGGGCCTCCTCGGCCTCTTTCAGACTTTTCTCGATCTGGGATTGACGATCGGCAAGCGACCCTTTAACATTGGCTTTTTTCAGTGCCCAGACAACAATGGCAACCAGCACGGCAAAGTCAAACACCCGCCAGTAAAAGTCCTTCATCTGGGCGCCGCTGTCAGGGTGATGTGCTCCCCCACCGCTTTCGGATGCAAAGCCGGCTGTCGCAACTAAAAGGATGACGGCGCAATATGCCAGGGTTAACGCTATATTTTTTGTGCGATCGGATACCTTATACATAACTACAGGCTCCTCCCAAGGATTTTCTCGCAGATGTCGCCGGACAGGATTTCAGCTTGCGCCACAAGCAGCGTCTTGGCTTCAGCAGCCTCTTTAGCTACTTTTTCCCGGATGGTGTTGAGCGATACAGCGGCTTCTTTACGGGCCTTTTCCAGAACAGCTGTTTCCTCAATCTGGGCAAGCTTGAGGGCCTCAGCCCTGCGACCGGCAGCCTCGGCCTTGGCATCGCGCAGGCGGGCTTCGTACAACGCCATCTTCTCTTGAACTTCCAGATCGACAGAAGCAGCCTTTTCGCGGGCAGAGTCAACCACCTGGCGGCGATCGGCCAGAACCTTGCGGATCGGCTTGTAAAGGAAGATGTTGAGGACTAAAACAAGGATGCCGAAGTTGATCAGCTGGACAACAAAAGCTAAATTTAATTCAATCACGACCTACCCCTTACAGCTATGCTAAAGTGTATACTGTATTCCGGCTCTTGGCGTAAAACAGACACTTGCTATCACAGATAGCAGCGGCCTGTCAAGGGAATTGCATGCATAAACAATTTATTTTCCACGGGACACTTATTGATGATCCGCCTCAAACATCGAGCAGATCTATGATACGGGTCAATTCATCGGAATCGCTGAAATGGATCTCCAGTCTACCCCCCTTTGTTCCAATCGTACGGATGGACACCCGTGACTGAAAACGTTTCTGGAGTTGCTCCTCCAGAGCGCTCATCAACAGGTCGGGCTGCTGGGGACGCTTGGTATGCGTTGGATGGGGATTAACCTTCAGTCGCCGCACCAGCTCTTCGGTTGCCCGCACGCTGAGCTGGCGGTGGAGAATTTCGTGGCGGGCCTTATCAATCAATTCCGGGCTTTCCAGGGCCAACAGGGTACGGGCATGCCCCATGGTAAGCCGCTCTTCAACAATATCCCGCTGCACCTCTTCGGGCAGCTTGAGCAGGCGCAGCGCATTGGTCACAGTGGTCCGGTTCTTGCCCACCCGCCTGGCAACATCTTCCTGGGAAATTCCAAAATGTTCCACCAGTGAGCGGTAGGCCTGGGCCTCTTCAATGGCGTTCAGGTCCTGGCGCTGAATATTCTCAATCAGTGCCAGCTCCATCACCGTGTCTTCGCTGGCTTCGCGAATCACCACGGGGATTTCCCGCAATCCGGCTTTCTGAGAGGCCCGCCAGCGGCGTTCGCCGGCTATGATCTCATAATAATTGTCCTTCTTGGTCACCACCAGCGGCTGGATAACACCCTGTTCACGAATGGAAGCAGCCAGTTCCTCCAGCTTGTCGGCGGCAAAATGCTTGCGGGGCTGATTTTTGTTGGGACGAATCTGCTCAATGGGGCAGATGAAGTAGGATTTGTTATCCACTACTGATTCCGGCACCTGCAGGAGCGCCGCCATCCCCTTGCCGAGGCCACTCTTCTTAAGCATTGGCTGTCTCCCTTTGGATGATTTCCCGGGCCAGCTGCAGATAGCTGGCTGCTCCACGCGAGGTGATATCATAATAGATTACCGGCCTGCCATGACTGGGTGCCTCCGCCAGCCGCACATTGCGGGGAACAACTGTCTCGAACACCTGACCAGGGAAATGGGTCCGAATCTCCTCGGCAACTTCCTTGCTGAGGTTGCCGCGGGCATCGAACATGGTCAGAAGAATTCCCTCGATCTTAAGGAATGGGTTCAAACCCTTTTGCATGAGCCGGATGGTATTCAGAATCTGGGAAAGTCCTTCCATGGCATAGTATTCACATTGCAGGGGGATCAGCACCGAGTCGGCTGCAGTCATGGCATTGATCGTCAACAGATTAAGGGACGGCGGACAGTCTACGATCACATAGCGATATTGCTCCGCCAGGGAGGCGAGGATAAACTTGAGTTTCTGCTCACGCCCCACCTCGGTAGCCAGCTCCAGCTCGGCACCGGCCAGGTCGGAGCCGGACGGCATCAGATGCAGAAAAGGGTGGCCGGTATCAACAATCAGTCCCCGAGGATCAGCCTCGTTTATCAGGGCATCATATATTGTATGCTTCAGGCGCGATTTATCCACACCCACACCGCTGGTGGCATTACCCTGGGGATCAATGTCCACGAGAAGAGTCGGCCGTTCGGTGGCAGCCAGCGAGGCAGCCAGGTTCACGGCGGTCGTGGTCTTGCCGACCCCACCCTTCTGGTTAGCGATACAGATTATCCTGGACATGGCGAGTTGGGTATCCTGCTTGAAAAAGGTAGTGATTGTGCCGGTGTGCCGGGGAACAGGAAAATTACCACAAAGTTGTCCGGGTGCAAAGAACATTTTTCCGGCAGATCCATGGAAGGCCTCAGAGCAGGCCCTTCTCGCGCGTAAGCGCATCAAAGGCACCATCAAGCGGCGCCTTCACGCGAATCTCCGCACCACGTTCATCCTTGAACGACAGGTCAGCACAATGGAGCATCATCCGCGTTGCCGGTTCGCCACCATAGGTTGAATCACCCACAATCGGCAGACCGCACGACTCCAGATGAACCCGAATCTGGTGGGTGCGGCCGGTCAGCGGGCGCGCCTCCAGCAGAGAGTACTCCCCTGATTCTGCCAGCAAGCTGAACTCGGTAAGGGCGGAGCGCCCCTCCGGCATGACACCGTAGCGCGATGTGCCTATCTTTCCGATGGCGTCATCCACTGTCCAGACATCCAGCCCGGGCCGGCCATTGACCAGCGCCAGATAACGCTTCTCCACCAGCCCGTCGTGAAAGCGCTTCGATAGCCAGGCCGCGGCCTTTTTCTGCTTTGGAAAGAGCATGACCCCCGAGGTGCCGCGATCAAGACGGTGGATCACCCGGGCCGGTTCGCTTATGCCCTGCTGCCGGAAATATTCTGACACCCAGTACTCAAGCGTACCCTTGAGCTGGTAAGGTGTGCGCTGGGAGTTCACCCCGGCCGGTTTGTTGACTGCGATCAGATTTTCATCCTCGTACAGCAGTGACTCGGGCAGCAGCACCAGTTCCCGGAAGCGGCCCGTCTCCATGATGCCAACCTCGATGATGTCGCCGGCCTTGACCGTACGTGAGGCAACCCTGACCATGCTGCTGTTGACCGCGCACCCGCCCCGGTCGATAATCCGGCGCGCCTCGCTTTTGCTGATGGCATCAAACAGCAGCGCTACGGCATCATCCAGACGGCGGCCGCCATTTTCCCCATTGATCGTTCCTTTTCGTATCATAACCTTTGTACTACCCTGTTTCAGAGGATCAATGCAAACAAATTCAGGATGGCAAAACCACGGACTTTCTGCTATTCTGCGCCACCATGACCACAAACGACACATCCTGCATACCGCTTTTACGGGGCCCGGTGCCGCTATCGCACCTCATTATCAACCGTTTTTTGCAGAAAGGCGACTCGGCCGTAGACGCCACATGCGGCAACGGACACGACACCCTTCTCCTGGCAGGTCTGGTGGGTGAAACCGGCAAGGTGTGGGCCTTCGACATCCAGGAACAGGCCATCAACCAGACCGCCCGCAGACTGACCGAGGCGGGCGTGAAGGAACGGGTTTCCCTGTTGCAGGAAGGACATGAAACCATGGCTGAACATGTCTGTCCCGGACAGGCTGTTGTGATGTTCAATCTGGGCTATCTGCCCGGAGGTGATCAGTCCATAATCACCCAACCCGAGACAACCCTTACCGCCTTTGGTCATGCCCTGGAGCTGCTTCGCCCCGGCGGTGTTCTGGCGGTCACGATCTATCCCGGACATGACGGCGGCGCCAGCGAACGCCGCACCGTGGATGGATGGGCGGCAGGACTTGCCCCGCAAGCATTCCATGCCTGGCGCATGGGACAGCTGAATGTTCCGTCTGATGCGCCCTACTTCGTCCTCATACAGAAGACCTTCTGAAATGCTCCGCACCCTGCTCCCCTTCATTGCCATCCTGCCGGCCCTGGCCTACAGCGTAATCTCCCTGGTCTGCGCCAGAAGATTTTTTTCCGCAGCAAAGCCCGAATCAAACTCATATCCAGCCATAACCATCCTCAAACCGGTCAAGGGAATGGACGCGGGCAGCTATGCAAACTTTGCCTCCTTCTGCCAACAGGACTATCCGGGTGCAGTGCAGATGTTATTTGCGCTGGCCTCCCCCGACGATCAGGCCATCCCGGTAATTCGTCAATTGATGGACGACTTTCCTGACCGCGATATATCCCTGGTGGTCAACCCGGCCATCCACGGGCCGAACTACAAGGTATCCAACCTGATCAACGCCTTTCCGCAGAGCAAGCACGACATCATCATTGTCTGTGACAGCGACATCCGGGTCACAACGAACTACCTGAGATCAGTCGCCAGGCATTTCAGTGACACGCAGGTCGGTCTGGTGACCTCGCTCTACCGGACATCCGGTGTCCACGGCATCGCAACAGCAGTCGAGGCCACAGGTTTCACCACCGAGATGATACCCAATGTTATGGTTGCTCTGCAACTGGAGGGATTGTCCTTTGCCCTGGGCGCCTCCATGGCCGTACGGAGGGAAGCGCTGGACAGCATCGGCGGTTTCGAGGCGCTGGCCGACTACCTGGCGGACGATTATCAGCTCGGCAACAAGGTGCACCTCGCCGGCTGGCGCATTGCCCTGGACGATTGTTTTGTGGAGAGCATGATGAAGGCCGAGAACCTGCCGACGGTCATGGCCCGGCAGCTGCGCTGGGCACGCACCATGAGGGTCAGCCGACCGGGCGGCTATCTGGCCTCCGGAATCACCCTTCCCTTCCCGGCAGTGCTGTTGGCCGCCTTCATTGCACCCACCACACCCATAGCCCTGGCAGCCATCATGATCCTCTACTGTGTAAGACTGACCATCAACATCATCTTCAGTCGCGGTTTCGTCAGGGATGGCTTGCTGCCTGGCTGGCTCTGGCTGATTCCGCTGCGAGACATGCTGGCGTTCTGCTCGTGGGCGCTCTCGTTTCTGGGCAATCAGGTCGAGTGGCGCGGCAGTAAATTTGTCCTGCGGCCTGGGGGAAAGATTGAAGAACTGATCTGAAGTAAATATTGGGGGAAGAAACTCTACATACGGCCGGGACGTACCTATTTGTTCGGCACCTTCGCTCACACCGGTACGAAAACCACTATTTTATAGCCGGTACAATCCGCACATTCTCGGTCCCGGCTAAAAGGAGATCACACATAAACCAGCGAGCAGGCCTTCCCTTAAACAGTTACAACAGCCGGGCAGATTTTAAAACGCGCGGCTGGCAAACTGAGGGGGAGGCTAAAGCCCCCCGTCCTCTTCCTGGGCCTGGTTCGTTTCCTCTACGGACTGAACACTGTTTTTTTCCAGCTTGCGCTGCAACTTTTCTTCGTTCTTTTTTTTCTTTTCCAATTCTTTCTGACGCTTCTGAAATTGGAAATTTGGTTTTGCCATGTTGTCACCTCTTGCAGAATATAGTATGTGGAATGCGTGCGATCTTAGTTAGATCGATGCTTGCTGCGCTTTTGCAAGGTAGAAATCAGCTCTGCAACTATTTATACAGAAATATTCTCGTGTACATACTTTATCCTATCTTGTCGTCCCGTCCAGTGGGCGGGGAATAATCAGCCCCGTACAATGGATACATCATACCGTTTTACCGGTCTTTTCTCAAACAGCGGGCTGTTTTTCTTTTTTAACTCTTTTGGTGGCCGCCCGAGCCTTTACAACCGGTACGCTGACGACGGGTGATACGAATGATGCCGAATCAGCCGGTTGAAGAATCCCGTAATGGGAGGATGCTATCTTCCTGATGATACCATCACTGAACTGGATAGTGGCTTTGAGGGCAGATACCTCCACCACCTTGCCGACTCCCCATTCAATCGCTCCTGCATGGCTCACTACGTTACCTCGTTTGATTGTCATGTTCTCTCCTTATCTCTACTTGGTTAACAACTTCAACTTCTCAATACCTGTTGCCGGATGGTTAAACTGCCTTCTGAACTTCCGGCCATGGCAATAGTTTCGCCGGGCTGGATCGCTCAAAAAGGAACCGTATGCATTGTTCCAGATAATTCGGATAGAGAGGTGGCTGGAGATGACCCTGAATACAGAGTGGCTTCGAAGTGACTAAGGACAGAATTACTGGTGATAGGTCAACTGGTTATTCTACGCTGTTATCATATTTATAGATAGGAATATTAATTTGCATCCCAGGCGTTCCTGACAGCCAGCAATTTTGCACCCCATGAGGCGGCACTAACCTTATTGTGTTATACTATGAAGAAATGATATGCAATCTGTGACAATGCATCCGATTACCAGATTGTAACAACAAGTAAACTTTGCATTTCCCAATGTCCTGATGTATAAAACTTAATTGTTCGGTTATGGCATGGAGATACAAGTGGTTCAAGCATTGGGTCATACAACTGTCAGTTTTGTGCGCGAATTGGGAAGACTGGGATGGTTTCTGGTCTACTCCTTTTATATGAGCTTCCGCAGTCCCTGCAGCCTGTTGTACATCCTCAAACAGATCAAGTTCATCGGCGCCAAATCACTGTTCGTCATTTTCCTGACCGCCGCCTTTACCGGCATGGTGCTGGGGTTGCAGGGGTACTACACCCTGACCAAGTTCGGCTCCGAGGGGATGCTGGGCACGGCCGTTGCTTTGTCCCTGATCCGCGAACTGGGGCCGGTTCTTACCGCCTTGATGGTTACCGGCCGGGCAGGCAGCGCCATCACGGCCGAGATCGGCATCATGCGCATCAGCGAGCAGATCGACGCCCTGGAAACCATGGCGCTGGACCCCTTCAAATACCTGATCACCCCAAAACTTATCGCTGCCATGATTGCCCTGCCTCTGTTGTGCGCCATTTTCGACGTGGTCGGAATCTACGGCGGCTGGCTGGTGGGGGTCAAACTATTGGGGGTCAATCCCGGGGCCTATTTCTACGAGATGGAAAAAGCGGTTGTCTGGCGGGATGTCTCCTCCGGCATTGCCAAGTCCTTTTCCTTTGGTATCATCATTGCCTGGATCGGCTGCTACAAAGGCTATTTCGCCGGCCATGGCGCCGAAGGGGTGTCAAAGGCCACGACTGAATCCGTGGTGCTGACATCCGTGCTGGTCCTGGTGTGGGACTACTTCCTGACCTCGGTGCTGCTGTAGATGATCTGCCTGAGCAACGTCCATAAATCCTTTGGAGCCCAGACCGTCCTGGACGGACTGGATCTGAAGATCCCCGACGGTCAGATTACCGCCATTATCGGGCCAAGCGGCGAAGGCAAGAGCGTCCTGATCAAACACATGATCGGCCTGATGCAGCCGGACAGCGGTCAGATTGAGGTAGACGGCGAAAGCATAGTGGGTATACGGCGCTCCAAGCTGAACCAGATCCGGGAAAAGTTCGGCATGCTCTTCCAGAATGCCGCGCTGTTCGACTCCATGAACGTCTTTGAAAATGTGGCCTTCCAGCTCCAGGAAAAAACAAAGCTCTCCAAGGACGAAATCCGCGTCCGGGTTCTTTCGGCCCTGGAGGATGTGGGCTTGAAAAATGTCGAACATAAGTTCACCGACGAGTTGTCCGGCGGCATGAAGAAAAGGGTTGGCCTGGCTCGGGCGGTTCTTCTCAATCCGAAGATCATCCTGTTCGACGAGCCGACCACTGGACTCGACCCGATCATCAAGCGGGCCATCCACCAACTGATTAAGGAGACCCACGAGAAATTCGGCTTTACTGCGGTGATTGTCTCCCACGAGATACCGGAAATTTTCGACATCGCCCAGAACGTAGCCATGCTTTACCACGGAAAGATCCTCCAGTTCGGAAGCGCCGATGAGATCAGAAACTCCACCAATCCGGTGGTAAAGCAGTTTATCAGCGGCAGCCTGGACGGACCGATTCAGATGATTTAAAGGTGTTGAGCTGAAGGCTGAAGTATGATTTTCCTGACAGCCTTCGGTCTTCAGCCTGATCTGTTAGTTACACATAAGCAATCATGAGGGAACAAATATGAACATGGCAAAGCTGGAAATGGTAGTCGGCACATTCATGATCATCGGGATTCTCTGCCTGGGATATATATCGATCAAGCTCGGCAAGATGGAACTGCTGGGGGGAGATTATTATTCCCTGTCGGCAGGATTCGACTCGGTATCGGGGCTGAAGCCCGGCGCACGCATCGAGGTCGCCGGCGTGGAAGTCGGCAAGGTCGAACGCATCACCCTGGACCCCAAAAGCAATGACAGGGCACTGGTTTCCCTGAAGATCAAGAGCAACGTAAAGATTAACGACGATGTAATCGCCGCGGTACGCACCAGCGGCATCATCGGCGATAAGTTCATCCTCCTGAAACCGGGCGGCTCAGACCATTTTCTGAAAAACAGCGACAAGATCCGTGAAACCGAGTCGGCGATCGATATCGAGGAACTGGTAAGCAAATTCATCCACGGCAAGGTGGAATAGCAGGAACTATAAATGAAAACACTTTTTATCTGCATGTTATTCACCGGGGTGCTGCTCGCCCTCCCTTCCGTCAACCAGGCCTCGGGTGAGGCGCCAACAGGCAGCTTGACCCTGAGCCTGGATGAGTGTGTCCGCATGGCACTGAAGTCCGCTCCAGAGCTGGGAGAAGCCCAGGCTGACATTGACCTGACCACCAGCAAACTGGATGAAGCCAAATCCTACCTCTACCCGCAGATTGAGTTGAAAACCCTGATCGGACCGGCTCCAGGTGCGCGCAGGCACGATCTGTTCGCCACCGATAAAACCTTTGAATTCAATGAACTTACCTGGTTTGCCAGCACAGATGCCACCCTCATCCAGCCGCTCTGGACATTCGGCAAGATCTCAGAAAGTATGAAGGCTGCCACACACGGCATCGAGGTGGACCGTTCCCGTAAAGAGCAGCGGGCCAATGAGATCGCCCTCAAGGTCAAAGAGTATTATTTCGGGCTGCTGCTGGCCCGGGAAATGAAGGAATTGGTTCTGGAGGTTCTGGAAAGCCTGGACAAGGCGAGAATAACCGCCAAAAAGCTTCTCGACCAGGGGTCGGATACCATCGACGAATTGGACATTTACAAACTGGATGCCTTCTCGGGCGAAGCAACCAAATACCTGGAAGAAGCAAAAAAAGGTGAGGCACTCGCCCTTTCGGCCCTGAAAGCACGCCTCGGAATACCCGATACTGCTTCGCTGGAAATCAGCAGCGACCGATTGACCATGGACGGAGAGTTTAATCCGGAGTACGACTCCCTTGTGGAAAAGGCCCGCGTCCGGCGGCCGGAATTCAAGCAGATCACCGAGGGGCTCAAGGCCCGTTCCGCCCTGATAGAAGCGGCCAAAGCCAACAATTACCCGGACATCTTTCTGGGCGGCCTTGTTTCCTGGTCCTATGCAGAGGGGCGTGACCGAGTCAACAATCCTTATATTACCGACCAGTTCAAGCATGCCTATGGAGGTATTGCCCTTGGTGCGCGCTGGAAACTCGACTTCGGTATCACTGGAGCCAAGGTCGCCAATGAACGTTCCCAATACAACCGGCTGCTCAGCACCAAAGAATTTGCCGATGCCAATATCCCCCTGCAGATCCGTAAATTCTATCTGGAGCTGAAAGAGGCGGAGAACAGCATCAAAGCAACGAAATCCGCTTATTCCAATGCGAAAAAATGGGCTGTTACCGCCTTGGCCAACTTCGACTTCGGCGTTGGCCCTGCCAAGGATATTTTCGATGCGCTTCAGGCCTATTCCCGCATGCGCGCGGGATATTTCCAATCCATCTACAATTTTCGCATGGCCAAGGCTAACCTGGATTTCGCTACCGGCGAAACTCCTGCTGATATGGTAAAATAGATCAGGATTGCAGCGTTAATAGGCTGCTAAGAGAGGTATAACATGCTGAAACATATCGCTGTAACGGCACTGACATGGCTGCTTTTGGCAACCCCGGTCTTTGCCGCCACTATCGACGACGTAAAGAAGACCGTGGATGAGGTTGTCCGCATTGTGTCAGACAAGGAGATGAAAAAAAACACCCCGAAGCGCCGCCTGGCGCTCAAGAGAACTATCAGCGTCATCTTTGACTATGGTGAGATGGCCAAACGCTCCCTGGGTAAAC
This sequence comes from Geobacterales bacterium, assembly GCA_041738275.1. Lineage (GTDB taxonomy): Bacteria > Desulfobacterota > Desulfuromonadia > Geobacterales > Pseudopelobacteraceae > JACPFJ01. Next base: position 11,129 of record JBGSQD010000162.1, read on the forward strand.
ACTGGAACCCGCGCACCCCGGACGAAAAGAAAGAATTTACCGAGCTGTTCGCGACCCTGCTGGAGAACTCTTACGCCAGCAAGATCGAATCCTATAACAACGAGAAGATCGTCTATATCAAAAACACCGTGGATGGCGATTATTCCGAGGTCAAATCAAAGGTTGTTACTGCCAAGCGCGACGAATTCACCCTGGATTACCGACTTATCAATCAAAACGGCAAATGGATGGTTTATGATGTGGTCATCGAGGGGGTCAGCCTGGTCTCCAATTACCGCAGCCAGTTCAACCGCATTATAACCGCCAATGGTTATCCAGCACTCGTTAAAAAGCTGCAGAACAAAAGCAACGAACTCAAGGCGCCATAACACATGAATTTGCTTGACACCTGTTTTATCCCTATGATAAACGACTTTGGCAGCAAGTTTCGGAAGTTCCTGCAGAACGTAGAAGAACCATGATTGACTCGGCTTTGCGGTTTTCCTGCATCAGACTCCGGAAACTTAGGCGGTACCCCACATGTTCCGGTGTTGAACCGGAGAAAAAAAGGAGGCAGGAAAATGGCAAAAGGCAAGGTTAAATGGTTTAACGACACAAAGGGTTTCGGTTTTATTGAGCAGGAAGGTGGCGAGGATGTTTTCGTTCACTTCTCCGCCATCCAGGGCGACGGCTTCAAGTCACTGGCCGAAGGCGACGAAGTTACGTTTGATATCACCCAGGGTCCCAAGGGACTTCAGTCGGCAAATGTTGTAAAAATAAAGTAGTGAAGTAGTTCTATCATATCAAAGCAAAAACCCGCTGAGCATCTCAGCGGGTTTTTTTGTATGCAACACGGAAACCCTAGGGTTTTCTGGTATTTTGTTTCTTCGGATCAGATGTTGACCGAGGTTTTTCTCCTTGTCTGGCAGGTCTGTCAGCATACTTTCCACCACCACCTGCCAGCAGCATAACGCTCATATCCTCCCTGCCCAACTCCTTGAGCGCCTCCAGCACCTTGCGGCGTTCATCCGGCAGGTGCCACAGCAACAATGCCTTCTGCAGCCCTTTTTCACGGTCGCTCCGCGCAACGTACACCTCCTTGCCGCTCTCGGGATCCAGCCCTGTATAGAACATGCAGGTGGAGAGGGTTCCCGGGGTGGGGGTGAAGTCCTGCACCTGTTCCACATTCAGGCCCAGCTTCTTGAGCGTCAATGCCAGATCCAGCATGTCTGCCAGGGTGCATCCCGGATGCCCGGATATCAGATACGGCACCAGATGCTGTTGTTTGCCTAAACGGCTGTTCTCATCACGGAACCGCCTGAAAAATGCTTCAAAAGATTTTTTGCCCGGCTTGCGCATCAGCGCAGTAACATGTTCGGCAAGGTGCTCCGGTGCGATCTTGAGCAGCCCACTGACGTGATGCCCGACCAGTTGACTGAAATAATCCGGTTGACGTTCCATCAGATCATACCGCACCCCGGATGAAATTGCCACATGCTTGACACCGTTTCTGCCAAGCGCCTTGCGCAACAAAGCAACCGCACGCTTGTCGCTGGTCACAAGGTTTTTACATACCTGCGGATAAAGGCAACTGCCCCGCCGGCATGCTTTCATGGCATCAGGATCAGCGCAGGACAGGCCATACATGTTGGCGGTAGGACCGCCGATATCGCTGATACTCCCTTTGAACCAGGATTTGCGGGTCAGTGCGTCGATCTCGTTCAATATGGAGGCTTCGCTGCGGGACTGGATGCTCCTGCCCTGGTGCATGGCAATGGCACAAAAGGCACAGCCGCCGAAGCAGCCGCGATGGCTGGTGATGGAGGTCTTGATCTGTTCCCAGGCCGGGACAGGTTCACGATAGGACGGATGCGGCGCCTTCTCGAACGGCAGTGCGTAGACGGCATCCAGCTCCGCCTCGGATAACGGCAATGCCGGCGGGGTGCATACCAGGGAACGATCACCATGGGGCTGGACTATTGTCCGGCCGCAGTATGGGTTCTGTTCCTGGCTGGCCAGGCGAAAGGCATCGGCAAAGACCCTTTTATCGGCAACAACCTCATCGAAGGAGGGGATCGCCAGCGAATCGCCATGATCAGGGATTTCCCCCTTGCCTGCCACCCGGCACGTTCCCCGCACATCACGGATCTCCGCCAGCGGCTGCCCCGTGCGCAGCCGCTCCGCAATCTCCAACAGCGGGCTCTCGGCCATGCCGTAGATCAGCAGGTCAGCCTTTGCGTCGAACAGCAGCGAGCGGCGCACCTTGTCTTCCCAGAAATCATAATGAGCAAAGCGCCGTAACGAGGCCTCGATACCGCCGATAACGACCGGCACATCCCGATAGGCCTCTTTCAGGCGGGAGGTATAGATGATGGTGGCGCGGTTGGGGCGGGCTCCGTGGCGATTTCCGGGCGTGTAGGCATCGTCGTGGCGTAGCTTGCGGGCAGGAGTGTAGTGGGCCACCATGGAATCCATAGCCCCGGCCGAGACCGCGAAAAACAGCCGCGGCTTGCCAAGCACCATGAACGATTCCCTGGAACGCCAATCCGGTTGGGCGATGATGCCGACCCGAAAACCGTGCTGCTCCAGCCAGCGAGCCAGAAGCGGCACACCAAAGGCCGGGTGGTCGATGTAGGCGTCGCCGCTGACAAAGATGACATCCAGCTCTGCCCAGCCGCGCTGGTCTACTTCTTCTTTTGTCGTGGGTAAAAACATGGAATACACTCTACGGACGCAGATTTTTCGCAAGGTCAAGGCGCCCGAGGAATGTCGCGGAGACGTACCCAGCGGTACGTCGCACAAGGCATTCCGAAGGGTAACGCCGAGATTGCGGAAAAGGTGCGTCCGTCACGGAAAAAGTGCCAGCCCTTCCAGCCCCATGGCCTCAGGCAGCCCGCAGACGATGTTCATGTTCTGCACCGCCTGTCCCGAGGCGCCCTTGACCAGGTTATCGATAGCGGACACAATAATGATCCGGCCGGTGCGCGGATCCACCACCGGGGCAATATCACAGAAGTTCGAGCCGCGCACGAAGGCCGTGGAGGGGAGATTTCCCTGGGATAAAACGCGCACAAATGGTTCTCCGTCGTAAAACTCCTCGTACAGCTTGACCAGCTTCCCGGTATTGACCTCCTTGTGCGGTGCGGCATACACGGTGGAGAGTATCCCGCGGTCCATGGGTACCAGGTGCGGTGTAAAGGTGATCTTCAGCGATTCACCCGCCAGCAGTGACAACTCCTGCTCGATCTCCGGGGTATGGCGATGGACACCACCCACACCGTAGGCTCTGTAGCCCTCGTTCACCTCGCAGTACAGCGAGTCCACCTTGGCCGAGCGCCCTGCGCCGGTAACACCTGAGGCGGAATCGGCGATGATGCTGTGGGGGTGGATCAGCCCCTTCTTGAGTAGCGGCGCCAGGGCCAGGATGATGCTGGTCGGATAGCAGCCGGGGTTGGCCACGAGCCTGGCGCCCTTGATCTTGGACCTCCTGATCTCCGGCAGCCCGTAAACCGCCTTCTTCAGGTTGGCGGGGTTAAGATGCGGTTCGTACCAGGCCCCGTAAACCTCCGGGTCGGACAGGCGGTAATCGGCCGACAGGTCAATGACCTGCCTGCCCAGCTTCAGGAAGGTGGGGACCACCTCCATGGCTGCCTTGTGCGGCAGGGCGGTGAAGATTATATCGGCCTTTTCCGCCACCCTGACCGGTTCAAGGTTTTCCAGTACCAGGTCGCAGCGCCCACGCAGAGTGGGGAACACATCCGAAATGCGCTTCCCGGCACTCTGCTCCGAGGTCAGGCAGGTCACCGCTACTTCCGGATGACAATGGAGAATACGGATCAATTCCAGCCCGGTATAACCGCTGGCTCCAACAATGGCGATATTTATCATGTAATACTACCTCCTCGGATTCTGGATAAAGAATACGCAAAATGACACCTGCTGGCAAGCTGCATCACGATGCGATGCCACTTTCAAATGCGGGAAGTAATCGGTTTGCAGTTTATCTGTGTACTGCTATCCCAACCTGAAATCAGTGGAGAGCATGCGGTAGGAAACCAGCAGTGCGAACAGCAGATACAGCAGCACCGTGACCATGACGAGTTTGCGCTGGAGAGACGGTACGACCTGCGCCAGGCTGGCGCAACGTCTGAACGGCATCAGCACGCCCGCACCGATTCCGGTCACCGCGCCGCCCAGCAGAGCGGCATACAGGGCATACCCTGCGTAGCCGTATTCCTTCTGGAGGATGCAAAAGGGGCAATGATGGGTGGGCAGTTCATAATAATAAAGTGCGATGAACGAAATCAGCGAGGCCGCAGCGATGACAAAGGTCAGGCTGCTGACGAGCGGGAACAGGTAACCGCCCCGCCCGTTCCAGAGGAAGACCAGGCCGCAAACCAATGTTGCCACCATGGCGGCAAAGAATACCGGCTGCATGATGCTGTGGGACAGTCCGGCAATATCCCCGGCAATGCTCGGCTTGTCACTGCTGAACAGGCTGCCGCAACAGGATGTGATCACATCCCCCTTGAGTAGCGAAAAGTATTTGAACATCAGCAGGGTTTCCAGAAGCACCAGCAGAGCCAGGATGCCGAGCAGGACGTATTTTGCCTTGATGAGAGGGTAATCGTAGCCCCTGGTGTCGGCGTAGTTGATGATCAGCCACACACCCGCCAGGATGCAGTTGACCAGCTTTAGAATCAGGGTTGGATAGCCGTAGCTGTTTACATTGAGGGTACCGGCCGCGCACATGGCACCGGTAAAAAGGATGTGCAGGTCGTCGGCCGTAAAGATGTACAGGAACAGGGAAAGGATCTGAAACAACAGGGCATAGCTCAGGATCGTGGAGATCAGGTAAGTGCGCCGCTCCAGGGTCAACTGCAGCTCGCTGCCGCTGGAAAGATCCCACTTGCCAAGGATCTGCCTTCCGTACCAGCTTGCATAAAGCATCATTGCGCAGATGATCAGCGAGGTGATCAGGAGAGCCATAATGGCAGGGTGCTGCATCATGGCAGTTTCTTTATGCCGGTAATGCGGCCGTCCCGCATCTCGACCACGGTGTCGGCCAGTGGGGAATCATAGACGATAGGGTCGTGACTGGCAATCAGGACGGTTTTTCCCGTTGACTTCAGGGAGCCAATGGTTTCCATGAATTCTACGGAAAGCCGGCTGTCCAGATGGGCAGTCGGTTCATCGGCGATAATGGCTGCCGGGTTGTTGATCATGGCCCGGGCAATGGCTACCCGCTGCAGTTCACCACCCGACAGCCAGTCCACGGGTGCCGAGGCATGTCGTGAGATGGCAAACAGATCCAGCAGATCCAGGGCCCGCTTCCTGACCGCTGCCTGGCTCTCTCCGGTCGGATAGGCGGGAAGCATGATGTTTTCCAGTGCGGTGATCCCCTTGACCAGGCTGAATTGCTGGAAGATGAAGCCGAAGGTGGTTCGTCGGATCTCGGTCAAAAAGCGCTCCGGCAGACTGGATATGTTTAAACCCGAGGCAGCCGTATCGTCAGGGAAGAAGGCGGTCCGGACTCCATGCAATGTTATGCGCCCTGAACTGGGGCGGGCCATGCAGCCGATAAGGGAAAGCAGGGTGGTTTTCCCCGAACCGCTCGGCCCTTTAAGAACCGTGAGCTGCCCCTGTTCGATGGTCAGGCTGACGTCATCCACCGCCGTGAACTGGTTGGGTTTGCCGCTGTTGAAACTTTTGGTTACCTGGCTGAGCTGGATCACGTCTACGACCTCATGGCTGCGTCGGGGTCAACCGTTGCCGCCAGCCATGCAGGAATGATGGTTGCCGCAGTGTATGGTATCACCGAGAGAAAGAAGAGTATGGAAAGTTGATAGGCATCAACGGCCGGAACCAACCTGAACTGTGGATAAAGGATGGACCACCCCTTGAGGGGATGTTCGAACAGCGCCGCGGAAAAGAAAAACACATGACCGTAGGCCAGAACGACCCCGGCAAGAAAGGCGGACAGCGAGATCACCGCCCCCTCCCAGAACTTGAGCAGCAACACATCGGAGGTTTCCCAGCCGATTGACTTGAGGATGCCGATTTCCTTCCGTTCCTCGGCCGAAAGACCGGTTGCCTTGTCCCAGGCAAAGATAACAAAGGAAAGCACCGCAACCCCCAGCATGACGACCATCATTCCCCCGCGCCAATCGAACACCGAGTTATAGGTCCGCAGTATCTCGCTCTTCAGGATGGGGCGCGTGTCCGGAAACTGCTCTACGATCTTGTTGGCCACGGTAATCAATTCCAGGGGGTTGGCCACGGTCAGGGCCAGATCAGTGGCAACCCCCCGGGGCATACGGAACATGGCCTGAAAATCGCTGGCGGACATCAGGACCAGATCAGCCGCCACCAGTTCCGATTCATACGGAAGGATCTGCTCCACCTGTAACAGCAGTGATCCCTTGTCATAGGTCCGAAATGTCAGCAGGTCTCCGGTCTTGATCCGCTGGTTTCTGGCAACACCGCTGCCGATGATGACGTTTTCCGGTGAAATAGTCCGGTTATCCGGCACCATCAGGGTGTAATTGGCGCCGAAGACCGGGTCATAATAATAGCCCCACAGGCGCGGCACAACCGCACTCACCCCCCGGATAGCGCCGATCTTCTCGCCATAGCTGACCGGAATCAGGTCGTGCCGGCCCGCGATCATCCGCTGAACCACCATATCCGGGGCGTTCTTGAGGATCAAGGCAGCCTCGCGTTTCAGGGCATGCACGAAAAAGATCAGCGAAGCGATTATGAAGACAATCAGCATGTACAGAACGAGAAGCGAACTGTTTTTGGTCTTTCTTCTCAGGAGTGAGGAGAGGGCAAAATCGAGAATATTAATGTGGCGGTTAAGGGAACTGTGCATGGCTCCTCGTAGCTGCTGCGGGGGGCGTTACCAGCGATCCGGAAGGAAAGTGTTCAAGGGCTCCCGGATGATCCTGAAAAGGGGCATGCAGATCTGCCATTGAGGGGTGACGTGTATAGCGGGCTTCAGTAAACAGGCAAAGGTCGGTGAGCCGCAGTTCCTTTACCAGCCGGGCACGGGCCGAGCGCTCCCTGTTTCCCTGCGACTGGCTGAGCCGGGCATGCAGCGCCATGAGAACGAACAGGCTGAGATTGCAGGCTGTGATCAGCAAAAACATCGTTGATTTACGCATGGAGAGCTCGCTGCAACTATTCAAGCGACTTTAGCACAGCCGGGGTAATTTCGTTGAAACGCAGCATTCTTTTGCCCTTATGGTCCCGTAAGAATGACTGGGCATCAATCTGTTTCTCAAACGGCACCAGTTCATGCCCCATGGGACCATATACGTCGCTGCCGATTATATAGTACGCCGTGCGGCCGTCAACAGGTTTGAGCGAATAATAGTCCTTGACCTGAATAGCCGTTATCATTGCCGGACTTCTGTCGGGGGCGAATTTCTTGAGATTGAGAAGATAGGTAAAAAGGTCCTTGGGCCCGTCAAAATAGGCCGGCGAACCGTTTTTAAAGCTGATCGAACCGAGCCAGGCCGGGTACTTGCTGACGAACATTCCGCAAACCGGACACTTGTCTTTCGCCGTTGGCGCCGGGACAACGACCCCCGCCGCAAAGAGAATCGAGGGTACCAGTGTCAGTAACAGCACTATTATCCAGATCTTTTTCATATCAGCTCCTTTGAGCAGTAAATGCCAACATATTATTGCTGCTTTTCCGAGATATATAGATCGCCTGCAACGGCAAATCAGGCAAGGTCGTCAGGGCCGCCAAGATATTTGCTCAACTCGTTTGCCAGCACGGTGTAATGCAGCAGTCTGCTCGGAATCTTTTCGCCGCCAAAAAAATCCTGCCGCCACGGCTGCCTCTTAAGCCAGTCCATGAGTAATTGCCACGATGTCCAGTTATTAAAATCGCGATCAATACCGGTCAATTGATTAAGAAACTGATCCCGTGGACTTCTCATTCGTGATGGAGCTGCCATGCTTGCCCCTTTGAAACACCAGAGGTGTCTATGGATACCGGCGTAAGATGCCTTGGGTAGTCCATAAACTAATAAAGGCCACGTACTGCGAGGTCTCTCGTTATCCACCTGCAGCAACGTACCGGATTTGCATTTTCCAACTATATCCCGAGCCGCTGCGTAGTCAAGTTTTTATCGAATACAGCAGGAAAATGGCTGAACAGGGCATTAACACCGGACCAGGTCCGTGGTTATGCAAATAAAAAAGGGGAAATCCTTGCGGATTTCCCCTTGAATAAATCATTTGTGTAATCCGGCTGTTAACGTTTGGAGAACTGGAAGCGGGCGCGGGCTGCCTTGCGACCATACTTCTTACGCTCTTTATCGCGTGAATCACGAGTGATGAAACCGGCTTTCTTGAGATCGCCGCGCAGTTCGGGGTCAGTCTCCAGAAGGGCTTTGGTGATCCCGTGTCTGATGGCGCCGGCCTGGCCGGAGTCTCCGCCGCCCTGAACAGTCACATAGATATCGAACTTGCCGATATTTTCCGTGAGCTCCAGAGACTGGCGAACAACCATCTTGGAGGTTTCACGACCGAAATACTCATCCAGGGTCTTGTTATTGACAGTGATTTTCCCAGCGCCGGGTTTAAGCCATACCCTGGCTATTGAGCTTTTGCGCTTACCTGTTCCGTAAAAACTGACTGCTGCCATATCGTGCGTCTCCTCAGAGTATTAAAGTGACAGATTTTTGGGGCACTGGGCAGCATGGGGGTGGCTGCTGCCAGCATAAATTTTCAGTTTCTTGAGCATATGCCTGGAAAGCTTGTTTTTGGGAAGCATTCCCTTGACTGCCCTTTTGATAAGGTCGGAGGGCTTTTTTTCCAGAAGCTTGCCGGCAGTGATTTCCTTGAGGCCACCCGTGTAACCGGAGTGGTTGTAGTAAATCTTGTTGGCCAGCTTGTGGCCTGTCAGGGCAATCTTCTCGGCATTGACAACGATGACGAAGTCACCGGTGTCGACACTTGGAGTGTAGATGGCCTTGTTCTTGCCACGCAGAATGTTCGCCACTGCGGAAGAGAGCCTGCCGAGCACCATGTCCTGTGCATCAACCAGGTACCAGTCACGTTTCACATTTTCAATTTTTGCGACTTCGGTTTTCATAAATTCCTCACATACAGATTGCATAACCTGAAAGGTCAGGTCATATATTTTTTTGAAGAGGTGTAAATTACTAAAAGAGTATCGGCATGTCAAGCAAAATTTCTTTTTCCTGTTTTTACAGGGTGAACGATGTTGTCAACGAACCTGTTTCATGCTACAAACCAATGCTGCTAAAGTACCATGTTCTGATGGAGCTTACTAATTATGAAGATAACCGTTGCCGATGTGGAATATGTTGCGCGACTGGCGCGACTGGATTTGAGCGAGGCAGAAAAGAATCTCTTTGCCGAACAGATGGACACTATACTTGGTTATGTCGAGAAGCTCAAGGGGCTTGATACGGATGGTATCCTGCCGACCTCTCACGCGGTTCCCATGGAGAATTCCTTCCGGCCAGACCTGACCACTCCTTCGATCGGCATAGAAAAGGCCCTGGCCAACGCACCGGACAGAGTGGCCAGCTTTTATCGCGTACCCAAGGTACTGGAATAACCCAGCCCCGATTATCGTACTACTTAATTACCATGGAGTCATTGGATGGAACTATTTGACCTGACCATACACGAACTGCACGACATGATGGCCTCCAGACAGGTTTCCTCCGTCGAAGCGACCAAGGCCATGCTGGCCCGCATCGACGCAGTCGAGCCGCAGATCGGCTCGTTCATCACGGTCACCCCGGAACGCGCCGTTGCCGATGCCGAGGCGGCCGACAAGCGCTTTGCAGCCGGTGACGCCGATATTCTGACCGGCATTCCGCTGGCCCTGAAGGACATCTTTCTGACCGAGGGGATCCGCACCACCTGCGGCTCGCGAATCCTGCACAACTTTGTGCCCCCCTACAGCGCCACCTCCTATGAAAAGCTCAAGGATCGCGGCGTAGTCCTGCTGGGCAAGCTCAATCAGGACGAGTTTGCCATGGGTTCATCCAGCGAATCCAGCGCCTTCGGCACGACCCGCAACCCCTGGGACACAACCCGTATCCCTGGCGGATCATCCGGCGGATCGGCAACTGCCATCGCGGCACAACAGGCAACGGCCACCCTGGGCACCGACACGGGCGGCTCTATCCGCCAACCAGCCTCCCACTGCGGCTGCGTCGGACTCAAGCCGACCTATGGCCGCGTGTCACGCTACGGCGTCATCGCCTATGCCTCCTCCCTGGATCAGGTCGGGCCAATGACCCGCGATGTAACCGACTGCGCCATCATGCTGGGCGCAATCGCCGGCCATGACCCAAAAGACTCCACCAGCGTCGATACCCCGGTGCCCGACTACAGGGCCTGCCTGACCGGCTCCGTCAAGGGACTCCGCATCGGCCTGCCCAAGGAATACTATATCTCCGGGCTTGATCCGGATGTACAAGCGGCAATGGACCAGGCCATCGGGGTCTACCGCAGCCTGGGCGCAGAATTTGTGGATATCAGCCTGCCCCACACCGACTACGCCGTGGCAACCTACTACCTGATCGCCACTGCCGAAGCCAGCTCCAACCTGGCCCGCTACGACGGCGTCCGCTTCGGCCACCGCGCCGAGGGAGCAACAGGACTGCTCGACATGTACACCAAGAGCCGCAGCCAGGGTTTCGGGGCCGAGGTCAAGCGCCGAATCATGCTCGGCACCTACGCGCTTTCCTCAGGCTACTACGACGCCTACTATGTCAAGGCCCAGAAGGTGCGCACCCTGATCATGCGCGACTTCATGCAGGCCTTCGAGGGGGTGGACGTAATTCTGACCCCGGTGGCGCCGACGCCGGCCTTCAAGATCGGTGAAAAGGTCAACGACCCGCTGCAGATGTACCTGTCGGATATCTTCACCATCCCGGTCAACCTGGCCGGGACCTGCGCACTGTCAATTCCGGCCGGAATCAGCGCAGACGGACTGCCCATCGGCCTGCAGCTGGTCGGCAAGCCCTTTGGCGAAGAGACTATCCTGCGTGCGGCCCACGCCTTCGAGCAGGAAACCGGGTGGCATCTGAAAAAGGCACCGTTATGATTTTGTAGGGGCGTATTGCATACGCCCTGATTGGGCGCACAGCGGTGCGCCCCTACATGAAACCGGAGATATTTTAATGAAATTCCAACCAGTCATCGGTCTCGAGGTCCACGTTCAGCTCAAGACCGATTCCAAGATCTTCTGCGGCTGTTCCACCTCCTTCGGCTCCGAACCCAACTCCCAGACCTGCCCGGTCTGCCTGGGAATGCCCGGGGCGCTGCCGGTATTGAACAAAAAGGTGGTGGAATTCGCCATCAAGGCCGGTCTGTCCACCAACTGTTCCATCACCCCCCGCAGCATCTTCGCCCGCAAGAACTACTTCTACCCTGACCTGCCCAAAGGGTACCAGATCAGCCAGTTCGAAGACCCGATCTGCCAGCACGGCTGGCTGGACATCTCCATAAACGACCAAACCAAGCGGATCGGCATCACCCGCATCCATATGGAGGAGGATGCCGGCAAGCTGGTGCATGGCGACATCTCCGGACTGGAGGAAGGCTCTGGCGTTGACCTGAACCGGGCCTGCACACCGCTTCTGGAGGTTGTCTCCGAACCGGACCTGCGTTCTTCCGACGAGGCGGTATCCTACCTGAAGCAACTGCACCAGATCGTGACCTGGCTCGGCATCTGCGACGGCAACATGGAGGAGGGGAGTTTCCGCTGCGACGCCAATGTGTCGGTCATGCCGATGGGAGCGGAGCAGTACGGCACCCGTGCCGAGATCAAGAACGTCAACTCCTTCAAATTCGTCAAACAGGCCATCGAATACGAGATCCAGCGGCAGATCGAACTGATCGAAGACGGCGGCACGGTAGTCCAGGAAACGCGCCTGTTCGATCCGAACAGCGGCACGACCCGCTCCATGCGCAGCAAGGAAGAGGCCCACGATTATCGCTACTTCCCCGATCCCGACCTGGTACCACTGGTGATCGACGATGCCTGGGTGCAGCGGACCCGCGATGAGCTGCCTGAATTGCCTGAACAAAAGAAACAGCGCTTCATCGGCAAGTTCGGCATCCCGGCCTACGATGCCGAAGTACTGACCGCCAGCCGGCCGCTGGCCGAATATTACGAGGAGTGCCTCTCCTTCCACTCAAACGGCAAGGCCGTATCCAACTGGATCATGGGCGAGATAATCCGCAGCCTGAACGATTCCGGCACAGCCATCGAACAGTGCCCGGTAACACCGCGCCTGCTGGCGGAACTGCTCAAACTGATCGACAACGGCACCATTTCCGGCAAGATCGCCAAGACCGTCTTCGACGAGATGTGGAAAACCGGCAAGGAGCCAGACAGCATCGTCGAGGAGAAGGGGCTGGTCCAGGTCTCCGACAGCGGGGCCATTGAGGCGATTATCGATGAAATACTGGAGCGGGAAGCGGGTCAGGTGGCTGAATACCGCAGCGGCAAGGACAAGCTGTTCGGATTTTTTGTCGGCCAGGTGATGAAGGCCAGCAAAGGCAAAGCCAATCCTGCCCTGGTTAACGAGTTGCTGCAGAACAAACTTAACGGCTGACACCGATTTCAAATCAAGGATGAAATCAAGGCGGCGAGGATTGAGGCGACGAGGCGTACAAACAGTACGTTGAGGAGCCGAAGACGAGCCAACGAAGATAACGCCTTGATTTGGAATTGGGATACGGGGGTACTATGGGTACGACTGTCATGATCGTCGATGATTCCTTCTTCATGCGCAACATCTTGAGAGGCATCCTGAATGAAAAGGGGTATACCGTGGTCGCCGAGGCCGCCAGCGGTATCGAGGCCATGAAGTACCTTCATGACCGCAAGCCGGATATCATCATCCTGGACATTATCCTGCCCGATTCCAACGGACTCGACCTGCTGGAATCGACCCTCAGGACACACCCCCTTGCCAAGGTCGTAATCTGTTCCGGCATCGGCCAGGAGCCGGTTATCCAGAAAGCCCTGGCCCATGGCGCAAAAGCCTTTATCCAGAAGCCCTTCACCCCCGAAAAGGTTATCGAGGTTTTGACCAGCCTGGAGGGATGATCCATGGATATGTCCCAATACCGGGACCTGTTTGTCTCGGAATCTCAAAACCATATCAGGGCCTTCAACGATCTCATCGTCCAGCTCGAGAGCAACTCCGCGGACAGTAGCATTATCAATGAACTCTTTCGCCATGCCCACTCCCTCAAGGGGATGGCGGCCACCATGCAATTCGACCCTGTTGCCCTGCTTGCCCATGCCATGGAAGATCTGCTGAGCAAGGTGCGCAATGAAGAATTCACCCTCTCCCCAGTCATAGTCGATCTGCTGCTGGAGGGGAGCGACGCCCTGGGTGTCATGATTTCCATGATCGAGTCCGGCGATAGCGACCTGCCGGACGGTGCCGACCTGGCCAAACGCCTCGCAGGCTTCACACCAGGCAGCACTCCCCCCCCTGTTCCATCACCGGAAACTGCTCCGGAACCAGTCCCGCCCATTCCTGCTGACACCGACCCCACGCCGGACAGACGCGGCCAGGCCACACCCGGACAGCACCAATTCCGGCAGTCGGATTCCTTTAAAAGCATCCGGGTCAGGACCGAGATTCTCGACCGCCTGGTGAATATTACCGGCGAACTCATCACTACCCGGCATCATTTAGCTGATCAAGCGCAGAATTGCCCCGAGGCGAGGCTTGACGAACCGCTCGGCAAGCTATCCGTGCTGCTGCGCGAGCTGAGGGACGAGGTTTTCCGGGCCCGGATGCTTCCGTTTTCATTCATTGCCGAGCGGTTTCCCCGCCTGGTACGGGATTTGGCCCGCAAGCAGGGCAAAGAGATCAACCTTAACATTGAAGGGAAAAACATAGAGCTTGACCGGGGCATCCTGGAGGAGATGACGGAACCGCTGGTGCATATCCTGCGCAACGCAGTGGATCACGGCATCGAACTGCCCGACGAGCGTTTGGCTGCCGGTAAACCTCTTGGCAGCGAGATCCGCATCTCGGTGACCCGCGACAAGGACCATGTCAACATTGTTGTCTCCGATGATGGACGTGGCATGAACCCCGAACGCTTGATCACCAAGGCCGTTGAGAAGGGGATCATCACCAGGGCCCAGGCCGGGGAGATGACACCGGAGGAAGCGTTCATGCTCGTCTGTGCACCCGGCTTTTCAACGGCAGAGACGGTCAGCGACGTCTCCGGGCGCGGCGTCGGCATGGATGCGGTCAGAAGCGCCGTGCACAATCTGGGCGGCAAGCTTGCCATCAAATCAGAGTCCGGCCAGGGAAGCTCCTTCAACCTCAAACTCCCCATCTCCGTATCCATCATCAATGCCCTGCTGGTGGAGTGCGGGAAGCTTATTGTGGCCTTCCCGGTCAACGCCATCGACCGCGCCCTGGAGCTCAGAAGCAACGACATCAAAGAGGAGGAAGGACAGATCGTCTGTGCCATGGGCACCAAATCGTTCCCTCTCAAGAGCCTCAATCACCTTTTAGGGCAGGCAACACCACCCGGAGGCGCCGCCTGCGCTCCCGCGATCGTAACCAGCATCAGCGGGGTCCCGGTGGGACTGCTGACCGACCGCATCCTGGGACAGCGGGAGATCTTCGTAAAACCGCTTGGAAACCCGCTTGCCCGCATGCATGCCATCACCGGCGGCGCCATAATGGGTGACGGCAGTATTGTTTTTGTTCTGGATGTCAGTGCACTGGCATGATCCCCCGGATGCAGCGCTGCCGTGACGAGGACATGCCCAGGCTACCTGCCGGCATCGGTCTGCAATAATTTCAAAAGCGGTTGCGATAGTACCGGGCTTATGGCATTATTATTCATTAGTCCCGTTTTCAGCCGGATGTACCGAAAATAGGAGGATTTCATGAAACGTTTTCACGCACTGCTGACCGGACTGCTGCTTTGCTTATGTGCCGGCCAGGCGCTTGCTGCACCCCAGATCAATGTGGGGCTGAACGACGTTATCGCAGCCGTCGAAAAACCATTCAAACCGGATAATACCGGGTTGGCGCCCATAAGCGACATGACCGCCGATTTCTTCCAGCGTACCGTTTTGGCGAAGGACAAGCGCGAACTCAGGGGTGATGGCCGCATGTCCGTCATGATGGCATCGAACTCCTCACCCCTTATGTACCGTTTCGAGTACTTCCGCCCCTATAATCAGGAGATCGTCAGCGATGGCAAGATGCTCTGGATCTATCACCCGGAAAATCGCGAGGTTATCCTGAGTGACGTGAGCTTTCTTTACAATCACCACAGCTTTGACCCCGACCGTGACCGGGCCGTCAACTTCCTGCAGGGTCTGGGCCGGATTTCAAAGGACTTTCAGATCAATTTTGCCCCGGGTATGTATGACATGGCCGGCAATTACGTCCTGGAGCTAACCCCCCGCCGCTCTATGATCAACACCCGCCGCATCTTCGTCGTGGTAGATCGCGACAGCGTAGTGACGTACATTAACTACAGAACACCGCATAGAAACCAGGGCAGCGTTCCGCCGGGATTTGGCTCTAAAACGCCGCAAAACACTTTTCAGTCCGATCCATTCCCGATTCTTTCAACAACCGTAGACGACCAGGAAGGAAACTCCACCACCATGGAATTCAACAACATCAGGATCAATAACCGCCTGCACCAAGGCACATTCACCTTTATGGTTCCACCCGGCGTCCAGGTCATCAAGCCGTCGGAACAGAGCCTGCCGCGATGATGGTGTCCATGAGATTCATACGGCATCTGGCCTGTTCACTGCTGTTCCTTGCCATGACTGCGCTCCCGGCCCTGGCCGCCGACAAGACGGCAGCACTCAAGGATGTGGTGGCCGCCCTGGAAAAAGGCTATGCCACCCTGCAGGATGTGCAGGCCGACTTCAGCCAGAGGACTACAATTGCCGCCATCAAAAAGGAACAACTGGGCAGCGGCGAGGTCCTGCTGAAACGTCCGGCATCCTCCACCGCCATGTTCAGGTTCAATTACACCAAGCCGAAACAGCAAATCGTTTCCAACGGCAGGCAGGTCTGGTTCTACCTGCCGGAAAACCGGCAGGTAATGGTTTCGCAGGTCTCCGAGATGTTCAAGGGTGGCAACAATATTGCACTTTCCTACCTGACCGGGCTCGGGCACGTATCCCGTGACTTTTCTATCGCCTTTGCCAAAGAAAAGCGGGACAAGGGCGGCAATTACCAGCTCGAACTGGTGCCCCACAAGCCGTCGCCGGTATTGGCAAAGCTGCAGCTGACCGTCTCTGTCGAGGCAGTGGAGCACTTCCTCAAGGATGGGGCCGTACGCGACATCTTCCCGATCGTTTCGTCAGTGGTTTTCGATATTACCGGCAACGAAACCCGCATCGACTACAGTCGGGCCAGGGTCAACAAGGGTATCGACAACAGAAAATTCAGCTTCAAGATCCCTAAGGGGGTCGAGGTCATAAAACCCTGAGTCAAAAACTTCACCACAGAGACACGAAGGCACGAAGCACATCAAAAAAACAAACAAACTGGAAATCAGAACTGTTTTTTTTCACGGAATAGGCAGTATCCTGTTTTCCTTTGTTCTTCTCAGTGTCTCCGTGGTATAAATTTATGGAGGTTTTGCCATGCCGTCATTCGACATTGTCTCAAAGGTAGATATGCAGGAGGTGGATAACGCCGTCAACCAGGCTATCAAAGAGATCGGCCAACGTTACGATTTCAAGGGTTCCAAGAGCCAGATCACTCCGGAAAAGGATTCCGTCAAGATCCTGGCTGATGATGATTACAAGCTGAAGGCCGTGGTGGACGTGCTCCAGTCCAAGTTTCTCAAGCGCAACATTTCCATCAAGGCGCTGCAGTACGGAAAGGTCGAGCCGGCCTCGGGCGGCCTGGTACGCCAGACCATCACGGTCCAGCAGGGCATCTCCAAGGAGAAGGCAAAGGATATCATTGCCGTCATCAAGGAGGCCAAGCTCAAGGTGCAGGCCCAGATCCAGGATGACCAGGTGCGGGTTACCGGCAAGAATCGTGACGATCTCCAGGATGCCATTCAGCTTCTTAAAGGCAAGGACCTGGATGTGGAGATGCAGTTTTTGAATTTCAGAGAGTAGAAACGAGAGGATACTTTGAGCGAAGCAATAAAACAGAAAGTCAGCATGGTCAGCCTGGGCTGCCCCAAAAACCTGGTGGATGCCGAGGTCATGCTCGGCGTGCTTGCCAAGCAGGACTATGAGATCACCACCGATGAAAAGGATGCCGACGTCATAATCGTCAACACCTGCTCGTTCATCAAGGAAGCCAAACAGGAGAGCATCGACGCCATCCTCGACCTGGCCGAACGCAAACATGACGGCCGGTGCCACACCCTGATCGTTTCCGGCTGCCTGCCGCAGCGCTACCAGGAGGAGTTGGCCCAGGAACTGCCTGAGGTGGATATCTTCATCGGCACCGGGGACTATCCCCGCATCGCCGAAATCCTGGCAGAAAAGGGGGGCACCGACCACCAACTGCGCTATATCGGAGATCCGGACTACATCTACGACGAGTCCCTGCCGCGCCTCAACTCCTCACCTTCCTGGTATTCGTACCTGAAGATCGGCGAAGGATGCTCCAACTGCTGCTCGTACTGCATCATCCCCAAACTGCGGGGCTCCTACCGCTCCCGGCCGCAGGATGCCCTGGTGGCCGAGGCGGAAATGCTGGTTGCCCGGGGAGTGAAAGAGCTGAATATCATTTCCCAGGACATAACCCGCTACGGCAGCGACCTGGCCGACGGCTCCAGCCTGGAGACGCTGATCCGGCGCCTGGCGGCCATTGACGGCCTGCGCTGGATTCGACTGCTCTACGCCTACCCTGACGGTATAACCGACAGCCTGATCGAGCTTATCCGCGACGAACCCAAGGTCTGCAAATACCTGGACATACCGATCCAGCACATCTCCGACCCGATATTGAAGGCGATGAAACGCAGGAGTTCCGAACAGCAGATCCGCGACCTGATCGTCAAGCTGCGCAGCGAAATCCCCGGCATCGCCCTGCGCACATCCCTGATAGTCGGTTTCCCCGGCGAGACCTTGGACGACTTTACCACCCTGACGCAATTTGTGGAGCAGACCCAATTCGACCGCCTGGGGGTGTTCTGTTACTCGAAGGAAGAAGGGACACCCGCGGCAGAGATGCCGGAGCAGATTACGGAACGCGTCAAGCGCGAGCGTTACAGGAAACTGATGCGTGCCCAGGCGCGGCTCTCATTCCGCCGCAACCGCTCCCTGATCGGCACCTGCGAACA
This sequence comes from Geobacterales bacterium, assembly GCA_041738275.1. Classification (GTDB taxonomy): domain Bacteria; phylum Desulfobacterota; class Desulfuromonadia; order Geobacterales; family Pseudopelobacteraceae; genus JACPFJ01. Next base: position 29,441 of record JBGSQD010000162.1, read on the forward strand.
GGTTATCGTGGAAGGTTACAGCGAGGAGACCGAACTGCTCCTCAAGGGGCGTTCATGCCGTCAGGCACCGGACATTGACGGACAGGTCTACATCACGGCCGGCAATGCAAATGTGGGCGACATAGTATCACTTAAGATCACCGACTCGTCGGATTATGATCTGATCGGAGAGATCGTCGGCTGATTATGGGTGGTTACACCGCGCCGCTAGCCGACCATATCTTTCGGCCATCTCTTTTGGCTTGACAATCCAGCCTTTTTCGGTATTATTTGCCGCCTTTACAGTGGCCAAGATCAAAAGGCAATGGAGTTATACATGGCAACCAAACCCAAGAAAAAATGGAAAGAAATAAGCGACATTCTCCAGCAGATGAAGGACAACACCCTGCGCGAGATCAACAAGGCATTGAAAAGCGGGGCTGACACTCTCACTGTTGGCGAGCCGAGCGGCGACATCTACGACCAGGCATCTTCCGAACGCGACCGCGAATTGGGACTGATCCTTGGTGATCGTGAGCGGGAAAAACTGCACAGCATCGATGAGGCGCTGCTGCGCATCGAAGAAGGCGAATACGGCATCTGCGAGGAGTGCGAGGAGGAGATCCCTCTGGGACGGCTCAAGGCCATGCCTTTTGCCCGACATTGCGTAAGGTGCAAGGCAGACCTGGAAAAACTCCAGGCACAGACCCGCCGTTTCGAGGAGGATCGAGCCTACCGGGAAATCCCCCTGGGAAGCGAGGAAGAGGACGCTTAACGGTCTCGCTTGAGAATTGAGACCATCTTTAACAGCAGCCCCCTTCGGACCCCCATGGCATTATGGGGACAAAGTTCGCGGCAGCACCAACAATGGATACAGCGCCCATAGTCAACCGACAGGGCGCTGTTTTTTATGGTGATGGCCTTGGGCGGGCAGACATCCCGGCAGGCGCCGCACAAAACGCACTCTTCCCTGTTTGCATACGGACGCGCCATGAGATGGTTGCGCAGCCCTTTTTTCAAAAAGCCGGGCAGACCGAAATGGACATCCCCACCCTTTGGGAGTTTGAAAGGACGCCGCGCAAACTCCGTCTGCCTCGCACCGATCACCTCTATCTCCTCCCAGCAGCTGCCCGGCAGTCCCATCCTCACGGCCTCTTGTTCCACATAAAGCAGACTGGCCGGAATCCCTGCCAGACGTCCCGCAACAACGTCTATTGCCACCGGATTGCTTCCCGCAAGAAGCACCCCCACAGGCAGCGGATCTCCGCTTCCCGGCCCATCCCCCTCCATGGCGACAATGCCGTCCACTATATTCAGGACCGGTTTTTTCAGAAGATAGATTTCCATCAACAAACCGGCGAACAGTTCCCGCGATCTGCCGGCCTTAAGATGCCAGCCCGCTTTTTCGGTACCCACCACGGCACCGAACAGGTTTTTCACGGCGCAGGTCATGGTCATCATCTCATGGGTCTTTAACTTGGGCAGATTAATGACCTTATCCGCTTCCCAGTAAACACGCGCCACGGTAATACGACGAAAAGTCCCCCCACCCTGCACCTCAATGGTCTCGTCAAAAGGCACAAGGCTGGCGCCACTTTCCTCGGCCACACTCCGCATGCCGGTTCGCTCCGCAACGCTCGAAAAACCGCCGAAGCCGGGGCTGTCGCCGATCATAACCTCACAGCCGACATCCCGGACCAGCTCTGCCACCACCCGTACCAGAGCCGGATGAGTCGTCACGGCCAGATCAGGATGTTTGCCCGACAGCATATTCGGCTTGAGGAGTACCCGCTCTCCGGCCTTCACAAATGATTCCATGCCTCCAAGAGGCTTCAGCAGCGATATAACGCTCTCCCGAAGCTGCATATAATCATATGAGTCGTTATACTCAATGGAGACCATCTCGGCCACTCCAGCCTTCCTTTCGTGTTCAAACTATAAATTTTTATGCGCCGAAACCTGCTCGGCCAAATGCCGCCCAATACGGTCGCTGACCGAACCTCAAGCAACTTGCAGCCAATGGTAACATCGGAGATTAATCCAACAAAGCAAAAAAAATATTGACTCCGAAGTTTTTCTGATGTAAATATCGTTTTCTCTTTGAGCCGCTAGCTCAGTCGGTAGAGCACCTGACTTTTAATCAGGTGGTCGTTGGTTCGACCCCAACGCGGCTCACCAAAGATTCAGGGCCTGACAGAAATGTCAGGCCCTTTTTATTGTTCCGTGGCAGCTGCATTATACAGCCAGGCGTCTGGCATCTAAACAACCACCTCGTTCTAAAAAAAATTCGCACCATAAAAAAAATATTGACTACAACTTTGGCTTCAGGTATATATTGACGTCTATTGCGCTTGCCATGGGCCCGGAACCGCTTCGGCGGAACAAGCGTAATACTTATAAACGTCCCCTTCGTCTAGCCCGGCCCAGGACACCGCCCTTTCACGGCGGCGACACCGGTTCAAATCCGGTAGGGGACGCCAATAAAATCAAGGGATTAGCCATCAGGCTAATCCCTTTTTTATTTTTCAAAGCCCATTATCTATTTTCGGATCCATGGCCCAGCAGCTCCTTGCGGCCGGGGAAGCCTTAATCCGGATTTGAAGCGGTGGCAAATTGTACAGAGAAAATACACCGAAAAATAAAATGGCGTTGACGCAGTGCAATGATTGCACTATCATCATCATATGCCATTACTACAGCGATTTCTAAAATGTGCCATCTACATCAACACCAGAGACCATAACCCGCCTCACTTCCATATCAGAATGAGTGACGGGAGGGAAGCATTGGTTGATATATCTTCACTGGAAATATTATACGGCAGTGTGCCTCGAAGGGAAGTTAAGGACGCGCTTGAATGGGCTGCGATTAATAAGGAATTTCTGCTGAAAAAGTTCAAGGAGTACAACCAATGAACAAGCACTTTAAAATTAAGACCGTAGTGTCTGTTACACCCTTCAATCTAACGGTTACTTTTGGCGATGACGTAACTATGGATATTGACCTGTCCACTATTGTGGCACGAAACAATTTTCTATCACCTTTGAACAATGCCACTCTGTTCTACAAAGCGAGAGTAGGCGAACACGGGAATGATGTTACATGGGGTGATGATCTGAGTCTTTCAGGGGACAATCTCAGGGCAGAGGCTGTTGAACAATGTGGTGGTATATCACACGAACGGATCTGGAACTGGATGCACCGAAACGGATTGACACTTGACTCTGCATCCGAGGCACTTGGTATAAGTCGGCGCATGCTGGCTTACTACCGCAACGGAGAGAAGCCGATTCCAAGGCACATCTGGCTGGCTTGTATTGGATGGGAAAAATGCAAGGGTGAAGATGATGTGTTAATGAGGCATGCTGCATAACCAGCACCTTAAGGGCTAGTGAAAGGTTCTAAGTGCGTCCGCCAGGGAACGCCAAACTAAACAACAGCCGATTTCTTAATGAAATCGGCTGTTTTATTTTTATCGCTTTTCATCCCTCTACCTGACATTATCGGCAGTCCGCTCAAGTGCATTGCATCGTTACAGTTATGCGTCGTGCCGATATCAAATCACTATCATAAATCCAGAAGATGAAATCCAGATCAGTGTAAAGTGTAAAGTTTCTTTACAAAACCTTGTAAAGCCGCACTACAGCTGCACTGACCAGTTTTTTTAACCACCAGGTGTAAAGTAACTTTACACTCGGCATGCCTGAGATCTTTTGCCAGCATCGGTCATCACATCTGCCACGTCAGCATAACTACTTGAATATATGCGGTATAAATAATTGTCTGACAGTTGGCACTGTTTGTGTATTAATTAACAGGTTAACCCATATGATGAATCGGGATTTATGTGGCTGTAACCCGTTGACACGCATGAATCGCCGGAGTAACGTGAATTTATTTTAGTAAGTTAGAAATCATTATTTTCATGATTTCGTGAACGCACTATCCTGTTTTCAGGGTTATGTTTTTTTGTTATGGGGATGGGATGGATGGATGGAACAAACGGACTATAACAAAAGCCGCTGAACCGGGATAAGTGTCGGTTGATCGGCTTTTTTTGTACTCTCAACTTGAATAACACACAACAACATGACTAAACTTTCCGACATACCGTTCCCACCAATACTCGATACCTCCAGCGGAGATATTATTCGGGACTTTTTCAATCCCGCTCTTGCTGCATCTGTGAATTATGATCGTGGAGTCGGGTTCTTCAGCGCTTCTTGGCTGCGGCTTGCGGCAAAGGGAATGACTGAGTTTGCTGCCAACAGTGGACAGGCACGTTGGGTGACTAGTCCTATTTTGGGCGAAGTAGATTGGGAGGCGTTGCAGGAGGGGAGCAAATTATTTCGGTTTCGGCTTTCTGGATACTTCTGCTGAATGACATATTCTGTCATGCATATGGTGTAACATTGTCGATCAATAGAATTTCTATCTATCTTGGGCAGGCTTAAATGCAACAAAAGCAAACTGCATTCGACTTCAGTGATGTATCAGAGCTGTTAACGCAGGATGAAACTGAAGCTATTGCCATCGCCCGCGACGAGTTTGAGAGGATGGAGGCAGCCGCGCTCAGAAACCGCTCACAAACGGTTGCAACACTCTCTACGATTGCCTCTATTGTTGCACAAACTTCCACCCCGCCATTCTCAAACATCGATCCGCACACAACCGGGCTTTTGGCAATTGGCCATGCGATCGATTCTCTTCGACTCCTTGATATTGAAACAAGCGATATGACGGTAAGGGAACTGGAGACGCGTGTTGCCTCCGATCTTAAACGTCAATTTACCGCGCTTAAAGCCGACGGGGCAATTTCAGTGATTCCGGAGGCTGACGACATTGCTGCTTGGGGTAAAAGCGTCGTTGACAAGCTCCTTTGCAGAAAAGAACACGGGAGTCAGATTGACAGTTTGTTTGATACGGAAATCAACCGGTTTTATGAGTTTCCACATGCGCTTTTAGAGGAATATGCCCGTGTCGGAGCTATTTATGTCAGGCCAACAGCCGCATGTCTTACTCTTTATCTCGGCACCCTTACTCAGGGAATCGGCGATATTCAGACGGCTTTGGCGGCAGTGATTCAGCGGCAAATTGCTCGCGGCGAATACCATGCTGCCCTGCAGACTGCCCACGAACACCAGAGGATAACCCGTCAGCATGGGGAAAAGATTCGGACTCTCCGAAGAAAGATATTGACGAACGCCGGAAGGTATAACTGGAACAGCAGTGTTCTGCCGGAAATACAGCTTGCTCAGCGGGACGTTGAAGATGCCATCGCAGCAGACACCACACTGGAGGAATTGCTTGACGCCAGCATGGATAACCTGCCCAAGGAAAAACTACCACTTGCGCAACGTGTGCTCTTGGTCATAAAAAGCTGCCGGAACGCGTATCGAGAGTTACAGACCCTTGCCATGGAACTTCCCCGACTTTACAGCTCTTGTATCGCAAACCAGGGATTTGTTTCAAGTCACATTCCGTTGCCCTCAATGCTTAATGATGTGTTTAACCCGCTTTTCCATGAGGTTTGCGATCCGAAAGCGCTTCTTGCCGTTTGCGATGTGGTTAACACCCAATTTGCTCTCCCGTGTCCGCCCATACTGCATGACATCATTGCTGAAACGGAATTGCTTCTCAAACCGGTATTGGCAACCGAGGCAAGGGATATGTCGCCAGATAGTGACGAACTCCTTGATGAAGATGATCTTGCCTTGTCAATATTTGATGAAATGACCATAGCCAAGGCTAAGGACACAATAGCAGTAATGGCTGATGCCGAGCCGACGCAGTTGTCGGATATCATGAAGGCGTTGGAACCGGAAGATTTCAACGAGGAATGTATTGCCGCTGCAATAATGATATCCGCCGCCTGGGCGCACAACAAAAGTCACGATGGCAGATATACCGTAAGCCGAACATATAACCGTTTTGTATGCCAGGCATGCACCGGAGATGACTACCTGATTGAACGTAAAGGGGCTGAAAATGATCAGCATTGATGCAGTTGATATGGCTACCGAGATTATTAAATCCGGACTATCGCCGCGCAAAGGACAATCCTCAAGAAGGTTGCTTCAATTGGTGGCGGCATATCTTGCAAATACGGACGGGACAAGGACAGCAGCTCAAACCATGGCGAAACGGTTCGGGCTTTCCATCACTTCGGTTACTGAAGATGGTGTTGTTCTTTCAAATGAGCCGGAACATGACTCGATCTTCATGTCGAAACGAGATGATATTGTCAAGGAGACTGGACCAGAGGCACGGCTTGTCAGAGGCATCTGTAATGCAGCCATTCTTGCCTGCGCATACCAGAGACAGCAGGCATTGTATTCGGAGTCTGTCCAGACGGTGACGTCAGAAGAGGTTTATGAATTCCTTGTAGAGGCGGCAGCAAAGCTGAGCTTTGAACATAGTGAAGCACCAGCATCATTGCGAGGACTCACCGAGGCTGCCAAAATAGTGGAACGAATGAAGGCGGATTCTTTTTCGGAAAAGAGTGGTAAGGCGCGTAAGCGTACTTTGCGCGGAGAAATAGATGCAACTTTTAAGTATTTTACTGATCACAGCCTGATGGTGAAAGATAGCGACGATGCGGGCGGTACCTATAAAACCCTTCCGGAGTTGAGAGTCCGCTTGCAGACTGAAGGAGCGCAGGAAATTGCTGACGCCGTGCTTTCAGCGGTAAAGGCGTCAGCGGTTGATGAGGCGATGAAGGAGGCCATGAATGGCTGAACTGCTTTCGGTAAGGTTTTCAAAAATAGGTTACCGAGATGCCAGGCTTGACGGATTGTCCTACGATCTTTCCATGCCTGACGGTACACCGGAAAATGCCTTGATCATAGGCTCGAACAGCTCAGGAAAGACAAGTCAATTGCATCTGATTTTTTCAATATTCCTGCCCCATCACAATGAACTGGTATCACAAAGAGATAGTTCCGGACGCCAGTTCGCTTATTATTTCGAGGAAAATGAGATTGGCTTTGTTGCCACTGAGTGGACGATACCGGGTAGCGGAAATCTTCCAGGCATGACAGCCACTGAAACGCGGGTTGTAGGTAGATTTAGCCAATTCACCAACAGAGAAAGGTATGAACACACTACCGTGTTTTTTTCTTTTATCGCTGATAGCGAATTTGGCATTGATGACCTGCCTATTACATCTTCAATTCCACAACGTGTGGCAACGTCTCCTAAAACGTTAAATGAAGCAAAAAAATATCTTCGGGAAATTTTTGATAAGCCGGGCAAGGATTTCTATCTAACGGAGAATATGAAGGATTGGCAGGCTTACCTGAGCAAAAGATTTTTCAATATTGAGCAGTTCAAATTAATGATGCAATTTACCATGAGTGAGGGTGACTCCTCTTCATTTCTAAAGCAATTCAGCAATAACGAGATGGTTTTAAAATTTCTTTGCCATGATGTTCTCGACAAGAACACAACTGAACGTCTCCATGGCATGTTGGCACAACACAGGGAGTCGGTACGCTTGGAACCCGTTACCAGGGCTCAACTCGCTGCATATTCAGCTCTTTACGACAGGTTTTTTATGATGAAGCCGGTTGCTGATGAGTATGCTGCGGCAGTGCATCATCGCCACAGAGTCACGGAGTCGCTACGTATGGTTGTTTCAAGAGTGGTTGCAACCTTGAAATCTGCCGAAAATCATTTGACCAGCCTTGAACATGCTCAAGTAACCGATAAATCAGAACTAAAATGTCAACAAGTTGAGCTTGTTGATTATGAGGCCAGATTGCGGGGCGTCAAGGAACAGATTGCCGTTCTCACTCATGATGAAGCGCAACAGACTTATCAGGAATGCAATGCTCAATTAGGTACGGCAAAACGCCTTCATTTAGCAATGCAAGCGCTGTTTGGCCGTGTAAAGGTTGAACAGTCACGCTCACGGGCGGAAGATCTGGCGCGCCAGCTTGATTTATTATCGGAACCGCTCCGTTCTCTTACTGATGAAGTAGCTATGGCACGGTCGCTGCTCCATGGCTTTCTTTCTATTGAGCTGGAACAGGCTCTAGCTGAGAACAACAACCAACTTGCCGCAGTTACCGAAGCGACTATTGAAACGAAGAGACTTCATGACCTACTGAATGAACACGTTGCCTTCCAAGCCGGGAAGAGTCAGGAAAAAACTTCTCTTAAAAAAGATGAGACCGCCAGGCTGGCCTCTGTGGAGCGGCTTGTTGCCGAAACGCTCCTTACTGAAAGTACGTCATGCCCTAATACCGCGTTGTCGGTGGTTGCTGATTCAATAGTTAATGCGGAAAAAGAGCGCACCACGTTGGAAAACGAGAGATCAAACCTGAATGCTTCCCTCGTAGGCAACAAGGAACAACTCAAATCAAACAGAAATAATTGCGACCGCCTGCAAAGCGCCGTGAATGCTGCTGACAAGAATCTTCAAAAACACACTGAAGATTATGCCGCCATTAGCGGGTTGTCTGGCATACGCGCCTTGTTCGGACAGGCCGAACCTGATCTGTTTTTACCTGATTTGCCCGGAAGGCTTCAGGAACGCTATGAAAATGAAGTCTCTGAGTTGTTAAGACTTGATGCGGAAATTGAGAAACTCACGGAACAGGTTGCCGCTATCGAAGGACACGGTGGTCTGCTACCACCGGCCAGAGATGTGAAACGGGTAATTGAAACGCTCGAAATTGCTGGCATTACCGCTTACAGTTGGTGGTTAGTGTTTGCTGAAAGGAATATCCCGGTAGAAGAAGCCAGAAATCTTGTGGAAGCATTTCCTTCCCGCTATGGCGGAGTTGCGGTCATATCAAAGCGTGACCTGGACAGAGCGCAGGAACTGCTCGCAGATGGCTGCGGTGTTCTGGCACCGGTTATAATTTCTGTCTATACCGATGATGACAACGATGCACCCTATGAGGGGGTTGCTGTTTTTCCTGACATTGGTGTCGCTATAGACCGTAAACGTTCCGCAGATTTTTGCGAGAACAACAGGCGTGAAATTGAAACATATCGTTTGACGTTGCCGACAATTCGTCAGTCACGAGACGAACTGCTCCATGCAAAAGAAAGAATTGTAGGATTCCTTGCTTGTTATGACGACTCGTCCCGGCTGGCTCTTATGAACGCCGCAGCCCTCAAAAAAAACGAATTCAAATCATGCCTTCAGGAACGGTCACAAATTGAGGAACAGTGCCGTCAGATAGAATCCACTTTAGCGAGTCTTGAAGTCGATCTGGCTGCGATTATTGAAAATTTACAGCGTTTCAGAAAAGATCACGGGGCTGTCAAGGCTCATATTGATACCCACGAAACTGGCAAAGTTCAACGCATCCAACGTATCACAGAGCTTGCCAACGAGTTGTCCACTATCGAATCCATTATTGCTAATTGCAGGGAAATGATTGTTACTGCCGGTGAGCGGGAGTCGTCTGCGCGAGATTTGGCGGCAAAAGGAGATGCTCGCTGTACTTACATACGGAATGAATTAGACCAGCTCGCCGGCGAAAAAAAAGTTCCGAGTGAAGAATTTCAATCATTGGCTGTTACAAGCGAATCGGCGCGGGTACTTCTCGTAACGAAAGAACGTGCTCTTGATGCAGCAAGTACTGATGCAGAGTATATCGAGACCAAAACGCTGGTAAAAAATGCTCAAGCAGCTCACACAGAAGAATCTGGAAAATGGCGTGAAAAATTTGGCAAGTTGACAGAAGAGTATATCCAGGAGGCTTCGAACCATATTGCAGGGAGACAGGCTTCTGAAATTGATGTAGAGACAATGCAGGCGGCCAAGGAAGAGGCGCAAATTGCGGAATCCCATGCCGAACGATCAATGAAAGAGGCCTTTAAAGCCCTGCAAGAACTGAAAGCTGTTAATTCTTCCCAGAAAGTTGCGTCCTTCAATGGTGATATGGCAGTTTCCCGTGAACAGGAACGCATCTTTACCGCCGACATTGAACATTCCGCCAAACTCATATTCAACTTGAATGAGACAATAAATACCAGAGCAGTAGAAATATCGAATTGTACAGGTAGAGTTCATATTCTCACAAATTTGGCCAGTTTGGAGGATGTGGAGCCTGAACCCGAAGCTGTGCCATTTGCGACAGACACTGAGGCGGAGTACGGGCTAAAAACTGCACAGAAGGCAAAAAAAGAGGCGGAAGAAACGGTACAGCGTATTTATGGAAAATTGAAACATTTTAGTAATGAATTGGGAGGCTTTCTTGATGATCAGCTCTGTGAGCAGATTCCACAAGTTGTAATGAATATCAAGGAAGAGCTGCGTCGCTGTGAAGGTGTATTGACGGATGGGATCGATACCCTGGCTGAACACGTACAATTTGCGATGGCTCCCCTGTCTCATGATCTTGAAACACAGGAACGGAATAAGAACATTGTAGTTACCGAGGTCATGCATGACGTCAAAAAAGCGCTCGCTCTCCTTTCAAACCTTGAAAAGAAAAGTAAGATTCCACCGCTTGGTGGAATCTGGCACAACTGGACAAACCGTCCATTTGTAAGGTTTTGGACGTCGGTGAAAATGGATTCGGAACAGTCACGGCTTGCCATCGCCAGCACCGTAACACGTCTTGCACAAACGGAAGGCAAGCTTCCTTCCGGTGCGGTGATTGTACAGTCCGCGCTTTCCGAACTACTTGGCAATGCTTACAGAATTGAAACTCTTAAACCGGACACCTCGCCAAGTACCAATTATGTCGGTATAGGGCACCCCGAAGGCCTGCACTCATGGTCAGGTGGACAAAAACTTTCCGGTTCGGTACTCTTTTACATGGCGATGTGTAACCTGCTGTCGTTTGAAGGACAATCGGGCGGAATTCTGCTCATGGATAATCCTTTTGGATCGTGTAACCACATCGAATTTGTTCGGCTGATAGTGGCATTGACCCGTCAATATGGCATTCAGATGATTGCCTACACATCAACAGATGACATGGAGATTCGCAGGATTTATCCAATCAATATCCTCATCAGAAAAGGTGGCACAGCCGGAATAGTCAAACGCACCGGCCACACGCTTGTTCAGCAGGACAAGACAATATACAACGGTGGTGAAACGACAACCCTGGTAATTCATTCCGAGGCTCCGCATGCGCCCTGAATCGCTACATTTCCTGGCAGCTCTGGAATTTGGCAGAACTTCTTTAAATGAGTTATGGCGAACACTTTCAAAAGTCATGACCACTGAGCCGGGGAAACAACGAGAAACGCTTAGGTTGATATTGAATGAGCTTCACGGGACTGCGCTCATTGAATATCCGAAGTCTCAACGATTATGGGATAAGAGTGCTCTGCCGCATCTGCCTGCATGGGTAAGCAGAGCGACCCCTAAAAAAATAGTTGAACATGCGAATGACATTATCTGGTCGCCTGAACTGTCATTTTTTGCCGATACAAAAAAACGTTCTGACTCACCATGGATAGCGGTTGATACCTGGATTAAGAAAAATCGTGGCAAGCAACTCAACAAGAAACCACTCAGAGAGCGTTCTCTTGATATTTTTGGAGATGAGAAGGCGCTTGATGCGCTGGTTGCGACTACCGCCTTTAAAAATGGTCTTATCACTTTTGATACTCTTGGCTGTTTTTATGTGCCAGAACCAATTCCGTGGATTCCAGGGCCTATTGGCAGCGAAAGTAAGTGCGGTATCTGTGTTGAGAATGCCACGACATACAATACCCTGTGCCGATTCAATAAAGAAGCGGGTCTTTGGGGGTTCGTTGCCTATGGGCGAGGGAACAATTTTGTTTCAATGACTGACGGAGTCGTTCAGGTTGTGGAAAGCTATGGCCACAAATGCATTTTGTATTTTGGCGATGCCGATCACGAGGGAATTGAAATTGCGGCGCGGGGTGTAAAAGGGTTGGCCGAGTCTGGGATCAGCATTGAATTAGACTCTAGACTCTACGTAATTCTCATTGAATCGGGAACAGAGGCTTCTGCAAAAAGTGGTGGTGAATTGTCGCAAAAGGCAGCAGCACTTGTTATGAATGCTGGACTCCTGCCTTTGATTGACATATTTCGCCGTAATAGACGGATAGCTCAAGAATGGGCAGGGATGGACGCCTTGCGGAGAACCTTTAATCACTTGGAGTTTCTCAATGATTGATCGTTATCTGAAAACCTTCTCCACCCTCTGCTCCGACACCAGCCGCTCCCGCTGGACGGCAGCAACCAAATACCGCGCCCCGCATAAACCGCTATTGATGTTGGCTGTAATAGACCTAATCGCCCAAGGGATCATAAAAACCAACTTCATCGAATTCACCCCCGATCTTGGGGAAATCTTCACCATCTATTGGTCTCGCGTCATGCCCCCAGACCAGCGCTCAAACATCATCCTCCCTTTTTACCATCTCAATTCCGACAAATTCTGGCACCACATCCCGAAACCGGGCATGGAAACGATTCTTGCCGCCACCCGCCAGATAAGGTGCGTTGCTCAGTTGAAGGAAATCGTGCTGGGGGTGAGACTGGATGACGAGCTGTACACCCTGCTCTGCCATGAAGAATCGCGCAATCTGCTGCGAACCGTCCTTATTGAAACCTGCTTTGCACCGGAACTGCATGCTGATCTGGTCGAACAGGGGATCATCAACAAAGAGGCCTTCCAATACAGCCAGACGTTGCTGGAGAAATCGAGACGTCAGCAGATCCAAGAAAACTCCGAAACAATACAATACGCCCTGGCAGTGCGGGATCAGGCGTTCAGGCGAGTCATTGTCAGCATGTATGATCACCGCTGCGCCGTCTGCGGTATCCGTATGCTGACTGCAGATTGCCATACCGTAGTTGACGCTGCCCATATCGTGCCATGGAGCCTGACGCACAATGACACCGTCCAGAACGGCATGGCACTGTGCCGCCTGTGCCATTGGACATTTGACGAAGGTCTTATTACTGTTTCCGGATCATATGCCGTGCTTGTGTCAAAACAGTTGTCTGCAAGCAATAACATCCCCAGCCATATGCAGACACTTGCAGGACGCCCCATCATCGGCCCTGCCGAGCAAACACTGTGGCCTGAACCGGATGCGCTTTATTGGCACCAACAGAAGATCTTCAGAAAATATTGATGTACCTGATTGCTCGCCAATCGTACAGAGTATAATCCTAAAAACGGCAGTTGGATTCCGTTATCCTATTGCCGGCAGTAATTTGAGAGCATCTGCCGGGTTCAAAACGGGTAACATTTTTCTGTAAGCTCTCTTGGCAATCAGTGCGATTCTCTCTGCAATTCCCAACTGCT
>JBGSQD010000088.1:0-6305 GCA_041738275.1 Geobacterales bacterium
CTGAATCGCCAACAAGGATCATGTCCACCCCTCCGCCATCCACCAGGCGGGCAAAAGGATAATCATAGGCGGTCAGCACCGTGATACGATGCCCATCCTGCTTCATCTGAAGTATTCCAGGTATGGTTACTTTCTTACGCATGAATCTCCCATCTGCAAAAAAAAACGCGCCGGAGGGCGCGTTGACGGACAGGGATCGTGCATTGCATGCATTCCCTGATGGGGTTTTTCCCCTTCCGTCCCGGTTCGCTCTCGAATCCGTGCGGTATGTGATTGTTTGCCCCGGCAAACTGCAGATCGGTTCCCAGGGGGTAGCCGTCGTGGCCGGAAGTGTGACTTTATAACAAAAAGATCGTGTATACGCTACAAAAAAAACATCCAACCTTAATATTTTCTAAATCTGGCAGGTCAGATTTTTCATCGACTCAAGCTCCTTGACCACCTCGGCGCTTTGAACACGGCGCTGTTCCATGTTGTCAAACATCTCCACAACCATTTCGCTGACCGCTTCCACACCATGGCGGATCTGACGGCTGTCCTCCACCTGGCGAGAGGTTGAATTTACCATTTCATGGGTCATATCCTTGATAGCTTCGACAGCCCGCACAATGCTCCTGGTAGCTTTGGCCTGATCGCTGGAGGCGGTGAAAATATGGGATGTCATGGAACTGATATCTTCCATGGACTTGGCCACCAACTGCACACTTACAACCTGTTCTTCGGTAGCAAGTTTGATCTGCTGGGTCATGTCCATGGAACAGACCGAGCGGTCAAAGATTGCCTTAAGGGATTCACCGGTGGAGTGCCCCAGCTGTACCCCGCGCTGGACCAGATTCTTGGTGGCGGTGATATTACTGTTTGCTGTTTTGGATTCGGACATGATCTCTTCAATAATACCGGTGATCTCACCGGTGGAATGACCGGTCTGGAGTGACAGGTTACGGATTTCATCAGCCACCACGCCAAAACTTTTACCGTATTCACCGGCCTGGGCTGCGATGATAGAGGCATTCAGAGCCAGCAGGTTGGTCCTCTTGGTAATGTCATTAATCACGCTGACAAAATTTTCGATGCGGGTACTGTTTTCTGCCAGTCGTTTGATTGCCTCGTAGGAAAGCTCCACCGAGTTCTGAATCTCGGCCAGGGAGTTTATGGTTTCGGTTACCACGGCGATGCTCTCATCAGCCTGTGATTTCACCTGGCTGGAGACTTCATGGGAAATTGCGGCATTCTGCTCAACATTGCTGATGGTGCTGGTGATCTCCTCTATGGCAGAGGCCGACTGATGCACGATGCCCGCGAGGTGGTCCAGATTGCGGGTAACCTGTTCAGTGGCTACGGAAATCTCATTGACAGCTGCGCTGGTCTCGTCCACCGAAGACATGACCCCCTCTGCTGCAGAGGCGATAATGGAAGTTCCGTCAGCAACCGAATCGACACTCTCCCTGAGATTCATGACATTGCGGGAATATTGATCACGACTGCCAAGCAAAAAGGCGAACGAACTTTCCATCTCGCTTGTCAGGGTATCGATAGATGTCAGCAGGTTAATGCGGGTGATTGCCGAAGCTACCTGGTCGGCAAAAAGCATGATGGTATCGACATCGGAATCGTTCAGGGCGCGGTGGCTCGATTTGTTGTCGATGCCGAAGGCGCCGATCGCCTCACCCTTGACCACGATAGGGCAGAGGATGAAGCTCTTGGAACGAAGCGGCGCCAGATTATTATGGGGAGGCTGCAGGTGGTAATCAGCAGGATATCGGGACATGTCGTCGATCAGGTAAACCTTTTTCTCGACCATGCATTTATAGATCACGCCAATACTGGGATCAAGCGGCAGTGTTACTCCGTTCACATTGAAATTTTCAGTGCCGGAAGCAGTGACGAAATTCAGTTTCTTGCGGCCATCCTGAGCCATCATGATGTTGACCCGTTCGTAGCCCAGCACCTCATGCAGTCCCTCGGCGCACAGCAGCAGGATTTCATCAAGGTTAAGGGATATCTGGATCTTGCTGCTGATGTGGTGGAAGTTTTTTATGTTGTTGTCCAGCACGCGGTAACGATTTTCAAAAATCTCCTTCTGGGCTGCCACCTCTTTATGAAGCACATCGAGTTCGACGGCGCGTTCACGCAACTCGTCACCATTCTTGCCAATCAGGTAGCCCAGACTGGACAGGACCATGGCCGTGCCGATACCCATATAGCTGTACTGGGCGAACTGCTTGACATTGAGGAAGGCGTCGCCAAAGGCTTGGACAAAGAAGGTCTGCGAGCTGTCGTAGAAAAACAACAGACGGATGATTGTCCAGCCTATAGGGGCTCCGAATCCAAGGGCAATGCCGCCTAACATGTAGAGCGTGCTGTGTTTTTTCATTATGCCATCCTTATGACATGGCTTCCCATTACTTCTCGGCTGCCAGCTTTTCGTCGATTGAGTGGTAGATCTCTTCCATCACCTTCTCGGCGTCTTCACTGTTATAGGCGATAATATTCTTCAAATGGGTATAGGAGTCCAGATCGATTTTTTCAAAGTTGAAACCCAGACCGTTTTCAACAACTCTGCAGACCTTGCCTTCGAAGGAGACAGATATTTCGGGAGAGGTGCCGCTCAGGGCAATGGTAATTCCAACCATGTCCCCCACCGCCAAACGCTCCTCGGTAATCAGGAACATCCCGCGCATACTGAGATTTTCCACATTCCCCAGAAACTGGCGGTCAGCAGTTTTGATAGTTGCAGCCATTCGAAAATTGACCCGGGAAAATCGCCTGGTGCTCATTGCTTACCTCGCTGGTAGTTACTCAACAATGGATGAAGCAGGGTATCCTGCTTCATCCATTGGGGTCATTTATCGCATCAGGCCTTGCCGGCTGAACCCAGCACGGTTTCGTTTTTGTGTTTGATCAGCTTGACCAGCTCCTTGCGGGCCTCACCCAGGTATTTGCGAGGATCAAATTCCTTGGGATCCTTGGCAAAGTATTCACGGACCTTGGCGGTGACAGCCAGACGGCCGTCGGAGTCGATATTGATCTTGCAGACGGCGCTGGCCGCTGCCTGGCGCAATTGTTCCTCGGGGATGCCTACCGCGCCTTCCATCTTGCCGCCGTAGGTGTTGATCAGCTGCACGTACTCCTGTACGACCGACGAAGCGCCATGAAGGACGATCGGGAAGCCGGGGATGCGCTTTTCGCACTCTTCCAGGATATCAAAGCGCAGAGGCGGCACCGGCTGGCCGGCCTTGAACTTGTAAGCGCCGTGGCTGGTGCCGATGGATATTGCCAGAGAGTCGACGCCGGTTTTTTTTACAAAATCCTCTACCTCTTCCGGCTTGGTATAGGTGGAGTGTTCAGCGGAAACCTCGTCCTCGATACCGGCCAGCACACCAAGTTCGCCCTCGACAGAGACATCGAACTGATGGGCATACTCCACGACCTTCTTGGTGAGCGCTACGTTCTCGTCATAGGGAAGGTGCGAGCCGTCAATCATGACCGAGGAAAAACCGCTGTCGATGCAGGAAACACAGAGTTCGTAAGAATCACCATGATCCAGGTGCAGGCAGATCGGAATATTGGAACCCATTTCACGGGCCATCTTGACGGCACCCATGGCCATATAGCGCAGCATGGTCTCGTTGGCATAGCTGCGGGCGCCCTTGGAGACCTGGACGATGACCGGTGAGTTTGTTTCGACACAAGCATTGATAATGGCCTGAAGTTGTTCCAGATTGTTGAAATTGTAGGCCGGGATGGCGTATTTGCCGGCCATGGCCTTCTTGAACATCTCCTTGGTGTTGATCAGTCCCAATTCGCTGTAGTGCATCTTCTGCTTGTCCATCGTTCCCTCCCAGTGGTTTCGTCTTTAATGTAGTCGCGTAACCATGTTGGCAACGCTATCTTCATTCAGGTGGATACCGTACATGCAATAATCTTAAATATCACGTAAATCCCGTAGAATCAAGGAGTAAACCTCGCACTTCCTTGTTGCCAGCCAGTGCCTAGTTGCCTATAATGAAACCCTTGGAGAACCCGATGCCTGAAAAAATATTATTCTCACCAGACCTTTTGGACAGCCACTGCATTGTCGATGTCCGCACACCGCTGGAGTTCGCCGAGGACCACCTGCCCGGAGCAGTCAACGTCCCTATCCTGACCAATGAAGAAAGGGTGGAGATCGGCACCATCCACAAGCACGACGGCCCGCAGCAGGCACGAATGCGCGGCCTGGAGCTGACCTGCGGGCGCTTCGCCGACATGGTGCACAGCATCTCCGCCCATGCCGCGGGCAAACCGATACTGGTGTATTGCTGGCGCGGCGGCCTGCGCAGCCTTTCCATGGCCATCCTGCTGGAGACCACCGGCCTCCCGGTTTTCCAGTTGCGGGGGGGGTACAAGGCCTTCCGCAACCAGGTAATCTCATTCTTCGAGAATTTCACGCCGCCGGCGCCGCTGATCGTTATCCACGGCATGACCGGTACCGGTAAAACCACCTTTATCAACAACCTGGACCGTCAGGCGTGGACAATCATCGACCTTGAAGGTCTGGCCATACACCGCGGATCGGCCTTTGGCGAGGTTGGGCTCGTGCAGGGACTCAGCCAGAAACGCTTCGACACGCAGCTGTGGGACGCCTTCCGCAACGCCCCAGGCGACCGTCCCATAGTCCTGGAGGGGGAAAGCCAGCGCATCGGCAAGATCTCTCTGCCCGGCAGGGTCTATGAGGTCATGTCCGACAGCTGCAAGATCTGGTGTCATGCCTCCCTGGAAACCCGCGTAAAACGCCTGGCACAGGAGTATGCCCACACAGAATACCGTGAGGAAATGGCAACGGCACTGGAACGCATCAAAAAGAAGCTCGGAGGAGAACGCCTCGCCGAGCTGAAAGAGAAGCTGGCCACGTGGGACGTGGAGGGTCTGGGAAGGGGCTTGATCGAGTACTACTACGACAAACTTTACTACAAGAATCGACCCTGGACACCTGACGTGGAAATAGAACTGGAAGATTTTGCGATGGCAGAGCAGGCATTGAGCGAATTCTGGTGCCGGCAGCGACCAGCACTTTGACATACAGCAAACGGAGCGATAACATAGTTTCTTACGACCTTGCCATGATTGGATATGATGATTTTACCGAACGCAGGGAGGCTACACATGACACGAGCAATCACGGCAATCCTGTCCACACTGCTGCTTTTGAGCGGCTGCGCACATGTTATGAGCGACACGAACCTGAAAGCGGTCGATCCAACGGTACATTACAAAGAGCTGAGCGCAAAACCCGAGGCATTTGCCGGCAAGATCGTGCTGGTTGGGGGGATTGTCGCCGGAGTGCAGGGCAGCGATGATGTAATCACGCTGGAGGTGGCCCAGCTCGAACTGTTCGAAAACGGGGTCCCCAATGAGGATTCGCGTTCAGGAGGGCGTTTTCTGGCTATCAGCACGGAACTGGTCGATCCGATAATATACCAGCCAGGCAAGCTGGTTACGATCATCGGCGAGGTCAAGGGGAAGAAGATTCAGAAGATTGAAGGGGTCGATTACCCGTACCCGTTGATCGCCGTCAAGGAATTGAGACTATTCCGCGCCTCCGAGCCGTTAACAGGCAACTACAACCCCTATCAGAACCAGTACGGTGATGACAGGTTCCTTCGCAGACCGCCGGGATTGGCGGACGGCGAACCGCGCAGATTGTATTAATGCCCCTGCACCTCTCCCCGCATGGCGCCAAGTGGCCTGATGAATGCCAGGAAGCTCTCCTGTAGCCGCTCTGCTGCTGAGATGTTCCCGGTGCTGCGCAGAATCTCTATGACGCATTCGGCTGTACACAACCCGGATTTTTTCTGGTTTTTTCTGAGGTTGTACAGGGACTTACCGGTCGGCTGAAGACAGAGCCGGGGGACCTTCCGGAGGTAGGGGCTTCTCTGGTGGATCTTCCGGGCTTCATGCCAGGTGCCGTCGATGATGATAAAATGGCTGAACTCCGCCAGCTCCCTGCCCGTGTCGTCTGCGGCACCGGGATAGATCAGCGCCACCCCGCCTGCATCGATCTCCGCGAGCAGCTTGGCAGACGGTTCAGTCCTATCCCAGCGAACCTGCTCGGCCGCCTCTCCCAGAACATCCACCACCAACTGGCCGGTATTGGATCGTTTCCCAAACTCTTTATCATGGGTCAATAAAGTGATCTTCACGCCTTTCAACATATCTTCCTGACCTTGTAGAAACGCCCCTTGATCTTGTTCCTCCCCAGACAGGCCAGAGCCAGCTCAATGCTGGAGCGCACGATCGCCACGTAGCTGTGCAGCTCAAGCACA
>JBGSQD010000171.1:0-4215 GCA_041738275.1 Geobacterales bacterium
CCACCTGATTATCGGTCCAACCCTCCTCGGCCAAAGGCACGAACAAAGGGCAGGCACGGGTCAGCACCTCGGCCTCCGGCATCAGACGCTTGATGGCTCGAGTGTAGGCGCTGCTGCGAATGGTGCCTGCAGTACCGATAACGCCGATACGGCCGGAACGGGTCACCTCGACTGCCCGGCGTGCGCCTGGCTCGATTACCCCGACCACCGGGATCGACAACTGACGTTTCAGGCTGGGTAATGCAACGGCTGAGGCCGTATTGCAGGCCACCACCAGCAGCTTGATGTCTCTCTTGAGCAGGAAGGATGCAATCTCACTGGCGTACCGTATCACTGTTTCCGGTGATTTGGTGCCGTAGGGCACCCTGGCGGTATCGCCGAAATAGACCGTATCCTCCTGGGGTAATGCCCGCACAACCTCGCGCAGTACCGTCAACCCCCCCACCCCTGAATCAAATATGCCTATAGCCTGCCAGGACACAACCAATACACCTCATTAGCATATTTTAGTTACAGAATTGGGAATTATATACCTTTTACTGTCAATCAGGCAAGCCATTTGCGAGGTTTTGGCAACCGTTCATTGCCCAGGGAAAGCCTGCGACAGATATCGGCAGCCGGAATATCCATCAACCTGACCCTTCTCATTTGCTGCCCCATTAGTTTCCATCCTTCTTCAGATCATGCATCAGCCTGATTACGGCCAGTTCCTTTGCCTTGGCCTCTATGTCAACCGTCATTTCCCGCTCCAGCCAGCAGTCGGGAAAATCGGCAAGATCGATGTAATCGGCATGGGGTTTGGGATTGCTGCTTTGCCAACCGGCACGCGGCGATGACAGATGGCAATACTGCTCTTGCCCGACCGCCTGCCAGGTTTCCCCTGCCAGGCGTGTCGCTTCCAAGACAGATAGCCGGTCAGGATTGCAGCGGTGGTGGTGGACATCATAGACCAGCCCTATGGAGAGCCGCTCGCAAACCGGCAGCAGATCACGAACCGTGTAGCTCAGGTCATCGTTTTCCAGTGTCAATCTGCTTTTGACCGACTCGGGCAGATCAGCGAAGACCTCGACAAAGCGCTGGAGGGCCTGCGCCTTGTCCCCGTAAACCCCGCCGGCGTGAAGGTTGATGACTTCAGCCCCCACAGCCTCAGCCAACAACCCTTGGTATTCCAGTTCCCGGATCGAATTTGCGACCACCGCTGGATGGGGTGATGAAAGCACCACAAACTGGTCGGGATGGAAACTGAGCCTTAATCTATACTGCATGGCAAAGGTGCGAGTTGTACTTAAGGTATCTTCAATTGCGGCCGCATCTGGGAGATCGGCAAGCTGATAGCCCACATCAGGGTGCGTCATGCGCGGAAAGAGCGGGGACATGATCCGAAATGCGCCTATACCCAGCCGCTGTACGGTCTGCAGTGCCAGATAAAGATTTTGGACATTATGGCAACAGATAGCGGAAAGCTTGCGCAGCTGGTCATCCCGGCGCAGTGCCGACAGAGCCTTTGCCGTGGTTGTCCGAAAGGTGACAGGTTCTTTGATAAACAGGCAACACAAGCCAAAACGCATCAAACTTCCCCTTGCTGCCTGAGTGCATATGGTAGAACGTAATCAGATACCATCCATTTTGTGTTATAACAACATGTACTATAATCTGTCGCAATTTTTATAATCGGAAAGAGAACCGCATGACGACATGCATCAAAATCGGCGTAAGCTCCTGCCTGCTGGGGGAGCAGGTGCGCTATGATGGCGGCCACAAGCACGACCACTACATAACCGACACCTTGGGGCATTATTTCAGCTTTTTTCCGGTCTGCCCCGAGGCAGGATGCGGCCTGCCGATCCCGCGTGAAGCCATGCGGCTGGAGGGGGACCCCGCAAACCCACGCCTGATGACCAACAAGACGCGCATGGACAAGACCGACCAGATGCTGGCCTATTGTCGGAACAAGGTCGCAGAGTTGGAGGCACATGATCTTTGCGGCTTCATCTTCAAGAAGGACTCCCCCAGCTCGGGTCTGTTCCGGGTCAAGGTCTACAACAACGGTGTCGCGACCAAAAGCGGCAGCGGTCTGTTTGCCGCAGCAGTGGCTCGTCATTTCCCGCTGTTGCCGATGGAGGAGGAAGGGCGGCTGAACGACCCTGGCATACGGGAAAATTTTATCGAGCGGGTCTTCAGCTATCGCCGCTGGAAGGATTTTCTGGCCACCGGTCCCACCGTGGCCAGGCTGGTGGAGTTTCACACCCCCAACAAACTGCTGATGATGTCCCACAGCCCACAATCCTACAAAGAAATGGGCGCACTGGTGGCTCACGGCGCGCAGCTGCAACTGCCGGATCTGCTGCAGCGCTACGAAGAGTTGTTGATGAAGGGATTGACTCTATTTGCCACAACCAAAAAGAACACCAACGTGCTTCAGCATATCATGGGTTATTTCAAGCAGCAGCTTTCTCCTGAAGAGAAGAGCGAACTGCTGGAGGTCATTCAGCAGTATCACGACCATCTGCTGCCGCTGATCGTACCCATGACCCTGCTCAAACATTATATCCGCAAGTATGATCAGCAGTACCTGAAAGGGCAGGTATACCTCTCACCGCATCCGGCACAGCTTATGTTACGCAATCACGTTTGAATGGCTGTTCCTGTCCGTTGATTCCAGCCCACACTTTTACGGCGAATCCCCTTGACAAATCCATGGGCGATTATTACCTTTAACTTGTTAGCACTCATAGATGAAGAGTGCTATTTTTTTGGGGTCATACCATGGACGTGGAACTCTCAGCTCGCAGCAGACAGATACTGGAAGCAATTGTCGAGGACTACATCGCTACGGCCGAACCGGTCGGCAGCATCGCGGTCGCACGTCGTCATGCCCTGACGCTCTCGCCTGCCACAGTTCGCAACGTTATGGCGAACCTTGAGGAAATGGGGCTCCTGACATCGCCGCACACCTCGGCCGGCAGAATACCAACCGAAAAGGCATACCGGTTCTACGTCGACTCATTAGTCGCCCTGCGAAAGGTTACCCGCGATGAAAAGAAACTTATCATCCGGCGCTGTCGCCAATCCGGTGGGGGGCTGTCAGATATCCTGAAAGAAACCAGCCGGGCTCTCTCCTCACTGTCAAATTACATGGGTATCGTGGTGGCGCCCAGCTTTATTACCGACGTTTTCCGCCACATCGAATTCCTTCGCCTCAGTGCCCATAAGGTCCTCGCCATCCTGGTATCCACGAACGGCACAGTGCAGAACAGGCTGGTGGAGACCGAGGATGACATTTCCCAGGATGATCTGGTCAGGATGGGCAACTATCTGAACGAATTGATGCAGGGCCTTACGATCTCACAGGCCCGCGAGCGGATACTCGCCGAGATGCAAAATGAAAAGGTCCAATATGACCGCCTCATGTCCCAGGCCCTGCGCATCAGTCAACAAGCTGTAAGTATGGATCGTGATGAAATCTTTGTCGAGGGACAGGCCCGCATTTTCGATCAGCCTGAATTCAGCACTGGCCGCCGGATGCAGGAGATTTTCCGGGCATTCGAGCATAAAGGCTTGATGCTGCAGCTGCTGGGGAGCTGCATGAAAGCCGAAGGTGTGCAGATATATATCGGCTCCGAGACCCCGGTCAGCCAGTCGGCCGGAGTAAGCTTGATCACATCGCGCTTTGTCACCAGCAACAACACCATAGGACTCCTGGGTGTCATCGGCCCCACCCGGATGGGTTATTCCAGCGTTATTCCCATCGTGGACTACACCGCCAGGCTCGTGAGCCGTCTTCTGCACGAGGTATAAATCACTGATACAACACCCGGTAAAGGGGATTATTACGTTCACCACTCTTTCAAACCGTAAATTTCCTTCTAACTTACTAAAGGATTACAAAAACCATGAAAAAACACGATACCGTAAAAACCGCCCCTGCTGAGCCGGCACCGGAACACGAAGCGAGTGAAACCACTGAACCTGCTGAGCCGGGCACACCCGAAGAGCAGATCTGTCAACTGAAAGAACTGCTGGCTGTAAAAGAGGCGGAATCACGAGAAAACTGGGACCGCTTTGTCCGTGAGCGGGCCGATCTGGAGAATTATCGCAAAAGGGTTAATCGCGAGAAAGAGGAGCTGCTCAACTACGGCAACAAATCGCTGATCGAGGAGATCCTGCCGGTGGTAGACAGCCTTGAGCGCGCCTTGGTCCATGCCAACGAAGACG
>JBGSQD010000194.1:0-17132 GCA_041738275.1 Geobacterales bacterium
TAGATCAGCAGGTTATGGATCAGAAGCTTTTCGGCCGGCATGGGGCGGAACTTTGTTCCCTTCAGGGCCAGCGGCACCAGCATCGGGATGATGATGGCATTGAAGATGACCGCCGACAGTATGGCGCTGAACGGGCTGGCCAGATGCATCACGTTCAGCACCCCCAACTGGGGATAGATGGAGAGCATCATGGCCGGGATGATGGCGAAGTACTTGGCTATATCGTTGGAGATGCTGAAGGTAGTCAGGTTGCCGCGCGTCATCAGGATCTGCTTGCCCACTTCGACTATATCCAGCAGCTTGGTCGGGTTGCTGTCCAGGTCGATGATGTTGGCCGCTTCGCGGGCCGGCTGGGTGCCGGTGTTCATGGCCACGGCCACATCGGCCTGGGCCAGGGCCGGGGCGTCGTTGGTGCCGTCCCCGGTCATGGCCACCATGAAGCCCTGCTCCTGGTACTCGCGAATCAGCCGCAGTTTTTCCTCCGGCTTGGCCTGGGCCAGGAAATCGTCCACCTGGGCCTCTGCCGCAATGGCCGCAGCTGTCAACGGATTGTCGCCGGTAATCATGATCGTTCTAATGCCCATGCTGCGCAGTTTCAGGAAACGCTCCTGGATACCGGCCTTGACGATGTCCTTCAGATCGATCACACCCAGGATCTCGCTATCCCGGCTGACTACCAGCGGCGTGGCCCCGGCTCTGGCAATACGGTCAACCACACCGACAAGGTCGTTGGGGACGTTCGTGCCGCCCAGCTTCTTGACGAAGGCAATGGTGGAATCAGAGGCACCCTTACGATACTGTTTCCCGTCCAGATTAATGCCGGAGAGGCGCGTGTCGGCACTGAATTCCACGGCCTCGGCATTTGCCGGCGTCTCCCTGCTCAGACCGTACTTCTCTTTCGCCAGTAACACCACGCTGCGCCCTTCCGGAGTTTCGTCGGCCAGCGACGCCATCAGGGCCGCCTCGGCCAACTCCTTCTCGTTATGGCTACCGACCGGGACGAAGGCCACCGCCTCGCGGTTGCCATGGGTGATGGTGCCGGTCTTGTCCAAAAGCAGCACGTTGACGTCTCCAGCCGCCTCGATGGCGCGCCCGGAGAGGGCGATCACGTTCTTCTGGAACAGCCGGTCCATGCCGGCGATGCCGATGGCCGGCAATAATGCTGCGATGGTGGTGGGGGCCAGGCAGACGAACAGCGCTACCAGGATCGTCAGAGAGACCGGCGTTCCCTGTCCGGCAGCCTTGACGCTGTAGATCGAGAGTGGGCTGATGTTGGCGCAGACCAGCATAAATACCAGGGTCAGGGCGATCAGCAGCACCTCCAGGGCAACCTCGTTGGGGGTCTTGCGCCGTTTGGCCCCCTCGATCAATCCGATCATCTTGTCCAGGAAGGTTTCGCCCGGATTGGTGGTGATGCGGACGATGATGCTGTTGGCAATAACCGTGGTGCCGCCGGTAACGGCGCTGCGGTCTCCGCCGGATTCGCGGATTACCGGGGCTGATTCGCCGGTCACCGCTGCTTCGTTGACCAGGGCTGCGCCGGCCACAATATCGCCGTCCCCGGCAATCATTTCACCCGTTGCTACCAGGATCAGATCCCCTTTGCGTAACTGACTGGCCCCGACAGAGGTGTAGTTTGCATTGAAATCAGCCTGTTCCAGTCGTTTGGCAATGACATCAGTCCGGGACTTTCGCAGACTGGCGGCGCGCGCCTTGCCGCGTCCCTCGGCCAGTGCGGAGGCCATGGTAGAGAAGATCACCGTCAGCCAGAGCCAGAGTGATACGGCGCCGGTAAACCAGGCCGGCTCCTGGTTGGCGCCGGTCAGCGACAGGGCAAAGGTCACCAGGGTGATCAGGCTGGCGATCTCGACACAGAACATGACCGGGTTGCGCCAGAGCGTGCGGGGATCTAGCTTTTTGAAGGAATCGAGCAGGGCACCCTTGAGGAGCCCGCTGTCGAAGATGGATTGCGGTTGTTGACTATGTTTGGACATTTTTTGTTCTCCTACTGTATTCATAACCCCTCCCAACCTCCCCTTAACTTAAGGGGAGGAGCATGCGAATCCCCCCCTCTTAAGTTAAGAGGGGGCAGGGGGGAGTTATGTTTACCCCAGCATAATCAAATGTTCCACGATCGGCCCCAAGGCCAGGGCCGGGAAGAAGGTCAGCGCCCCGATGATAATGATCACCAGTGTCAGCCAGACCACAAAGGGAGCCCGGTCGGTCGGCAGGGTACCCAGGCTGGGCGGCACATACTTCTTCTGGGCCAGGGAACCGGCCATGGCCAGCACGGCGATGGCCGGGACATAGCGCCCCAGGGTCATGGCCAGTGAACCCAGCAGATTGTAGAACGGTATGTTGGCGTTCAGTCCGGCAAAGGCGCTGCCGTTGTTGTTCGCCATGGAGGCCGTGGCATAGAGCACCTCCGACAGACCGTGGGCGCCCGGATTGGCCATTGATGCCACAGCCTGCGGCGTGACCATGGCGATGCCCGACAGGATCAGGACCATGACTCCGGCGGTCAGGATGATGATGATTGACATCCACATCTCCCGTACCTCGATCTTCTTGCCCAGGTATTCCGGCGTCCGGCCGATCATCAGGCCTGATACGAAGACCGCTATGATTGCAAAGGCCAGCATGGTGTAGAGGCCGGAGCCGACCCCGCCGAAAACAACCTCGCCGGTCAGGATCAGGGAGAGCGGTATCATGCCGCCGATGGGACTGAGGGAGTCGTGCATGGTATTGACCGCGCCGCAGGAGGTAGCGGTGGTGGCCACGGCAAAGAGGTTGCTCCCGGCAAGGCCATTGCGGACCTCTTTCCCTTCCATGTTGATACTCTGTACACCCAGCTTGGCCACCAGCGGATTACCGCTGCTCTCGGCCCATTGCATGACCCCGAAGGCGCCGATCAGGATGAAGAGCATCACTCCCAAGAGCGCCCACCCCTGGCGGGTGTTGCCCACCATCAGACCAAAGGTATGGGTCAGTCCGGCCGGTATCAGCAGGATCAGCAGGATTTCCAGGAAGTTGGAGAATGGGGTGGGGTTTTCGAAGGGATGGGCCGAGTTGGCGTTGAAGAAGCCGCCACCGTTGGTGCCCAGCTCTTTGATCGCCTCCTGAGAGGCCACCGGCCCCATGGGGATGGTGACCTCATGAAGCGCTGCTGTCGCCTGAACCAACGGTACGGTCTTGTAGGCGCTGAAATTCTGGATCACCCCCTGGGAGACCAGCAGAATGGCGGCGATGATGGCGACGGGAATCAGGATGTAGAGAGTACCACGAGTCATATCTACCCAGAAATTGCCGATTGTTGAGGTCCGGCGGCGTACAAAGCCGCGGATAAGGGCAATCACGATTGCCATGCCGGTGGTGGCAGAGACGAAGTTATGCACTGTAAGCCCCACCATCTGGGTAAAGTAGCTCGCAGCATGTTCACCTGCATATACTTGCCAGTTGGTGTTGGTCACAAAACTGATGGCGGTATTGAGTGCCGGCTGCCAGCTGAAGGCCGGGACTTTTTGGGGGTTGAGCGGCAACAGATGCTGCAGCATCAGTATGATAAAAAGAGCTGCGAAGAGCGCCAGATTGAGCAGCAGCATAGAAGCTGCATAGCGTTTCCAATCCATCTCCTCCTGTTGGTCCACACCGCAGATGCGATAAAGCAGTCTTTCACATGGTTCCAGTAACGGAGACAGGAAGGTGTGCTCACCCTGGTAAACATGGGTCATGAAGATGCCCATCGGTTTTGTCATGGCCAGCAGGACAATGAAAAAAATTATTGTTTGCAGCCATTCACTGCCGTTCATGATTAATTCTCCGTTACTTTGTCGCTACCCAGATTAAGTAACTGCCGAGCCACAGTAACCGGTATCACGGTCCATTCATTCTTCTGGCAATCGAACACCGGCACCTGGCCATGTTCAAAGTCTGGAGGAGGAACCGGGGTTATACCCTCTTCATACTGAAGCATATCAGTATCCTCAAAAGTTTCACCCGCGTAGAGACCGTTTTCAGGATTGAACAGATAGGTTTTCATGATTGTGCTCCCGCCGTCATCAGGATTGTTTCTCATGATTTCAGGGTAGCAGGGAGGATATAAAATGGGTGTCAAAATGGGGTTGAATGATGTCAAGAAAACATCAATAAAGCAATCATGCCGAAAGTCGATTTTTGCTGTTTACACATTACGCGAAACTGGTACACTCCCTTGACGGAAATCTGAAGAACGATGGGTGCTGGATGTCTGAAAAGATTGTCGCATTAAAAGTGGATGTGGATACCTACGCAGGGACTCGTGACGGCGTGACAGCCCTGCTGACTGATATGGATCGCTTCGGTGCAAAGGCAACCTTTTACTTCTCCATGGGGCCGGACAATTCCGGCAAGGCCATCCGGCGCATCTTCACCCGGCCGGGGTTTCTGAAAAAAATGCTGCGCACCAGGGCCCCTGCTGCCTATGGTTTGAAAACAATGCTGTACGGCACCTTGTTGCCGGCGCCGATGATTGCCGAGTCATTTCCCGATATATTGCGGGAGGCCGAGCTGCAGGGGCATGAAACCGGTATCCACAGCTGGGATCACGTCAAGTGGCATGATTATCTCACCTGGTTTCCCAAGCATCTGACCGCCATGGAACTGGGGCGGGCCAGCGCCCTGTTCGAGGAGATCTTCGGCCACCGGGCGGCCACCACGGCATCACCGGGCTGGACGGTCTCCCCTGATTCCCTGGAGGTGCAGGATGCCATGGGACTGACCTATTGCAGCGACAGTCGCGGCACACATCCTTTCTATCCGGTCATGGACGGACGCAGGTTCAGAACACTTCAGATCCCCACCACACTGCCTACCGCTGATGAACTCCTGGGCGAAAACGGCATTACCCCTGAAAACATCCACGATTATTATCTCAACCATTTGGACGACGGGCTAAACGTGCTGACCATCCACGCCGAACTTGAAGGGTGCGCTATCCGGGGTTCCTTTATCCGGCTGCTGGAACGTCTCTCGAACAGCGGTGTGCGCTGTATTACGCTGGAAGAGGCGGTCCGCCAGGTGAATGAAGCACCGGCTTGCCGTCTCTTCATGGGCGATATATCGGGGCGGGCCGGCAAGGTGGCAATCCAGGGGGAAGAGTTATCATGATCAACCGTTTTTTCAAGGTCAACCGCCGCGACATGGTCTACCTCAAGTTCATCCTGGAGGCCTACGAGGGGATGAATGTCATGAGCACCGTGGATAACGCGGCCGGCATCATCCGCATTGCCATCATGCCCGGCTTCGAGGATGACATGGATGCACTGCTGGCCGAATTGGGCAAGAAGGTGAGAATGGAACCAACAACGTGGGAAGGTGATACTGCTGGCGGGGGTTTTTAACCTGTTAGACGAAACGTTCTTTCAGTTCTTTAATTATATCGATCTGCTCGTTGAAGATAAACTGTGAGATGACAGTCTCCTCCTTGGAGTCCGGCTCGATAACAAAAATGGCTCTACAATCTTCATCGGTTTTGACAGTCTTCAGCAACCGTGCAGACACCTCAAGCTTGCCACTTGGCAACACGCAGGCAAAACGCCCCATATCCTCAGGCTCTCCGTCAATCTGACCCTGAACCTTAAGCGAGATCCCTCCGACGGAAATATCCAGCATATTGCCGGAAATTGTCCCGGACGGCCCGACAAAAGTTCCAGGCATTGCATGATGAATCTGCACGCGTACCGCTGTCCGGCGATCCGCCCTGATCTGTGCATAGGCGAAGCGGTTCAGGATAGCCATGCCTTTGGTGGGGTTGGCAAGGGCAACATAGGCGTGGACCCCGTACTCACTGGGGAAGTGGGCACTTCGTATCAGGGTGTATTTATCGTGCTTCATCATCACAGCCTGGTTCTGATGAACCGACAATTCAATCCGATCTTCGGCAACATTCTCCAGCGTTGCATTGAAGCTTACCGGCAACTCACGGATGAAATTCAGGAGTTTCAAGTCATTGCGCAACTTGCCGTCATAAATCTTTTGGAGCACATCCATAATGGCCGCGGAATCTTTACGGCCATCAGCGATAGTCACCAGATGATATAGGTCTTTCATGCAGCAGCCACCATTGCCGAAAATTAAATAAGTAGCTAAATGTTTAGCATATCTCCGGATAGTGCGCAAAGGTAATCTGGATTGTTGAGCAATTTACGTCACAAAAACCCGCAACCCTTGTCCCTCACCGGAGGCATAAACGAACGTTACCGTTGTGGGCTCAAGTCCCCAAGGCTCTTTCCGGTAATCCCTGCCGAACGTGAATCTAAATGTCTTTATCCTGCTGTTGTCGGGCAGATTGAGCCCGGCAGGCAGCTCCCGGCGACCAGGCCAGGCGCAGTCGCTGCTCCGATGGGCCGCAAAATCGGGCAGCTTGCCCAGTAGCGGCATCTCGGCGCAGCAATAGTCGAAGAAGAGGGTATCCTGGAGCAGATGGCCGTCTGCACACTCTGCCAAAGAAGCAGATAAACGGGCAAACAGTTCGTACGTCCGGCGGGTGGAAAGGCTGGACAGGTTTTCATTGCCCGCCTTTCGAGCCAGCTGGTCGAACAGTTCGGAGAATGTCATCCACTGCCGCAGAAAACTCAGCGTCACGGCAAAGCCGCCATGATTGTAAAACAGGTCCAGCAGCCGCCCGACCGTTTCAACGCGGCAGATATCCTCGTAGGGCAGCCAGGGGGTACGCAGGACCGTATAGGGGGGGGAGCTGGAGTAGTGATACTCCTCTTGCCGGGCAATCTCGCGCATGGGAGAACCCTTGAGCACCTTGAGCGGTTCGATCTGTATCACATGCGAATGGAGACTTGCCACCTGCCCCAGCGAGTCCAGGAAACCGGTGTAATTCTCCCCCGGCAGACCCGCAACCAGGTCCAGGTGCAGCTCTATCTCCGTTTCGGATCGCAGGCGCCGGATGTTGTCGAAGATGCGGGTCAGGTCTGCTGTCCTGTTCACCCGCTGCAAGGTCTCTGTTGAGGTTGATTGCACGCCGATCTCGAAGCGGAATGTGCCGGGCGGGACGCGCTTCAGCAGAACCAGGTTCTCCTCCGTCAACAGATCTGCGGCGATCTCGAAATGAAAATGGCTGCCCTGATTCTGCTCCAGGATAAATTCCCAGATCTGCGCAGCTCGTTTGGCATCATAGTTGAACGTTCGATCCACCAGTTTGATTTGAGATACCTTCTGGCGCATCAGGAACAGCAGGTCGCTTGTGATCCGCTCCATGGAAAAGGAGCGCACCTGCCCTTCCACTGATGAGAGGCAGAATGCGCAGGAGAAAGGGCAGCCTCGTGATGTTTCGTAGTAGACCAGCGGCTTGCTCAGGTCTATCAGACCTGCCTCGAAAGGAGAGGGAAGGTCGTCCAATGGCAGCTGTTTCCTGCTGAGAGGTCCGGAAGCGATGTCGTTTCCGTCCCGGAAAAAAAGACCGGCGATATTTTGCAGGGGACCTTCCAGCCCAAGGCTGTTGCCATGATCGACAATGGTTTCAAGCAGTCTGTAAAAAACCTCTTCCCCTTCTCCCTTAACAACGAAATCTATGGCCGGGTTGCCGTGCATCAGCTCGAAGACACCGAAGGATGCTTCCGGCCCCCCCAGAACAACCAGGGTGTCCGGAGCGATCTTCTTGATATCCGAAGCGATCCGCAGGGTCTTTTCGATATTCCAGATATAGCAGGAAAAGGCCACCAGGTCTGCCTGTTCCGCCATGATCTGCCGCAGGAGCTGCTCGCTCGGTTCGTTTACGGTCCATTCCCGGATGACGATATTTATTCCGGGGATGTCACGGCAATAGCCGGCCAGGCAGGGGAGCGCCAGCGAGGCATGAGAGTATTTCGCGTGAAGCGTTGTCAGAAGGGTCTTCATGTCAGAAACCCACGTAGTATCTGTTGTTGCGGCTTTCAATGCTGGTTTTGAACGGTCTAGACAGTGCGTTGAGCTGGTTGATAACGTTGTCGGCCCGTTTTCCAGAGAGAAGTTGCGGCTGAAAGTGCACCCGACTGTTGAGTACATCCAGCGGCAGGATTTCCGCTGCCCGCACAGCGCCATTCAGTCGCAGGCGCACCAGGGCGCCAACATCGGCGGTGGGACTTTTGCTGGCAAAGGTGAAGTTGCCCAGGCTGTAGAAGATGATGCCGCCTTTGTAACGCTCCACCCCTTGCAGTACATGGGGGTGATGGCCGATGACCGCATCCGCGCCGGCATCAATGGCCTTGTGGGCGGCGTTGCGCTGGTAGGACTGCACCGAGCCGCTTCCCTCCTTTCCCCAGTGAAAAGAGACAATGACATAGTCAGCCTGCCTGCGGGCGCTTGCCACATCAGTCGCAACAAGATTTTCGTAGCCGGGAACAGTGCCAGGGCGCTGCAGACCGGCAAAAAACAGGGTCGGCTGGGTCAATGAGTAGCCCAGGAAGGCAATCTTTTTGCCTTTGACGGTATAAAGCGCCATCTTGCGGGCCTCTGCCAGATTTTCCCCGGCGCCGATCCATGCGATACCGGCTGCCTTCAGATTTTCCATGGTCTCGACCAGTGCCTGGCCGCCAAAGTCCATGCTGTGGTTGTTGGCCAGGGAGACCAGCTGAAAGCCTGCCTTTCTCAGGGCAGGTGCCAGCTCGGGCGAAGCGCGGAAGCGGAACTGCTTGGCGATATACTCTGTACCCTTGGTGGCGATTGGGGATTCCAGGTTGGCGAGGTTGATGTCCGCTCCAGCCAGTTCGGAGCGGATTCCGGCAAACGGGAAATCATACCCTTTCTTTTTGAGTGCCGCTGTCCAGCGTCCGGCCAGCATGATATCGCCAACGGCATTGATAATGATCTCTCCTGCAGTAACGGGCATGGCCGCAAGCAGCAGGAGACATGCAGTACATATGGAGGTTGCGGTTCGCATGGCCGTACTATAGCAGTTCCTCATACTACGGCCAAACAACTTTTTCCGGCGTTCAGACCTTATCCGCTTATTTGGACATCCAATATCAAGGCAGACACGACAATAACATTGAATTGCCCTCATAAAGTCCGTATCATCGCACACTTAAAGAGCAAATCCCGGTTAACAACAGAAGGGTCTGAATCTGTGTTAGGCAAATCTTCCATGACAGCTCCAACAGACAAACATCAGGCCACGGAACCGGAAGCCTGGCTGCACCGGCAAGCGCGCCTGGTACAAGGCCCCCTGGCAACGGCAGTTGCCTTTGGTGTTACTGGTGGGATATTAATCATCATCCAGGCCAAAGTCCTGGCAATTGCCTGTCATGCACTGGTCATCAACGGTGCACAGTGGCACAGCATATTTCCACTGGCCGGCAGCATTGCCGTGGTTGCCCTGCTGCGCGGTATCAGCGCTTACCTGGCGGAACAACAGGTAATACGGGCGGCAACAGAGGTTAAACAACAGATCATCAACCGCCTCTATCGACGCCTGCAGCTTTTGCTTCCCGCCGGTGTTGCAGGTGAAGATGCCGGCACACTGTCAGAAATCGTTACTTCCGGCGTGGAAGGCCTGGAAAGCTATCTGGCCCGTTTTCTGCCGCACCTGATTCTGGCCGCGCTCCTGCCGTTGCTTGCCCTGGCCGTCATTTTTCCGGTTGACTGGCGGGCTGGACTCGTCCTTTTGTTCTCAGCCCCTTTTATTCCGCTGCTGATGGTGCTGATCGGAAAGGGTGCCGAGCGCCTGAACCAGCGGCAATGGGGAAAATTGACCCGCATGTCGGGCCACCTGCTCGACCTGGTGCAGGGATTACCGGACCTGAAGATCTTTGGCGCTGCCCGCCGTGAAGCGGCCATGGTTACAAGCGTTTCCGACGATTATCGCCGCAGCACCATGGCCGTGCTAAGAATCGCTTTTCTCTCCGCGCTGATGCTGGAATTTTTCGCCACGGTCGGAACCGCCGTGGTTGCAGTTATCACCGGATTCATGCTGCTTTCAGGACGTTTGGAACTGGTGGACGGATTGTTTGTTCTTCTTCTTCTCGCTCCGGAATTCTACCTTCCCTTGCGCACCCTGGGGCTCTCCTGGCATAGCCGGATGAACGGCACTGCGGCTGCGGCACGGATACTTCCTTTGCTGCTCCAGCCTCTGCCGTTGTCGGAGAGCGGCAGCGGCCTCCCCCCCCAAGCCCCTCCTGCACTGAACCTGGAAAATGTAACCTTTCGTTATGGCGGCGATCGGGGCGGAATATACAACATCAATCTGGCACTGCCGGCCGCATCGGTGACCGTTCTTGTCGGCGAAAGCGGCAGCGGCAAATCCACCCTTGCCCGAGTGCTGCTGGGACTTGCAACGCCGGAGCAGGGAAAAGTGCTGGTGGATGGCCGGGATCTCAACACCCTCGATCAGGTAAGCTGGCGCGAGCGTCTGGCCTGGGTTCCGCAGCGTCCGTTCTTTTCCGTGGCCAGCATCAGGGAAAATCTGCTGACTGCCAAAAGGGAGGCATCTGATGACGAACTTGACCATGCACTTGCTGCGGCGGCTTTGTCCGATGTTGTCAGGCGGCTTCCTCAAGGGCTCGATACCGGTCTCGGAGACCGGGGTGCCGGTCTTTCCGGTGGCGAGCTGCGCCGTCTGGCAATGGCGAGGCTGCTGCTGCGCGATCCGCTGCTGATTGTGCTGGACGAGCCGACTGCCGGGCTGGACCTGGCCAATGAACGGCTGCTGCTGGATACGATCGATCGTCTGGCGATTGGCCGGACATTGGTTGTGATCAGCCACCGCGAAGAAGCGCTCCGGCATTGCACGCAGGTGATACAAATGGCTGACGGCTGTCTGCTGCAAATAGCTGCTGCAACAGACCTGCAGGAGGCCTTGTCATGAAAGAGCTGGCAAAGCTCTTCAGGATCATGGCCGCCCGGCAATGGCTCTGGCTGATCGCCGGAATTTTAGCCGGTACCCTGGTGCTTGCCGCCAACGTTGCGCTGATGGCAGTTTCCGGCTGGTTCATAGCCTCCATGGCGGTTGCCGGAATCACCAAGGTGTCGTTTAATTATGCCATCCCGGCAGTTGCAATCCGGGCGCTTGCCATAATCCGCACCCTGGGTCGTTATGTTGAACGCCTGGTAACCCATGAGGCCGCTTTCCGGATGCTGGCGGATCTCAGAACCTGGCTTTTTGAACGCCTTATTCCACTGGCGCCGGCCGGCCTTGAAGGTTACGCGAGTGGAGATCTTTCGGGACGTCTCCGTGCGGATGTAGACAACATGGAGAGCCTCTATCTCCGGATCATTGCGCCGATAGTCACCGGATGCGCCGTGATATTGCTGGCCCCGCTATGCCTTTCGCTCTGGAGCCCGGCCGCCGGTTCCGCTCTTTTTGTCGCCCTGTTTGCCTCAGGGATTTTACTGCCGCTGGTGACGCGAATTATGGCAGCACAACCGGGCCAACAGGCGGTACGGCTGGCCGGTGAATTAAGGAAAGTGGTAACGGAAGGTTTGCAGGGAGCTGAAGAGCTGCTGCTGCTCGGCGCATCAACCGAACAGGCCAACAAGGTGGATGCACTGTATGCCGAGATTGCCCGGCAGCAAAGACAACTGGGCAAAATCAGCGGACTCGTGATCGGGGGGGTGACGGCCGCCGCCGGCTTGGCCCTGGCCGCCTTACTGACGATTGCTGCAGCGGAAGTTTCCAGGGGTGCGATCAGCGGGCCGGAACTGGTCATGATGCTGCTTTTCTCCGCAGCCTCCTTTGAGGGGATTGCCCCTTTGGCTGCCTCTCTCCAGGCACTTCCCGCCACAACCGCCACTGCCGGGCGACTGACCGGGCTGGCCGCCTCTCCCCATCCCGTTCCGGAACCGGCCATCACGCTGCCGAACGTTTCCGGCCATGACATTGTTTTTCGCGGGGTATGCTTTGCCTATAACGACGGCGCAGAGGTGCTGAAGGATTTTTCCCTGATCATACCGGAGAGGGACAGGGTCGCCCTGACCGGCCCCAGCGGCATTGGCAAAAGCAGCCTCGTGGAACTGCTGCTTCGTTTTCGCCCGTATCGCGGCAGCATTACCATCGGCGGCACGGAATTGCGGGATCTTGACAGCCGGCAGATAGCCACGCTGATTTCGGCCGCACCGCAGCGCCCGCACCTTTTTAACAGCTCGATCCGGGCCAACATCCTGCTTGGCGCTCCGAATGCCGACAACAGGCAGATCAGCGAAGCTCTGGAAGATTGCGGTTTGTCAACCTGGGTTGAATCTCTGCCGGATGGCCTTGATACCGTGGTAGGTGTTGCCGGATGCGCCGTATCCGGCGGAGAGGCCAGAAGAATCGCCCTGGCGCGGGCGCTGCTGCATGATACACCGATAATCCTTTTGGATGAGCCGACCGAGGGGCTGGATCCTGATATGGAACGGGCAGTAGTGGCACGACTGCTCAAACGCCTGCAAGGTAAAACTGTCCTGCTGATCACCCATCGCACCGCCTGTCTGGCGCTGGCCAATCGTATCAAACAGATGTAGGCGTATCCAAAACGCAGGATATTAGTTGACTAAATCGACAAACCCACTACATTTCTTCAACACTTCACTGCTTATATTCCTCAAGGATACCGGGTGGTTCCTGTGAGTATGAATACTTCGATAGTTCGAAAAAGAATTTTTACGGCGCTGGCAACTATTGCCTGCCTCTGTTTACCGTATCTTGCCGGAGCCGCCTCTCAGGTCAGATTGCGGATCAATACCTCCCATGGCCTTTCCAATGCCAGGGGGGCTGTCAGCGACGCCGGTTTGAGTCCCTCAGAGGTTTTGGTTACGCCTTCATCACCGGACAATGGCAAGCAATACCTTACTCCCGAGAAATTTGTGGAGGATGCCAAGTCTGCCGGGGCAACTATTTTATCATCGAGCTTTTCAGGCTGGAATTATCTCTACGATTCAGCTGGATATCAGCAACTGACCACCAACGACATGTTGCACGTTTTTGCTTACGAGCCGCGAAAACCGCAACCTGCAAAAGCGCCGCCACCGGCGGTGTTTGCAACAGTCAACAAGATCGGCGGAATCAGCGGAGGGGGCATTGAATTCGGTGTGCCGACCGATTACATGAATGGCAAGGGACAAAGCACCACGCCTTCAGGGGTAACCGCGCAGGTGGCGGGACTGTTGGCATGCCTGAAATACCGGCACCCGACATGGAACTGGTTTGACGTAAAAGCAGCGCTCCGGGTCACTGCGGCAAATTATCCCACCGGTTATGATCCGCTCAAATATGGCTATGGCGCCATTAACTACCAGGATGCAAATGCATTTACCAGCGCGGCACAACTGGCACTTTTCGCGCCCGCGGCAATTATCCTCGGACAACAGGGTGACCGGCTGCTCTTCCGGATCAACCCGTTCAAGCAGACCAGAAGATATACCGACGTTGTCTTCAAATTCACCAGGCAACCGGCTCAAACCTTAAAAGAGCTGACCCTGGCGGAGATTACGGCCATGGGTGGGGAATATCTGTTTTCCAGCAACCTGCATATCGATGCGAATAACTATTCGTACCGGATGATCAGGGGTGAAACAACCTATCTCGTCTGGTTCACACAGGATTCAGCACGGAAGTTTTCCCGCATTGAACCGTATTCTATTTTTGGCCCGATCACGTACCCTGCCTTGCCTAAATAGGAAATTCCCCTGAAGTTATCAGGGTCAGGATTAATCCTCCAGCTGTTCCGCCAGCAATTCCACCGTATGCCTGACCTTGATAGCCGTGCCGTCCTGATCGAATCCGCCCCTTATCTGCATCACGCAGCCGGGACAGTCCATGGCGACCAACGGGGCGCCGGTCTCCTTGATGTTCTTCAGCTTTCTCTGAAGGATCGGGCCCGATATCTCCGGCAACTTGAGCGAGTAGGAGCCGCCCATGCCGCAGCAGGTGTCGCACTCGAACATCTCGGTCAGTTCATATCCGGCCTTGTTCAGCAGTTCGCGCGGCTGCTCCGAAACCTTCAGGGTCCGCTTCAGGTGGCAGGAATCATGGTAGGTGATCTTGCCCAGTTTCCGGCCGTCCTTCAGAGACAGTCGCCCCTCATCCACCAGCTTTTTGACAAGGGTCGAGAAATCTACTGTCTTGGCGGCCAGTTCCTTCGCTTTCGGAATCCATTCGCTCTGCCCCAGACTTTCAAAGGTGCTGATGAATTCATGGTCCAGCGCCACGGTGCAGGTCGGGCAGGCTGAAACCACATACTGCACATCCTCGTCCAGCAGGGCCTTGATGTTGTCGATGGCGTTCCCGGCGGCCACCTCGTAGGCCCCGCTGTAACGGGCCGGCGCTCCGCAGCAGGTCTGGCCCTGCGGGAAGACAACCTTTATGCCGGCCTTGTTGAGAACCTTCACCAGCGACTCCCCCATCTCTGGATAGGCAAAGTCGATCAGGCAACCGGCGTAGAAGGCGGCCTTTTCCTTAAGTTTGGGTTGTTTTATGTTCTTGAAGCGGTCGCGGAACGGTTCTGCCGCAATGGCCGGCAGGCTGCGGTTATCGGTCAGGTCGGCAAGGAACATGGGCAGGTGGCGGAGGAACTTGCCCGTTGTAAAAGGCTTGCCGGCAATCGAGGCCGCCCGCAGCATGGTGTGGAAGAGCATGCGGTTGTTCACAACGCTGTAGATTGCCTTATGCAGTAGAGGCAGCCCCTGTTCCTGCACCAGACGCCGCCTGATCTCCATGATCAGGTCTGGGATATCGATCTTGCCCGGGCAGACCTCCTTGCAGTTACCGCACTGGATACAAAGACTCTGAATATCCTCTGATTTTTTCAATTCATCGAACCAGGCCGTAAGGATGGTGCCGATGCCGCCTGTATAAACCTTGCCGAAGACATGACCGCCCACCAGGCGGAAGACCGGACAGACGTTGAGGCAGGAAGCGCAGCGAATACACTGCAGCGCCTGTTTGAACTTGGGGTCGGCCGCCATCTCGCTGCGGCGGTTGTCCATCAGGATGATGTGCAGATCCTTCAGCGAGCCGTCGGTGTTGGGGGTGGGACCGGTGATGATCGAGACGTAGCTGGTCAAAAGCTGGGCTGTGGCGCTACGTGGCAGCGCCTTCAGGATCGGCGCGATATCGGCGTAGCTGGCGATCAGCTTTTCTATCCCGACCAGAGCGACGTGAATTTTGGGCAGCGTCGTGACCAGCCGGGCATTCCCCTCGTTGGTCATCAGCACGATGCTGCCGGTCTCCGCCACAGCGATGTTTCCACCGGAGATACCCATATCGGCGGCCAGGAACATGGGGCGCAACCGTTCGCGGGCAACCTTGACCAGCCGGGGTATGTCGGAGTTCAGGCGTTCATTAACCTCCTTGCTGAACAGATCAGAGACCTCCTCCTTGGTCATGTGGATGGCGGGCAATACCATGTGCGAGGGGGTCTGGCCGGCCAGCTGGATGATCCATTCCCCCAGGTCGGTTTCTCCGACCGCAATTCCTGCCTTTTCCAGAAAAGGATTGAGATGAATCTCTTCCGTGGCCATGGATTTGGATTTGACCACGGTTTTAACGCCGTTGTCCTGAGCCACCTTAAGGATGTATTCCCTGACCTTGGCGGGATCATCCGTCCTGAAAACCTTGGCTCCAAGGGCTGTTGCATTCTGCTCGAACTGTGCCGACAGCTCTTCCAGATGCGATGCTGCGAAGGATTTCAATTCAGCGATCCGGCCCCGCAATTCCTCAAAATCGATCCCTTCATAGGCCTTGGCGCGGTTGATCTTGTAGGTCTCGGAAAACTTTCCCAGGGCACCGGTGAGATTGGCGTCGTTTACTGCCTTATGGATGGATTCCTTGAATTCAGTTCCCATCAGCCTGCACCTCCCAACTCGTCGCAGAAGACAATGATCAGCCGTTCCGGACCATGCACACCGATAGTCAGTACCCGCTCGATGTCCGCTGTCCGGCTCGGTCCGGTAATCATCGCCAGGTATGCGCATTTTTTGGGGTTGACCATGGCAAGCAGTGTCGGCATGTCGGGCAGTATGCCGGATGTGGGGGCAATGGCGATATGGATTGATGAAAGTGAGGACACCAGGCGTTGTTCAATGGCGGTTGAATCCTGCACCAGTGTGCCGGTATCCGCCAGAGCCCACTGCATCTGGCTGATGCCGATGCGGGCGTCAGCCGCCAGATCGCGGGTGACCTCGAATTTCAACCCGGGAATCGCCGGCAGTGTCTGGCGATCCATTCCGTTCAGAAAGCTGCCTTTTGCCCAGAGAGCGTAACAGCCACGCTTATCGGCAACACCTTCTTCCAGCAGAAACTGCCTGACAAACTCCAGCACCTCGGTCTTTGTTTCGAAGTGGTATACCTCTGCGCTGACCCCATCGGCCCTGGTTTTAAATTGTTGGTACATTGTTCATGCCCCCTCGGCCTTGTCATATACCTGTTTTATATTTTCACACTGAGCTGCTTGGATAAAAATTGTATTGGCACTTATCTCAATGCGCAAATTAAATTTGTAATACCAAATGGTACTCCTACCATATTTCATCTTAACCCCCGTGTCAATAAGGATATTTTGCATAATATAAAATATATTGACAGGTGTTGTAAAAAATAATAATTGGTATGACATGTTGATGAAACGATGTGTTAAAGATGTTTGTCTATTATATCGAATATTTTTTAAATAGGTTCGTCAACCTGCGGGCGGTGCTCCGGCGAGTGTTGTTGTTACCTCCATCCATTGCCCTGGTTGCCGGTCTGATTCTACTCCCCTGTCGCGATCCTCCTTTTGCGGAACGACTATTGCAAACTATAGTCGGTACCCTGACACCGCTGGTAATGACCGCTATCGGTTTTCAGATGAGTTTCAGATTAAGGCCCACTTTACGGATGCCGCTATGAATAAAAAATTCCCTGTCTTTCATTGGTTAGATTAAACATGAGTTTCCTTGAACTCCATACGGTTGATTTTTCCTATGCTCCGGTCGAGACAGCACAAAATATCTCCGTACTGGAAAGCATCACTATAAGTATCAATAAGGGAGACTTTGCCGGCCTGCTGGGAAAAAGAGGTTCGGGTAAATCAACTTTTCTGAAATTGCTGAACGCACTGCTGATTCCAACCAGGGGCCATATCCGCATAGGGGGAATGGATACCGAGGATCATACAAAGCTCTGGGAAATCCGAAGAATGGCGGGAATGCTT
>JBGSQD010000200.1:0-7340 GCA_041738275.1 Geobacterales bacterium
CAAGTCCGCGGCGGCCGGATTTCTCCAACGGTTCACTTCACTGAATGAGCAGTCCCTGGATACCAATACCGCGGTTACCCCTTCTTCTGAGGAAGACGAAGACCGAGACAAAGCAGGCTTGCTCGACGAACTGAACTCTGAGAATGAAGATGGTGAGCAGATGGAGGATGCCAACGATTCTGATGAAGATGAACCCGGCGAACTCGATGAAGCAAACGAAGAATTTCTGAGTAAATATAAAATGGCTCAAATGATGGGGATTGCCGAAAAAATCAAAATGGCACTATCAGGAGACAAGGAATGGCGTGCGATCCTCATCAAGGATTCCAACAAACTGGTGTCTGGCAGTGTCATTAAAAATCCTCGCATCACAGAAGCAGAGATACATACACTTGTAAAAACCGGGGTTCAGAACGATGAAATCATGCGCTTGATCTGCTCCAACAAGGAATGGATCAAGAACTACAAGATTCGAAAAGCGCTGGTGGAGAATCCACGAACGCCTGTACAGAATTCACTCCGATATCTGGCCACTTTAAATATTAAGGATATTGCCG
Organism: Geobacterales bacterium; assembly: GCA_041738275.1. Taxonomy (GTDB): domain Bacteria; phylum Desulfobacterota; class Desulfuromonadia; order Geobacterales; family Pseudopelobacteraceae; genus JACPFJ01. The sequence continues at coordinate 558 of JBGSQD010000200.1, forward strand.
GCTATGCCAAGAGCAAGAACATTTCTTCGGTGATTTCCACGCAAGCCAAGCGGATGTTGCTGAGCAAGAAAAGATAATTGACCGGGAGCAGGGATGGCAATAGTTAATCACGCCAAACGAGAGATCAACGCGAAGATTGTTTACTACGGCCATGAAGGCGCAGGGAAGGGGACTTCACTGCGCTATGTGTTTGAAAGGATCAAGCCGACCTTGCGCGGTGACCTCAAGATTCAGCCAACTGCCGGGTCAACGTTGCTTTTCTTTGATTTCAGTCCGTTTGAGCAGCCGGTCTTTGGTGGCTACAGCATTCGTTTCCATATCTATACGCTCCATGGAAATGTTACTAATCCGGCAGCCTGGAAGATGACCCTCAAGGGAACGGATGGTCTGGTATTTGTGGCGGATGCTTCTCCTGGAGCATTGCCGGCTACGCAGCAGAGCCTTTTACAGGTGCGTGATTTTCTGAATGCGTATGGCGTGGGACTTCATGATATTCCGATGATTGTTCAACTCAACAAGGCTGATCAGGTCGGTCAGATATCGTCACTGGAGTTCGCTTCGACACTGGGTCTTGCTGATTGCAGTACCATTCTGACAACGGCTACAACCGGAGAAGGGCTGCTGGAGGTCCTTTCACAGTTATCCCGCGATATCATGCTGCGGATCAGGGAAAGCGGCGATGTGCCGCTGGAAGATGGAGTGGTAGTTGAGAACAGCCCTGTAGCCGATAATTGTGACATGGAGGAGAGCAGTGACTCTGATTCGGATGCCCCGGTTTCTGAAGAGCTTTTTGTAGAATGCCTGCCGGAAGAAGAGCCCGCTATTGCCGGCCAGGCAGTTACGGCCGAGTTGCGGCTCACCGTAGGTGAAGCAGGTGTAAGTATGGAAGGCGGCATGGTGAGGATACCTCTGGATGTTACTCAAGCTGGTGCTGTTCAGCGTTTGGTGCTGACTGTTGCAATCGGTCCGGGTTAGGGCCGCGCCATGATGCCAATGGATTTTGATCTGATAATGTCCGGCCGCCTCCTGCTGGCGTCGCTGTTGGGGGCGATGATTGGTCTGGAGCGCGAAATACATGGCCGTACAGCCGGTTTTAGAACCCATCTGCTGGTTTCTCTCGGGTCGGCGCTTTTTATGGCTGTTTCCATAAGCTTGTACCGTGAATTCGGCGATTTTAGCGGTAAGTTGCCGGTTGGAGTTGATCCGGGACGGGTGGCTGCACAGGTTGTGACCGGTATCGGTTTCCTGGGGGCAGGGGCGATTATTCGCGACAAGGCATCGGTACGGGGGTTGACCACAGCGGCCTGCCTCTGGATCGCGGCGGCGATTGGACTTGCCTGTGGTGCCGGGCTGTATCTGCTGCCGATCCTGGTAGCTGCCATAGCTTTGATCAGTCTGGTTGCCCTGAAAAAGATTGAAGGAGTGCTGGCGCGAGACAGATATGCAATGTTGAAGGTGGATAGCGATGACGTTGAGGGGCAGCTGGAACGGATAATCCAGGCTGTTGAAGCAATTGGATTCAAATTGACGCCATACGGAATTGAACGAAAAGCAAACGGCGTGGTTACCTTTGAACTGCAGGTAAAGATGCACGGGAGAAGCATTTCAACAGATACTATTGATCAAATTTCCATCCTTGGCGGAGTTAAGAGGGTCGAGTTCAGGCTTCAGGCGACGGTCTGAACTTTTTCCTCGAAGGTAGCAAAAAAGGGACCCTGCTCTGGTAGCGCCGGTATTCATCACCAAATTCTGCAACCAGACGTCGCTCCTCGATAAATGCACCGCTTATAAAATAGATTGCGGAGAGGATGGTCAGCAGCAGCCACTGGACGGTCATGACCGGGTTGAGGATCATGAAGATGATTGAGAGCAGGTAGAGTGGATGACGCACGATTGCATAACAGCCACTGGTTACCAGATGCCGGTCTGATGATTCTGTCCCTCTGATCTGGCTGAAGCCGAGAAAATCAGCGGTCCCGGTCTGGCGTACACAGTTGAAAAGCATTGCTGCGGTCGCGAGTTGAACCAGGTAGATGACCAGGCTCCACACACCTGGCGCATAATAAAGTACCGGCGAATTTCGATACGCCGACATTACCCAGCCAAACATAACAAGAGCGCTCAGGTTATAGACCAGTCGATAGAAGCGCGGCTCCTTTTCATTCGTGCCTCGGACCAACTCTTTTACCAGTTTTGTGGCGAACAGTGAATGGACTAGGGCAAAAAGAATGAAGCGGAGTATAAAGACTGCATAGTCTGGCAGAACAGGCTCCTTAATAAATTAATAGTTGATTTTTTCTTTTTTCGGCAGAAAATAAACTTGATAACTCACTTATCCTGATTGTCATGGATTAGTCAAACATCACGGGCAGATTAGCATTACCGTCTTGTTTAGACAATCACAACGTGTTATATACCGCTGGAAATGCGTCACCACCCTGGGAGGATTTGTCGATGGCTGTTATTACAATTTCACGTGAAATGGGTACAGGTGCCTATCAGATTGCGGATGAAGTCGCCAAGAAGCTCAAGTACACTCTGGTAGACGGCACTCGCATCAGTGCCTGTGCCTCCAAGTTCGGGCTTGGTCCTGACATGCTTCAAATGGTTGATGAAAAGCCCCCCTCGTATATCACAGCTGAAGATCGCAAACGTGCCGCCGCGCTCAATTCTGTTGAGCTGATACTGCTGGACTTTGCCCGCAAGGGGAACGTGATTCTCTATGGTCGAGGTGGTCAGGATTTGTTGCGGGATTGCGGCCACGTTCTCAGGCTGCGTTTTATTGCCGACTTTGAAGAGCGGGTAGAGCGCTTTGCCGAGCGGGAGTGGATCGATCCTGATCTGGCTCGTTCCATGATTCGCCGTAGCGACCACCAGCGTGGCGGTTTTATTCACTTCTATTTCGACCGTAATTGGGACGACTCGCTGGGCTACGACCTGACCTTTAATACGTCACGACTTTCATCGTCATCGATTGTTGAAAGTATTGTTGCTGCTGCCAAGGATCCTGCACTCAAGGAGGCTGAGAAGGGGGTCGTCGAAATCATCGACAACACAATCCTGATGAAGAAGATCGAAGCTGCCCTGCTGAATTCGCCCGATTTGGACTATCGCCCATTTAAGATTCTCGTTGATAAAGGAAGCGTACTACTTAGCGGTTATCTGGCCTCGGAAGAAGAAAAGACGTGTGCCTTCAAGATCGTTGAGTCTGTTAAAGGTGTCAAAACGGTGGGTGGAGACATTCAGGTGGTAAATTATAAGGCTTATAAAGATAAAAGCTGATTACGCCTTTGTATGAGACGTTCCCTGAGGGGGGCGAGGAGGTTGGCGCTGAAGCGCATGCCACCTCGCCCCCTTCCCATTTTTTGCCCTTCCTCAATGCCGTGGAAATCAGAGCCTCCGGTGATCACCAGTCCAAGTTCTTCCGCTAACCGACGCAGATATTCCATTTCATTCGGCAAAGCCAGATTGTTGAAGGCTTCAATCCCATCCAGGCCCATTGCCGCCAATTCCCTGATGACAGTATGCAGCTCCTGACGATCGTCACTGATGGTCGTGGGATGGGCCAGAACCGAAACACCGCCCAGACGCTGTATCTCGCTGATGGCGTCATCGATCGGCCAGTAATATTTCGGAACATTGCATGGGACCAGATAACGCCGGAACGCCTCCTCAACAGTATCGACATAGCCCCTTTCCAGTAATGCACGGGCGATATGGGGCCGGCCGATGGCATCCCGGCTGAAGGTCAGCACTTCGCTAAGATCGATCTCTGTCCGCATCTCGTTGGCGAGTTTATTGTTCACCAGCTGGAGGATTTCAATGTTGCGCCGTCCCCGTTGTTCGCGGAATCCGTTTAACCGTTCGCAGAAACCACCTTCAGTGAAATTAAAGCCGTATCCCAGCAGATGAACATCCTCCCAGGTTTTGTACTGAACGGAGAGTTCCACGGCCGGAATTACCTCAATGTTCTGTGCCATTCCGGCCGACCATGCCTCCGGGATACCTGCCACGGAGTCATGGTCGGCTATGGCGATTGTTACCAGACATTCTGCTTTTGCCTGCTCTACGAGTTCAGCTGGCGAGAAGATACCATCGGAACAGTTGGAATGAATATGAAGGTCGATATATTGTCTGTTCTCTGTAGTCATGGGGTCATGGTAGCTTAGTACGGCTAAAAAGTAAAACCGCTATTGCGCGCCATACCTTCATCAGGTACTATCATCGCGATGGATCAGGAATTAATACATACATTCGTCGCTATCCTGAGAGAGGAATATCAGAAGTGGCGAAAGCCGGCTGTTACGGTTGTTGCGGAAGAAGGGCGCAATCCATTCAAGGTACTGGTTTCCTGTCTTATCTCTCTGCGTACCAAGGATGAGGTAACCTCCCTGGCCTCGGCCAGGCTCTTTGATCGCGCCGAAACACCCGTAGCGATGCAGGATCTCTCAGTGGAAGAGATCGCCGGTTTGATCTACCCGGCGGGATTCTACCGGAATAAGGCGCAGCAGATTCGAGACATATCACGAAGGCTTGTGACCGACTATGGCGGGAGCGTGCCGGACGAGCTCGACGAGCTTCTCTCGTTTAAAGGGGTAGGGCGCAAAACGGCCAATCTGGTGCTGACACTGGGGTTTGACAAGCCCGGCATTTGTGTGGATACTCATGTCCATCGCATCTGCAATCGTTGGGGCTATGTGGCCACGAAGACGCCTGATCAGACCGAGATGTGTCTTCGATCAATACTTCCAGAGAAATACTGGATCGAGATCAATGACCTCTTGGTGGCCTTTGGCCAGAATCACTGTTTTCCGGTGTCTCCACGCTGTTCTGACTGTTGTTTGGCTTTTCGCTGTCCGCGCATCGGAGTACTGAAATCTCGTTGAAGTGTATGATCTGCGCACGTTGTTTTGGATGATGTTTTATGCGAACAATAATTTTGTAATTTGACTGTTGCCAGCTTTGTATATTATGTGTAAAATCAAAAGACTTATTTTGAAAACATGATTCTATTTCAGGAGGCGCACTGATGCTGAGAAAAATTGGTTTCATCGGGCTTGGCACCGTTGGCAGACATATGGCTGCCAATCTGACCAAGGGAAGCTATGAATTGACTGTCTTTGACACTAATCAGGAGGCGGTTTCAAGCTTGGTTGCGCTGGGAGCAAAGAGTGCGTCATCTGCTGCAGAGGCTGCTAAGGGGCGCGACATGGTTATTGCCATTGTGCCGGAAGGTGATGAGCTGGTTCCGATGGTCTTTGGTGCCAATGGTATCATCGCAGGAATTGACCCTGGTACCATCCTGGCGGATATGGGTTCCCATTCCCTTGAAACTACCCTTAGGGCTTACGACGAAGCTTCTAAAAAGAAAGTCATGTATCTTGATGCTCCGGTATGGGGTAACAGGGACAATGCAGTTAACGGCTTGATGACGATTATTGCCGGCGGCGACCCGGCACTGATTGGAAGGTGTCAGGAACCGTTCTCCTATTTCGGACTCAACGTTATTCACGTTGGCCAAGTGGGCGATGCCACCAAGATGAAATTTATTGTCAACCTGGTTCAGGCCGAGTTGGTTCAGGTGCTGGCCGAGGGGCTGGTTTTCGGCGAGAAGATGGGCTTTACTGCCGATAAGATTCTGGAGGTTCTCGATACCCGCGGTGTTGCATCACCCCTTTTCCACCTTAAGGGGCGTGCCATGGCAAGGGGGGATTTCTCCCGCAGCCTGGCACTCAAGTATGTCCATGAGCAACTGCATATGGTCATGAACGCGGCACGACTGGTCGGCCTTCACCTTCCGGCTGCCGAGGCGGCATACAAGGTGTATGAAGAGGGGGTTAAAGCTGGATGGGGAGAGGAAGATTTTTCAGCGGTTATCAAAGTCCTGCGCAAGTAGTAAGGTGCATTGACGATTATATGGTTCGATTAAGGCGTCTGCAGATTGGACGCCTTTTTTAGTAAATTGGAAGTGATTGCTTATCCTGTTTGACAGGGTTAGGAGTTTGTCATGAATACGACATTTTGTCCTCGTCCGGTGTACTTGGCATCTTCCTGGATGGCGCCGGTTGGTCGCTATAACGGAAAGGATAAGGAGAATCTTTCTTTTCTTGAAATGGCCGAACGTTGTGGCGAAGTCTTTAGTGATGGGCAGGTAAGGCGGCGCGATATCGAGGCGGTTGTTGTGGGGAGCCAGAATCCCGCGGCATTTTCCGGGGTGGACAACACCGCGGCTAAAATTGCCGGTATTTTGGGCATATCCGGCGCCAAGTCGGTTTTGATTGACACAGCCTCATCCTCTGGGGCTTCAGCCTTTGAAAACGCTTATCTGGAAGTGGCCTCGGGGCGCTACGAGAATGTCCTGGCTATCGGAATCCAGAAGATTAGTGATGCTTCGACTGCGGAGTCAACCCGCATCATAGCCGGAGTGATTGACCGTGACGAATCTGAATTCGGCTTGACCATGCCGGCCTGCGGTGCCATGGTTGCACGAGCGCTCATGGAAAGGCTGGGGCTTACCGTCGAGGAATGGACGGCGTATTCAGCGCTATTGACCCAGCGCAGCCAGCGATTGGCAGCCCTGAACCCTGATGCCCATTTAAATTTTACCATTGAAGTAGAGGACTATTACCGCCAGATCGCAAGCGGCAAAAACTACCGTTACTGGTATCCTCTGCACTACCACGACTTTTGTCCCATGTCCGATGGCATGGCGGCGGTCATCCTGACCGCCAAGCCCCAAGACGTGCTGGTAAGCGGCGTTGGAAGCGCCACAGATATACCCAC
>JBGSQD010000201.1:0-20353 GCA_041738275.1 Geobacterales bacterium
ATGCTCAAACGAGGGGTGCGTCAGGGCCCTCAGGGCCAGCCCTTGCTCCGTAAAACTGTAATCCAACAGCTGCTCAAGCTTATCAAAATCGATCCCCACGCCCAGCCCTCCTGAAAACAAAACTATAGTCACGCCAACCGGAATTAGCAACAGAAAGTAACCTGATAATGCAAGATTCAATTTGCAAACAGTTATTACAAGCTAAATTCAGTTGCCAATTCAGGGTTGCTTGCCTATAATCAATCATTTAACAAAGCCATGGAGATGTGTGTGGGCAATTTCATAACCTTTGAAGGCATTGAGGGGAGCGGCAAGACAACGCAGATCAAGCTGTTGGCCTCGCACCTCGAAGTACTCGGGTACCAGGTCGTGATGACGCGGGAACCGGGGGGATGCCCGATCTCCGACAAGATCCGTTCTATTCTGCTGGATGCCGACAATCACAGCATGCGTCCCCTGACCGAACTGTTCCTGTATGCCGCAGCCCGTGCTCAACATGTGGCCGAGGTTATCAAGCCGGCACTGGAATCCGGCTGCATAGTGCTTTGCGACCGTTTTACCGATGCAACCATCGCTTATCAGAGTTTTGGCCGGGGCATTGAACCGGGCACGATCCAAACCCTTAATATCCTGGCTTGCCAGTCCGTGCGTCCTGACCTGACGGTCTTGATCGACTGCGATCCTGATATCGGCCTGATGAGGGCCAGACAACGTATCGAGGCGGCCTCCGGCCCCCGTGAGGAACGTTTCGAACTTGAAGCGCTGGAGTTCCATCGCCGGGTCCGGGACGGCTATCTCGGCATGGCCATGCAAGAGCCGCAGCGATTCCTCAAAATTGAAGGAAGCGGTACCATCGACGAAATCTTTGCTGTAATTGCAGAACAGGTTCAGTTGCGCCTCAAGGACGATAATCGTGGCATTTGCTGATATTTTGGGGCATGAACGCATCGTGGAGGTTTTCAGGCGGGCTGTTCGCTCAGGAAAAACCTCACACTCCTATCTGTTTGAGGGATCACCCGGCTGTGGCCGGAGGAAAACCGCCCTGGCGCTGATTCAGACCCTCTTCTGCGAATCCGGGACAGATGACTCCTGTGGAACCTGTCCCAGCTGCCGCAAGGTCATGAGCGGCAATCACGCCGATATACATCGCATAGAGCCGCTTCCCGACAAACGTGACATCAGTATTGATCAGCTGCGTGAAATGCAGCGGGAATTGGCGCTGCGGCCTTACGAAGCACCGCGCAAGGCCTGCATACTGGAACCGGCCGAGCGTATGAGCGTGAACGCCGCCAACTCTTTGCTCAAAACCCTGGAAGAGCCGCCGGGTAATGCTATTATCATCCTGCTGACAGAAAATGCCGACATGCTGCTGCCGACCATCCGCTCCCGCTGTCAGCTGGTCCGTTTTGCGCCGCTCCCCCCTGAACACGTCAGGCAACTATTGGAACAAAGCGGGATGGATGCAGCATCCGCAGCAACATTGGCCCAAATGGCCGGCGGGAGCATGCAGCGGGCGCAGGAACTGGACAATGAATCACTGACAGAGCGGCGCGAACTGCTGCTGAAACACCTGTCGAACCTGAATATTGATCGTATTGCCTCTGTCTTCGATGCAGCGGAGGAATTGGGCGGCAATCGGGACAATGCCCTGGAGACCCTGGACCTGCTGCTTTCCTTTACCAGAGACATGATTCACCTTTCTGCGGGGAGCAATGACATCATCAATACCGCCATCCGCCCGTCCCTTGAGACCCTCTCCACGGGATTGAATCTGGATCGGGTACTGCAATTGACCGGAGATGTCCTGGAGACCCGGCGCGCGGTCCAGCGTAATGCCAATGTAAAACTCGCCCTTGACCATCTCTTTATCAAGATGGCGCGCAGCGCAGCATGAAACAATTGAACCATCAAGGAGGATTTCTTTGCCACGCATAGTAGTCATACAATTCATCACAGCCGGCAAGCTATACGACTTTAATGCCGGCGATCTGGATATAGCACCTGGTGACAAGGTCATCGTGGAGACCGAACGCGGACTCGGCATTGGCTCTGTTGTCAAGGCCCCGGTTGAGCGCGATGCAACCGAGACCACTACAGGCCTTGCCACGATCCGGCGCAAGGCCACCCCGGAAGACCTTGTCACGCTTGAAAAGAATGCCCGCAAGGAAAAAGAGGCCCACGATTTTTGCATCAAACGCATAATCGAGCGTGGTATGCAGATGAAGCTGGTGCGCGTGGAATACCTCTTCGACGGCAGCAAGGCAATCTTTTTCTTCACCGCCGATGGCCGGGTGGATTTCCGCGATCTGGTCAAGGATCTGGCGCACTCTTTCCATACCCGCATCGAGATGCGGCAGATCGGTGTCCGTGATGAGTCCAAGATGGTAGGCGGAATCGGCATCTGCGGACGGGAATTGTGCTGTTGCTCGTTCCTGCGCGAATTTCAGCCGGTATCGGTCAAGATGGCCAAAGAGCAGAATCTGGCCCTCAATCCTAACAAGATTTCCGGCCAGTGCGGTCGTCTGCTTTGCTGCCTGGATTATGAATATGAGACCTACTGCTCTTTACGCAAAACCTTTCCCAAATGCGGAAAACGGGTGCGTACAGATTCGGTTACCGGTGTTGTCGACAAGCTTAATATCCTGACCGGCAACATCACCCTGAAGCTGGACGACGGCAAGCTCGTCGTGGTCAAAAAATTGGAGATTGTTGGTGAGGTGTCTGCTGCTGAGGCAGCAGCACAACGGGCCGAGGCGCCTCCCGTTGCCGAGCGTACCACCCAGAACGCTCGCGAGCGGCGAGCGTCACGTCAGGAGCGAAAGCCGGCTGAGACATCCCAACAGAAGGAACCGGCAATCGCTGCGCCTGTTGCGGAGGGTGAGGTTACCCCCACCCCAACCGATGGCCAGCCCCGTCAAGGACGCAAGAAAAACCGCTTCCGCAAACACGGGCATCGTAAAAATCAGGATGGCGGTTCAAACAACAACACGCCACCGGCAACAGGAGCGTAACCATGAAACCTGCATTCTACGTAACCACCCCCATATATTATGTCAACGATGTGCCTCATATCGGTCATGCCTATACCACCGTGGCTGGTGACGTACTGGCCCGTTACAAAAGATTGATGGGCCATGAGGTCTACTTCCTGACCGGCAGTGACGAGCATGGACAAAAGGTGGAAAAAGCAGCCACCACCGCCGGCGAAACACCGCTGGAACTTGCCGACAGGGTGGTAAAGCGCTTTCAGGCTCTCTGGGAACGTCTCGGAATTTCCCACACCGACTTTATCCGCACCACCCAGGAACGCCACAAAAAAGGTGTTGCCAATATCTTCAAAAACATCCTTGATAAGGGTGACATCTATCTTGGCGAATACGAAGATTGGTACTGCACCCCTTGCGAAACCTTCTGGCCGGAAACGCAATTAATCGAGAATCGCTGTCCCGACTGTAACCGCCCGGTGGAAAAACTAAAGGAGGAGTCTTATTTCTTCCGTATGAGCAAGTTTCAGCAGGCGCTGCTGGACCATATCGAGGCGCATCCTGATTTTATCCAGCCCAAGAGCAAACGCAATGAGATCATATCCTTTGTGAAAGAGGGACTGCGCGACCTGTCCGTATCCCGCACCACCTTTTCCTGGGGCATTCCGGTGCCTGGCAACGATAAGCATGTCATCTACGTCTGGTTTGACGCCCTGACCAACTACATCAGCGCCCTGGGCTACCCCGATGCAACCCCGGAATATCAGCGTTTCTGGCCGGCCAGTGTTCATCTGATCGGCAAGGACATCCTGCGCTTCCATACCGTCTACTGGCCCACCTTCCTCATGGCTGCCGGATTACCATTGCCGGAGAAGGTTTTTGCCCACGGCTGGTGGACCGTGGAGGGGCAGAAGATGAGCAAGAGCCTGCAAACTGTCGTCGAACCCAACATGCTGATCGATAAATACGGCGTTGACGTTGTCAGGTACTTCCTGCTGCGCGAGGTTCCATTCGGTCTGGATGGCGACTTTTCCCACGCGGCACTTATCCAGCGTCTCAATTTCGATCTGGCTAATGATCTGGGCAACCTGCTCAGCCGTTCAACTGCCATGGCGGTCAAGTATTTCGATGGGGTACTGCCGGCAGCGGGCGAACTGTTGGAAATCGATCTGGCCCTGAAGAAGAAAACCGAGGATATGGTCTCAAATGTAGCATCGTGTATGGACGACCTGGCCTTCAGCAAGGCGCTGCAGGCTATCTGGGAGGTGGTATCGGCCGGCAATAAATACATCGACGACACCGCCCCATGGACCTTGGCCAAGGATCCAGGCAATAAGGAGCGACTGGCCACGGTCATGTACTGCCTGCTGGAGTCGCAACGGATCGTGCACTGCATCCTGTCGGCCTTCATGCCCGCTACGGCGGAAAAGGCGTTATGTTCATTGGGATGGAACAACGAAATTGATCAGGAAGGTCTTGCCTGGGGAGGTCTGCAGGCGGGAACGATAATTATCAAGGCAGAAGCACTGTTTCCGAGGATTGAAAGATAAAGAATGGGCATTTATTCTAATTATCTTATGCCTATTTTTCGCCGAATTCCTACGAAAAAGACTTGGATTTTCCAATAGCCAAAGGAAGTCAATGGCACTTACATCCATAGACATTGCTTTCAAAATTCAACACGTGATTACTTTGTTTCAACAAGGAGAACTTGATCAGGTCGAAGTATTATGCAGCGAGATTCTGCATACTCAGCCAACAAATATTGATGCACTACATCTGAGGGGTGTCGTAGCACTTCAGAAGGGGCACACACTACCCGCTGTAGAATTGATCCGCAAAGTAATCGAATTAAACCCAACTCTAGCAGAAGCACATAATAATCTTGGTAATGCTTTAGGAGACTTGAACCGTTATAAAGAAGCACTCTGCTGTTATGATAATGCATTACAAATCAAACCAGACTTTGTTGAAGCACTTGTAAGCCGTGGCGCAACGTTAGAAGAGATGAATCAATTTGAAGATGCACTTGACAATTATAATCGCGCTTTGGAATTTAGACCTTACTATTCCGAAGCATATTACAATCAGGGTAATGCGTTAAGAGGCCTACGTCGGCTAAATGAATCTATAGCAAGCTATGAACGCGCAATACAACTTAAGCCCAACTTCGCCGACGCGCTTTACAATCTTGGCTGTTTATTATCGGTGCTGAATCGAGATGAAGACGCTGTTTATGTATTTGCAACTTTATTAGAAGTTGCCCCTGATTACGATTATGCGCTTGGCGCTATGTTTAACTCAAAACTTCAAAACTGTGATTGGTCTAACTATTCGTTTTACACTAATAAAATTGTTACCCAAACAAATAATGGTAAAATAATAGACTCACCTTTTTTCTTCTTATCTGTCTCACAAACTGCTTTACAGCAACTGCACTGTACTCGCATTCACGTTGCAAACAAATTTTCCGTCTCACAATCACCTATATGGACAGGTCAGATCTATCAACATAAAAAGATTCATCTGGCATATTTATCACCAGACTTCAATAATCATGCTGTTGCATATCTTATAACAGGATTGTTTGAAGCACACGATAAAGAGCGCTTTGAAATAACAGCTATTTCTTTTGGCGTTGATGATAAGAGTGATATTCGTCAACGACTACAGTGCTCTTTTCATCAATTCATAGATGTTAGCACTAAGAGTGATTTTGAAGTTGCACAATTACTGTCACATTTAAAAGTAGATATTGTCATTGATTTAGGAGGATTTACTCAAAATTCTCGTCCTAGAATATTGGCACACCGTCCAGCCCCCATTCAAGTTAATTACTTAGGTTATCCTGGTACAATGGGGGCTAACTTCATTGATTATATAATCGCCGATATGCATGTAATACCAGAAGACCACCAATCTTACTATACAGAGAATATCGTATATCTGCCGGACACATATCAGGTCAATGATTCCAAGCGTAGCATAGCAAAAAACACGCCGACGCATGCTGAAGTCAAACTTCCTGAGAAAGGTTTTGTCTTCTGCTGTTTTAACAATAACTATAAGATATCACCTAACGTTTTTGATATCTGGATGCGGTTGTTAAGTAAGGTGGAAGGTAGTGTATTATGGCTTTTGGAATGTAATCCTGCTGCATCGCGCAATCTTCGGTTTGAGGCTGAGCAGAGGGGCATAGCACCTGAACGTTTAGTGTTCGCTTCACGAATAAACCTTGAAGATCATCTAGCGCGCCACCGGCTTGCAGATTTATTTTTGGATACACTTCCTTATAATGCCCATACTACAGCAAGTGATGCACTGTGGGCTGGATTACCTGTAATCACTTGTATGGGTAATGCTTTTGCAGGGCGCGTGGCAGGTAGCTTGCTGAATGCTATTGGTCTTCCGGAACTGATTACTCATACTCTTCAAGAATATGAGAATTTGGCTCTAAAGCTGGCTACTACACCAGAAATGCTTTCTGAATTAAGACTCAAGTTGGCCCTAAATCGTAAAACTCATCCGCTGTTTGACACTAATCGCTTTTGCTGTCACATTGAATCTGCCTATTTCACTATGTGGGAACAGTATCAAAGAAGGGAACCATACACCAATTTCTCGGTTAAGCCTATACAGTTAAAATAAATGTAATATAAGTACATCGCCAGACTGTGCTTCTACCATTAAGGTTGGGGTCGATAGACTTTTTATTGGAGATAATTCCGAAATTAAACAAGCACACGATGATTAAAGCAGCTCTACCAGATGTAGAACAAGACATTATATTAGCTTGCGATTATTAATTGATATTTTCTTTAGTTCATCGGCAACCAGACGGATCACAGCGTCCCAGTTCCCCCTCTCCTTCTGCCTGAAAATTCTCATCGAAGGATACCACGGCGAATCTTCCCGATGGAGTAGCCAGCGCCACTCACTTTCATATCGATTCAATAGCCAAACAGGCATTCCTAATGCTCCGGCAAGATGAGCAACGGATGTATCTACACTGATCACTAAGTCAAGTTGATTAATTAATGTTGCGGTATCCAGAAGATCCTCACATGTTTCCACACCATCCAGAATATCCCATCCAAGATCTTTCAATTGAGATGCATCTTCACCTTTTTGTAGACTTATCAGTTTAACGCCATCTATTTTAAGTAAATGAGAAAATTGTCTTAACAGTATGCTGCGAGTAAGATTATTTTTATTCAACTTATTGCCAGCCCATACCAAACCAACTTTTGTACCTTGAACGTTTTTCAGTATCTTTCTTTTATTCAAATTATCAGGAATAAATAAATAGGGGACACTGTAAGGTATGGTTTCTAAACGTGTCTGAAAGATATAAGGCAGACTCATCATGGAACAATAGAAGTCAACTCGGTCAATTGACACCGATTCATTCACAGAGACAACCTCATCAACCGCAGTAATAGTCTGAAACACACGTTTCAAATTATGTTCACAATATATAACAAGACGTTTGAGACCTCGTTGTTTACACAAGGTTAGATATCTCATCATCATCAAGTTATCACCTGCGCCTTGTTCTGTTGTAACTAATAACGACAAACCGTTTAGAGGTTCACCTTCCCATCGTTTGTAATCTTGCAACTGCAGCATTAATTGATTATTTGCCTTATCAAAAATAATTCCACTTCGGATACAAAATCTTTGTTCATGAAGTTTAAGACCTTTCTCGAATTTACCTTGCAAAAGATATAAAAGAGAAAGGTTATATTGAGCTGTCGCATAGTCCGGTTTTATATCAATTGCGTGAAGATAAGCTTGTTCGGCTTCCTCCAAGCGTCCTTGATTTTGGAGAACAAAACCAAGATTGCTATATGCCTCGGCATTGTTAGGTTTCAATTTAATAGAATCGCGATGGGCTTGTTCCGCTTCAAAATAACGTCCCAAGCAGAAGAGAACATTACCGAGGTTGCTATATACCTCGGAGTAGTCAGGTTTTAGTGCTATTGCCTGTCGGAAGGAATTTACTGCATCCTCTAAGCAACTTTTCTCTTGAAGGACATTGCCAAGACCGCAGAAGGCATCAGCATAATCAGGCTTAAGGGCTATTGCCTGTCGATAACTTTTTTCAGACGCTTCCAGACGCCCAAGAAGCCTAAGCGCATTGCCACGGTTGTTATATGCCAATACATAATCCGGATTGTGCACAATTGCTTTACGAAATTCTTGTTCAGCTTCCTCAATTCTTCCAAAATCCATAAGGACGTTTCCAAAGTTACTATGGATATCAGCACTATCAGGCATTAACGCTAAAGACTTGAGAAATGCAATTTCCGCCTCTTCCAATCGCTTAACAAGACGTAGAACATTTCCGAGGTTATTATACGCTTCCGGATATTCTGGATTGATGGCTAATGCTTGGCGGTATGCTCGCTCTGCCTCCTCGAATCGTTCAAGGCAGAGTAATGTATTACCCAAGTTTTTATATATCTCAGCAGAGTCAGATTTAATTGTAATAATTTTTTTATATACAGACTCAGCTTCTAAAAAATGTCCGTCATTCTGATGCTGGATTGCGGTCTTGATTAAATATGGTAGTGATGCACCTTGTGGAGGGAGAGAATTCATCGAAAAGTCTTACAATAAGTTTAGCTTGTAATATGGCGGAGACAGCACAAAAGATGGGACAGTTGGTATGATTATAAATAAGCATATTTCAACATATTGGCACATTCTTGAATACATTCCCCGAAGCCTTAGTGGATTTATTCACTTTCAGATGAATTACACGGATATGTTATTTCGTTTCAAGAAAGACCACATATCTGTAAATTCCTTTTCAACCGCGTATGCAAATCTCCCTGAATCACATAAAGGTGATTTCAGGACCCTCCATCTCATATTACGACTCAATTTACTAAAATATTTATGATCGTTAGCAAGCGATATGGCTATATCTACATATGCATCTATATCATTAGCAATCAAAGCATTCAATCCTACTCGATGGAGAATACTCGCTCCTACCCTTCCAGCGTGACGATTACCACAAATAGTCACCACTGGCACTCCCATCCAGAGCGCCTCACACGTAGTTGTAGTGCCATTGTACGGAAATGTATCAAGTGCTATATCCATTTCTGAATATTTCTCAAGATGACGCTTTGTATCTGGTTCTGCTGACAATAACTTTATTCTATCCCTTTTAATTCCATGGAGTGAAAACTGGTTAAGATAATTTTCACGCAAAGATGTGTCCGTAAAAAAACGGCTTTTCAACAATAATGATGAGTTTTCGACCTTTATCAAAATTTGTGACCAGACGGAAATAAGAAGTGGAGAAAGTTTCGGCAGACTGTTGAATGAACCAAATGTTATGAAGCCATTCTTATAAAACGGACGATTAACCACAGGTGGTGCATCAATCGGGGGGGCATAACAAAGAAACCCATGTTTCAACCGTACAATACGTTCTGTATACCAACGGTCGCTCTCACCTTCCGGGTCTGCAATTTTGTCGCTCAAACGGTAATCCATGGAAGAAAGTCCAGTGGTATTTGGGTATCCCAGCCAGCTGACCTGAACCGGAGCCGGCTTTGCCATAAACACACTTAAACGATTTTTCCCCGTATGTCCTGTCATATCGATTAGTATTTGAATTTCGTCATCAATAATCTGACTAATAACCTCATAATCTGTCATACGAGCTATATCTCGCCATTCAGTGCAAATTGCCTTAAGCCTACATGTAACATTATCAGGACACGTCACATCAGAGTAACAAAATATTTCATATTTATTCCTGTCATGCGCTCGTAAAAGTGGTTCAATAAAATAGGATACTGAATGGGTTCTAAAATCAGGTGATACATATCCAATCCTCAATTTACCAGGACGGTTTAAACACTTTGAGGTCTTACGTGTCATCGCTTTCAGTCGACCCAAATGACACTGTTCCCATTTTAGGCTTTGCAAATAGATTTCTTCCTGGGTTACATCTGGATTGTAATTCATGGACAGAAGGAAGTTTGAGCGGGCATGAACAAGATCAGGCCTAATTTCCAAGGCCCTTGAATAATAATTATACGATTCTGAAATTTTACCCTGCACATTAAGGAGGTTCGCCATATTGCTTAAGGCTTCCGCGTAGTCTGAACGCAGTTCAAGAGCACGACCATAACAAGCTTCTGCCTCGGCAAGCATTCCTTTTAAAAAATAGACTACAGCAGAATAATTATATGCTTCAGCACATTCTGCATCAAGTGACATTGCCATTTTAAAACATTGTAGGGCCGCTTCAAGGTTTCCTTGTTCACGAAGACAATTTCCTTCGTGTACTGCATCAAGTGCCATAACATCATTCATTTTTACTTTCCACGATCTCCAGAAAAAATGCTTCCAGATCCTTGCGCTGTGTCTCAATCATCATGATTTCCAACCCATTTTGCCCTACTAAACCGCAAAATCCATTGAACCGCGCCAACGGTACATCGTATTCGATAAATATATCGCTGCAATTCAAAGTTCTAAAATCCTTTAGAGAATCATGATTCCCTTGCGTAGCTCGAATTTGTACGGCATATCCCTCGATGCCACTTTGCAAAATATTCACAACGCTGTCCAACGCTTCAAGCTTTCCATTTACTATTACTCCTACCCGATCACAGATCTTTTCAACATCATCGGTAATGTGGGTACTGAAGAAAACACATTTACCACGTTTTTTCAGGTCAAGGATGATGTCTTTCACCAGCGACCGGCCAATCGGGTCCAGTCCGCTCATCGGCTCATCCAGGATATAAACTTCCGGATCGTGGACAAGCGCCTGGGCCAAGCCCACCCGCTGTACCATGCCTTTACTGTAGCCCCGCATCGGCCTTTTACGTGCATCCCACAGGTCCAGCCGTTTCAACACCTCATCGGAACGTCGTTTCAACAGTGCTGCATCCATCCTGAATTGTGAACCGACAAACGCCACATACTCCTCGGCACTCAGATAATCGTAGAAGGCAGGATTTTCCGGCAGAAAACCGACCTGGCGACGGGAATCAGTCCGTGTTGAATCCATGCCCATGATGCTTGCCTTGCCGGAGGTTGGCTTCAACAGACCCATAACAAGCTTGATAGTCGTGCTTTTACCAGCGCCATTCGGGCCAAGGAAGCCGAAAACCTCACCGGCCTCAATCTGAAGATCAAGGTTTTTCAGGGCATCAACCCTGGTCATCTTCTTGCCCTTAAACTGCTTGCAGAGACCTGTTATTTCAATGGCATTCATACATCAAAGCTCCAGAGTTATCATTGTCCAATTCTAATTTGCAGTTTCGTTGCGAGTTCTGCCAGACGTTTATCAAGCCGCAGCACTGGCATCAAGTATCGTAATCATCGTTCCCGATCCTCCCGAATGAGTTCCGCTGGATTAGCAGGCGACAAAGATGGGTTCCACATTTCTTCATCAATAGTCTCAAGTGAACTTGTAGCAGTCTGGAATGCTACTTCATCTTCTTTGCTCCACGTACCGGCAAGCGTGTCGAGATCATGATGCACCAGAGTTCTTTTCCGCTTGTCAACACCTGTTGCCTCACGAATCAGGCGAAGAGCCAATGTATTAAGACTGACTCCCTGATTACGAGCCAGTTCTTTCAGGGTTTGAGCCAGAGGTTCATCAATGCCGCGTAATGTCATGGTTGTCATGGCTGTATCCTTTCCAGAGCAGGGTGAAGAGAAAGCCCGGCAATGTATGAGAAGTGACTATCCAAGGTTGCGAGGGTACGCCCGTGCTGCATTGCCGAAGCTGCAATCCAGATGTCGTTGGTCGGAACCGGTTTTCCAATCTGCTTAAGATTATTGAACACCAAAGCAAAAAAATCAGCGCTTGATTCGTCGAGTACAAACAGATCAACGCGGGGTGAATCAAGAAACAAATCAAGCTCCTTACGATTTGCCGTTTCTCGAAGACCACCCCTAAAACCGGCAAGCAACTCACCAAGTACTACAGTATTTACGGCTATGCTTTCGGCTTGACGCAACAATTCAACAACTTTGGATTCATTGCGTTTAAAAGCGACATAAACATTTGTGTCAATAAGCAGTTGTTTCATCACAAGCCCCAGTTGCAATAAATGACATCACTATGCAAGCATATAATGATGCAACCAAATCGTCAATGGGAAACTTATTCACGGGAAATACGCAGTAATAAGAATCGCCAGTAGATTAAAAATGATGCAATCCTGCAACTTAAGGTCTTCCCTTTGTCTAAGCTGCATTCATTGTGACTCCCCCGCCTTTTGTTTGCTTTCTGTTTTTACGCCGGCAAAGGCAAATTTGCTGGTTGTAGACACCTTGCCGTCAGGCTCAAGGTAAAACTTCCCGCCGTAGGGATCAACCGGTGCTGGAACAAGGTAACTTCCCTGCAGTAATTTATCAAGTGTTGCCGGCAACCGCCCTTCTGCCCCTATATAACGATCACGTGCCATCTCAATGCGGCGTACCTCCTTAAATGCCATGAGTCGTATTTGGTAGCTCTTTTTTACTGCTTGGTTCTTCTCACCTTTTTCCAGCATAGAGAGATAAGCTATGGCTAGATCGGTCTGCCCGGATTCCTGCATATAACGCCCCGCCAAGCTAAAATATAAAACTTCACCGCTCAATTCGCCAGCGCGTTTATAATATTCTGCAGCCTTTTTGTAATCTTTCAGAAAATATGCATGATTAAAACCGGCAAAAAAAGGCAAATACCAATCCCAGGTACGGTACTTCATACCATAATCAAGAAGCTTGTTGGCAATATCATACTGTTTAACCTCCCACACCAAAAACGACTGTGCAAAATAATAGCCATCCATATTGTATGGATCGAGCTTCAATGCACTATGAATGATATTTGACATTCCGCGATAATCTGGCGTCTCCGCAACCACGTTTGTAGCCTGCTTTTCCATTAGTCCACCGAAATACATCAATACTTTCATGAGCAGTGCGGCACCGACAAACTCCTTATGATCCGCACTAATATACTGGAGCATATTTGCGCTTGGTACATACCCTAGTTTTTCTTCAACCGGTTTATGCTTCATATACGCAGTAAAAGGCCCAAGCACAACCCCATACCCAATTATGAAGACCAGTAAGACAAGAAAAGGTCTCAGAATTGCACTCATTTCATTTCTCTCCGCTCAAAGAGCATGGCGCCTATCATAAGCAAGATCCCTGTGTAAATAATAAAATAAAGAAACGTCAACAATAGTCCTGACGGAATCAGAGGGATTGCATAAATTGCATTTACCTTAAGGTCAAAACTGCTTAGGTTTGGCAGCAAATAATATAATATTTGCGCAGCAATCCTGACTGCAGCTGATACAGTTTTCTGAGCTGTTTGTGTCTGAAGATAATCGTAAACCTGCTGCGTAATGGTACCAGCCAAAAAAGCGCTAACAGCACCGAAAATTGGCAGAAAAAATGATGTGCTGACAGTAGCCAGCAGCATGGCAACAGCCACTACAATAATGTATTTGAGAGCATCAAAGATTATTGTAACAACAAATGTACTCCACAATAGAGGTCTAGATGGAGGATAGATGGCTGAAGACACCTTGATAACAAGCATGGACACCGCTCCCAGAAATACTGCTGTGAGCAGGAGGAATAGAGCAATACCGAAGAAACGCCCTACGAGGTAGATCGTGCGACTTAGTGGAAGGCTTAAGACACTAAAGGTATATCGACGTTCGATATCCTTCCAGATGGAGGTTGCCCCCAGAAACACTGCTAAAAGCATCAGGATAAATGAGATGATGGAAAGTGAAAAGGTAATAGATAATTCCGTTACCTGCCGCATGGATAGAGAAGCTGCTGATGGGACAAAAAGAAAAAGTGCTGCCAGCGCCATTATCCCTTGGAAAATGCGGTCACGAAAAATTCCTTTTAGAGTGATCGATATAATATTCAACATTCATTGCTCCTGAGCCATCAATATATACTGTCATATTCAAGAAATTTAGGTGTTAGATTTCTCTTAAATCATTCAAGTGCACTTGCATCATTACATTTTGCACACATGGGAAATAGTTTTTCGTTTTTAATCATGATCATTTTTTTAACAAGTATAGAATGAAGTGAATCAATGCCAATAGTACCTAGTTTTGACTGACCATCTAAGTCCTGACAACATGCCAACACATCTCCATTAGCTGCAATAAACAATCTAGTATTAAATACTGAACAACGTTTACGCTCTCTGTTTTTCAAGCTTCCAGAGCAGTTAAGAAAGCCGCCGCGATTATGCTGCTTTAATTCTCCCACCTGTACCCCTAACCGGTTCCAATACTTATAATATTCTTCTATCTCGCGATCAGTTTGTATGGCCTTTACATATGTCATAGAAATCTGTAGACCAGTATCCGTATGCCTTTCTGCCAAATATGTCATCCAACGAATCACAGAATCAAAATTTAGTCCCAACATGTTTGCTTCATATTTTTCTTTGTTTATGGAATACATCGAACAAGAAAAGGTGAAAATATTACCAGTCAAAATTGCATCACATGTTTCTTTATTAAGCGCACTAGCATTTGATACAACTACAACAAGGGTATCAGATAGAACCTCGTTGATTCTATCTGCGAACTCGCAGAGGTTTTCGTTCAGAAGCGGTTCACCAAATCCACAGAATAAAATCGCTTTAGGACCATCCGGACGAATAATTGAAATTTCCCGCAGCAAAATTTCAAATTTTTCCAAGGATAAAAAACTTTTTTCACGAGACATTTTGTCACGCGGGCAAAATACACAATGAGCATTACAATGCCCCGAAAGCTCTAAATCGATCGTATATAGCAGTGATTCAAAATCTGGTTGAGTCCAGTTTGACCCCATGTTGACTCCACTTATTTAATTTTTCACACATTACATTAATTCAAGTCCAAACAACTCGAAATTATCAGGAGGCTTGCATTTAAAAGCAAGTGCCCTGATCTCAATGTATTCTCTATTAAACGAAATATAGACCACGGGAAAGCCGTTTTCTTTAAGTACGTTAGATAACGAAACCGGACTAAAACCAGTTTTGTGAGCATAAAAATCAACGCTACTCATTTCAATTTCTTTTCGATAACCATAGAAGACATCAAGAGGGGATATCGGACCAGAAGGAGACATATATAACTCATCTTCTAAATCCATATTGTTTTCAATAACTATTTTCATAACTTCATGAAGATCTGGCACTATTATATACGCAAAACCATCCTGCTTTAACAAGAGACGAAAACCTTTTAAAACTTTAGTTACTTCATGCGCAAAATAATGCTCCAGGTTATGCGAGCAATAGATGGCGTCATATTGTCGAGGTGGTAGAGTCCAAAGTTCACGGGCATCGCATAAGATATCAGGATTTCCGGTAGGATCAATATCAAGTAAATCATGCTGCCACCCATCAAAACAGGCTGGAAGAGGTATTTCTTTATTATTACCACCAACATTAAGTACCTTTTTAACATCTATATTCTTAATGTTCATCGCAGTCACACCTCTTTATCAGAACAAGTATCATGCCATAATTTAAAGAAAAGGTTCTCTATTGATTGTGCAAATTCTTTCGCATCGCATAAAGAAGATTCTGACATCGTTTCACGCAAGTTTCCCCTGATTCCTTTTAAACGAACCGTATCTTTTGCAAGAGCAACAGCACAAGCAATGTATTCGTCATAATTCTCAACAGCCAAATCGGACAGGCCAACCGGTGTGAGGAATGATTTAGTTTGTCGACTGATCGGCAATTCACCCGACAACGTAATCACAGGCACCCCCATCCAGAGGGAGAGCAGACTCGTCATGCCTCCAGTAAAAGGAAAAGGATCAAGAGCAATATCAATATCCCCGTATTCAGCCATCATAAAATACATATTGGATGCTGTTCTCAGATCTAATCTTCGAGATGAAATCCCGTAAAGTCTGAACCTGTTACAAATATTTTTGCGTACAGTAACGTCATTGAACGCTTTATACTTTAAAATCAGACGAGAATTCGGAACTTCGTGCAGTATACGCGCCCACACAGCAACAACCTGTTCGGAAAACTTTGCAATATTATTGAAACTGCCAAATGTAATATAGCCATTGTCTTCATATGGAAGTTCCGTAACTTCAGGATATGGTGGCGGCGGAGTAAAACAGAAACGGTTATGGGGCAAGTACGCCACACGTTCGGTGAACCATTGTTCATCTTTAGGATAGATGAAATAATTATCCGCAATGATATAATCCATTGTTGAAAGTCCGGTTGTATGGCTGTAACCCATCCATGTCACCTGGACTGGTGCCTGGCGCTTATTAAACAAAGAGAGACGATGCCAGCTTGTATGTCCCGAAAGGTCAACTAGAATATCAATACCGTCATTGCGTATCAGTGTAGAGACAGCATCGTCTTCCATACCGAATATGTCATGCCAACCACACGAAACCGATTGGAACCAGTTAGTGAGATTGTCAGATTTGGACCCATTGTTGTAGCAATAAAAAGAAAGACGTGAAGTATTATACTCTTTAAACAATGACACCAGCAACATGCCTACCGGATGATTCTTAAAGTCAGCTGAAACGAAGCCAATCCGCAACTGTTCACAATCTACTCTGCATGAGGAAAAATTGTTTTTTGATGGTGAAACCAAGTCGAGAGCATTTCCGAATTTTCGGCTCAACAGATAGACTTCCTCTTGTTGAGTATTCTCCATATACAGGAGTAATGCCACTAAAGCCGAAATAATCGTAGAATTCTCAGGTTCGATTTCTAAAGCAGTTCGCAGGAATTCAATGGCTGACGGCATATCTCCACTGGCACTTCTAACCAATGCCATTTGACTAAGTGCTCCAAGGTTTTGCTTGTCTATTCTCAATACCTGTTCAAATACAACACGTGATTTATCCAAACGGCTCATAAGTCGATATACAACACCCAAGTTTACGAGTAGATCACAATTATCAGGCGCTATCCTCAAACCAAGATGAAAAATTTTTTCCGCCCTTGAAAAATCACCTTTATCCAGGTAAGCGCAACCAAGGTTTACATATGCGTCAAGGCACATGGGATCATGTCGAATTGCTTTGCGGAATGCTTTTAATGATTGCGAATACTCTCCCGATCTTTTCAAGGAAACGCCAAGATTGTTGCTCGCCTCTGCGTGGCCTGGTCTTCTGCTAAGTACTTTGCGAAACAATTGAACAGCACGCTGAGTATCGTTGTCTTTCAAGCTGGCGACACCAGCGCTGAACAGCTCATCAACCGTAAATTTTTTGAGTGATGTGAACTTAAAGTCCGGTTGTTCATAACACCATTTTTGCCATATTTGCCTATATAAGGCTTCAAGATTTTGTGTGAACAGCTTCGTATCACAAAGAGAAGATTTCGACATTTTTTGACGTAAAGAGGCTCTTACCAGCTGCATTCCAATGACATCCGCGGCCAATCTTGAAGCAATTGCAACAAAGTCACCAGGCGTCGATGCTACCCATTCTGGATAACCAACTGCGTACATGAAGGATTTACTCTGACGACTAATCGGGGTATTGCCTTCCAGAGTAATTACTGGTACCCCCATCCAAAGCGCCTCGCAAGTTGTCGCACCACCGTTAAAAGGAAAGGTATCGAGAGTGATGTCAATATCACCGTATTCAGCCAGCATCTCCACATATGGTGACCTGGACCTTAAATCAAGACGATCAGCAGTAATTCCATGCAGCGCAAACTGACTTCTGAAGTCCTCTACAATTTTATTATCAATGAACACCTTTGACTTCAGCACCATTCTTGAATGCGTCACGGCGTTAAGTACCTGACACCACAACGCAATAAGCTCAGGGTTAATTTTGTGAACAGCGTTAAACGACCCGAATGTTATGTGTCCCGTATTCAGTACTGGTGCGGTTACTATATCAGGACTAAAATCTGGTGGGGTGTAGCAAAACCTACAATCTGGCAATTTGATAATTTTTTCAACAAAATACCTTTCTTCATCGAACGGTATCGTAACGGGATCACTTAGCAGATAGTCTATAGCAGCTATGCCTGTGGTATTGAAGTATCCCTGCCATGAAACCTGAACCGGAGCAAGCTTCATAGCAAAAAGATACAACCTGTTGAATGCGGTATGCCCGGAAAGATCTACAAGAATATCGATACAATCTTGGCGAATAAGAACCGCAGCTTGTTCGTCCGTTATGACAGAGACATCGCGATAGTTATCTGCATATCCGGCAATCTCTTCAGTTATTTTATCAATAAGCGAACATGTGTTGTATAAATACACTTCAAAATTGTGTTTATCATGACTAACTAGAACCGGTTTCAAAAAATTAGCGATTGGATGTTGTCTGAAATCCCCTGAGACATACCCGATACGAATTTTCCGATCTGGATTTGGGATGTTCAGGTATCCATGGATCTTTTTATAGAAAGGCTTTGCATATCGTTCTCCCCATTTCAGAGACTCATCATAAATATCCTTTTGAGTAACTGCAGGTACAGCATTTAAGGCAAATAGCAAACTTGAATGAACTGAATCAATTTTAGATATTTTCAAACATTTTCTATTTAATTCAATCGCTTTAGTGGTCTTGCCCATAGTTAGCATAATATTTGCCATAGCAGCATATGTAGGAGCAAAATCCGGATTAAGAACCAATGACCGTTGACAACAGAGAAGCGCCGCATCCCATTGATCATTTTTTATTAATACAGAGGCCAAAGCCGTAAGCGCCTTAAAGTGATCCGGGTCCTGAGATAACGAAATACGAAATTCATTTTCAGCTTCATCAAAACGTAATGTGTTTGCCAACATACGCCCATAGTTATAATGGCAATCTGCAAAATCAGGCTTTACGTCAAGTGCTTTGCGAAGTTTTAGCTCACCATCCTCCAAATCTCCCGTACGATAACGTAGCAAACCGATTCCATGTAAAACACGAGGATGCTCAGGGTATAATTCAAAAAGGCCTTCACAAAGTTTGGTTGCTTTAACCAATTGGTTTCGATCTGCAAGTTTGTTGATCTCTTTGAACGCCTGCTCAATATATTTTTCTGAATCTGTTTGTTTTAGGGTCATAAATTATCTTTCAACTTTTCTTTCAAACGGTTAACAATCACTATTAGCCGACTACGGTCATGCAGCGGTGCATTACGTAACGCAGTATCATAAAAAACATTCGCTTCAAGGAATGAGCCTCGTTCTTCTGCCAACATGCCAGCTTCAATCAGATGTGCAGGATCCTTGGTCATGCCATATAAATGATGTGCATACTCCTGTTCTAACGTATCCAGGCGGTAAAATGCCTGAGAGTTCTCATTTTCAGATGTTTTCATTTTCCTAAGTAAACGTACTGTTGCAGCAAGTAGCAGTTCAGACGAAAATTGAGTACGCTTGATTGCTTTTTCATAGTGAAACAATGCTTCGTTATATTTCTCTTCTTTTAGCAATTGGCTACCAATCATCATATCGGCCATATCATCATAGTGAGCGGCTGGAAGAGTTTCTGTCGCCAGCCGATATTGTTTTTTTGCTTCGTCCACCTGCCCTGCAGCGAGAAGTGCATGTATGTACATATCACGCAATTTTCGTACATTTGGTGATTTTGCTGCGGTATCTGACATAAGAGCGACATTGGTCTGCCACACTGAATTCCGTGTGTATGTGACAACGGCGCTTAACAGGCAAATTAGTATCGTAACAGCTGTAATGTAAGGTCTAATACGTCTATTCAGCTGGAAATATTTCCCGAAGAAGAGACTTAGACTCATAATCCAGAACGCACTGGATATATAGACATAGCGTTCAGCATAAGCGGTCCAGGCGATAGTTCCAAAAGCAAACGGAAGCGCTGGTAACACAAGGCATATTCCTATAATTGCCATGATACCCGGTAACGTACGAGAGGACAACAAGAGAAAGGAAAGCAGCAGCACAGCTATACCGATGAAGTCATATAAGGGATCAATTTCATGTATGTAAAAATTGAGAGGCATTGGAATAAAGAACTTTTTGACATAAAACCCAATCGCACCTAAAAAGAGAGAAATGGTATAATTAAGATCACTAGCCATCAGGGTGATTGTCTGGCCGATCTTGCCAACGCTGGAGGTAAAAGCAATTTTACGAAGGATTAATGCAAGCCCAATAGCAATAGCCGAAACGGACAGAAACAACCCGAACCGCTTGAATATATGAATTAACAAATAAATCGGTTTATTTTCTGCTAAATTAAGTCGCATTATGTTTATAAAGTAAAGAATGGCTATCAGCAGAACCAGCCAGTATGTTCCAAGGAAAAGGGCCGTCAAAAACGCACAAACATAATACAACAGATACAACTTAGTTTTTAAACCCAAGTCAGAAGGCATAGCC
>JBGSQD010000316.1:0-21778 GCA_041738275.1 Geobacterales bacterium
GTTCCTTGCCGTAGGAATACCAGGCGCCACTCTTCTCAACGATCCCTTTATCCACTGCCAGGTCGAGCACATCACCGGTGCGGGAGATACCTTCACCATAGAGTATATCGAACTCCACCTCGCGGAAGGGAGGTGCGACCTTGTTTTTGACAACCTTGACCTTGGTGCGGGAGCCGATCACAACATCGCCTTGCTTGAGGGTGGCGATCTTGCGGATATCCATCCGTACCGAGGCATAGAACTTGAGGGCATTGCCGCCGGTCGTGGTCTCGGGATTGCCGAACATGACGCCGATCTTCATGCGGATCTGGTTGATGAAGATTACGCAGCAATTTGACTTGGAGATGATGCCTGTCAGCTTGCGCAGCGCCTGGGACATCAACCTGGCCTGCAGGCCCATGTGCGAATCGCCCATATCCCCTTCTATCTCGGCCTTGGGGACCAGGGCCGCAACAGAGTCCACCACCAGCACATCGATGGCGCCGCTGCGGACAAGGGTCTCGGCAATTTCCAGGGCCTGTTCGCCGGTATCCGGCTGTGACACCAGGAGGTCGTCCGTCTTGACGCCAAGCTTTCTGGCATAACCGATATCCAGGGCATGCTCGGCATCCACAAATGCCGCTATGCCGCCCTGCTTCATGGCCTCGGCCACAATGTGCAGCGCCAGAGTCGTCTTGCCGGAGGACTCGGGACCGTAGATCTCCACAATCCTGCCACGCGGCACACCACCCACCCCCAGGGCCATGTCAAGGGAGATCGAGCCGGTGGAAATGGCCTCAATACCCGGAAGAGCCTCTTCATTGCCCAGGCGCATGATGGCGCCCTTGCCGAACTGTTTCTCGATCTGGCTCAGCGCAAGATCAATCGCCTTGTTTTTTTCCTGGGTGGTATTTTTCTCCGACATGGCTGTATATCTCCTGACTGGTAGCGATTAAAGTGGGTAAAATACCATATTTGTCCATTGTCCCGCAAGGTTTTATATATCGATCTATCGCGCCGCAGCTCGTTGCCGAAGATACCGCCGCAGCCAGTCAAGGGCAGTCCATGAGGTGATAATGCGGATTTCACCACGACTGCCGCTGAACTGGAAACGTTTGGTCCAGCAGCCGTCAGGCGCGGCCAGGGAGATGAAGACCGTTCCCACCGGTTTATCCTCGGTGCCGCCATCCGGCCCGGCAATGCCGGTAACAGCCAATCCCAGATCGCTCCCGGACTCTCTGCGCACCCCCTTGGCCATGGCCGTGGCCACCTCACTGCTGACCGCACCCTTTTCGTCGAGCAGTTCGACCGCTACGCCCAGAGTACGTATCTTGGCATCGTTGCTGTAGGTCACCTGCCCCTCCAGAAAATATCCGGAACTGCCGGGCAAATCCGTGATCCGCTGGGCAATCATCCCGCCGCTGCAAGACTCTGCCAATGCCAGGGTCAGTCCGCTTTCCCGGAACAGGGCGGCAAGGACTTCATCCAGGGTATCGGTTCCCTCGGAAAAGATGTACTCCTGCAACCGCTCCCGCACCATCCGGGCAGCCGGCTCGAGCAATGCGTCTGCTCCTTCCTCGCTGTCCGCCTCGGCCCGGAACGTGATCCGCATCCAGGGAAAAGTTACGCAGATCCCCATCTGCAGGCCCTGGTCCGGGCGGGCAATGCCGGCCAGCAGTTCATTCACCTCGGCCTCGCACGGGCCAAAGACATTGAGCTGAGCAGAGCGGATGATGCGCTTCCTGGTCACCCGCTCCCCCAGGAAGGGGATCACGGAGTCGTGCAGCATACGTTCCATCTCCGACGGCACACCGGGCAGAAAGAACATGAAACAATTGTTGTGCATCAGCTGAAAACCGCAGGCGGTACCGGTCGGATTGGGTATCAGGGTGGTTTTGGCGGGAAGCATGGCCTGTTTGTCGCTGAGCGGACAGAAGATAAGGGTCGCCAGCTTGCCGGACATATGGCGGACATGGGACTTGGCCTCTTCGCTGACAACGAGTCTCCGGCCGGTGGCCCTGGCAGCTGCGCGGGTAGTCAGATCATCGGTCGTGGGGCCGAGGCCGCCGGTGACAATAACCGCATCACTGGTGCGACCCAGGTCTGTCAGGGCCGACATGATGTCCAGTTCGCTGTCTCCCACGGTGATATGCCGCAGCACCCGCAAACCCTGTTCCATAAGCGCCCTGGCAATGGTGGAGACATTAGAATCCGTAACCTCACCGCAAATCAGTTCATCGCCGATACTCAGGGTCGAAATTCTCATGACGTCTTCACATCCCCTCTTCCCCCGGAATTCATCTCCGCAGTCACAATCCGCAGCACATCCTGCAACGCTATTCCCCTCTCCCGCGCAACCCGGCGGCACTCCTCATATTCCGGCGCAACTCGAAGCAGGCGGCCATTGTCGAATACCAGCTTGAAACGCATCGTGCCGAAGGTTGTATCCCGTTCCTCGATTCGCCGTTCCAGTGTGATCCGGCCGACCGGATAATAACGCAGTCCTATGGCCGAGGTCTCGCTCAGCACCAGCCGCGCCAGGATCTCCAACTGTTCCGGTCGGCACAGGAATGAAAGTTGCGTGGCAGGACGGTTTTTCTTCATCTGGATCGGCGAAAAAAAGACATCCAGCGCACCTTCCTCCAGCAATCGCTCCATGGCATAACCGAGTAGTTCCGGAGTGGAGTCGTCGATATTGCTCTCGACCACCACGACCTCGTTGGCCGTCTTCTGCTCCATCTCGACACGACCAAGGAAGGCCCGCAGGATATTGGGGCAATCGTCAAAATCCTTGTTGCCGGCGCCGCTGCCAACCTTTATCAGCTGCATGGCAGGGCGTGGGCCGATACCGTTCGCCATGGCAGCCAGAATGGCCGCCCCGGTCGGTGTTACCCGTTCACCATGGCCACACTCGCCATGGACCGCCAACCCTTTCAAAAGTTCGGCCGTGGCCGGGGCAGGCACCACCAGCCTGCCGTGGGCGGTCTCTACAAAACCGCTCCCCAGCGGCAGCGCTGCGGCGTAGACCGCTTCAACGCCCAGATAGTCGAGACAGATGGCGGTGCCGACGATATCCACAATGGAATCCACTGCACCGACCTCGTGGAAATGGACCTCCTCGATGGCCACCCCATGCACCAGCGCCTCGGCCTCGGCCAGTCTCCGGAAGATAGCCCTGGCCCGTTCCTTGACCGGTTCGGGCAAACCGCTGCCCGCAATCATGGCGTCAATACCTGCGTAGTGCCGGTGGGTATGATAGTCATTGACCGTCACATCAAACTTCAGGGCAGCCACGTGCCGGCGTTCGGTGTGACTGGCGGCAAGGGTATATGAATGGGGGGGTAGAGGGAGTTTGGCGAGTTCAGTCTGAAGGTGCTCCAGCGGCACCCCCAGATCCAGAAGCGCCGCAACGGTCATATCGCCGGAGATCCCGGCATAGCAGTCGAAATATATGATGTTCATTACATTCCTATATGTTATTAAAGGTCTTAGTGCTTCATAAAAAGGTACGTTAGACCTTCAACTCCGGTGCATTCGCTCCATAAATTGTGAGTAGTAGTTCCGTATCGTCAATCAGACGGTATTCCGGCTTTCTCCCCGCTAGCTGCTCGCTTTCCGAGATAATGATCGGCACACCTTCTCCCCGTTTATCCATGAGAAACTCACGTTCCGAGCCGGTTTCAGCCATTGCGACCGGGCAACGAGCCAGCATGCTGGTAAGCAGCTCGTTCCGGGTTGCCTGCCTCAAGGGAAGGCTCTCGATGGTCATTGTATTTGGAATCGCACCCGGTGAAGACAATTCAAGCCGGTCCGCAAACAGATGCAATCTGATTTTGGCATTCTGTATCGAATAATCACGATGTGCCACGGCATTGACGATTGCCTCGAACACCGACCTCATGGAAAACTGTGGCTTTTCTATTCGGCCAGGGGATTTTTCGGCCGCCACCCGCATGTTTTTTTCAACAAAATAGCAGGCATCGCGGATCTGTTCGTCAATTGGTCCCCTAAAATCATGTTGATCCAACTGGTAGGCAGCATCACGCTCCATTCCGCTATAACAGACAGATTGAATATAGGCATTCGGCAACCATTCATCCGGCTTTTGCGATGCAAGCAAAACACCTGAAACGGTAGGACAGACATTCCCATCCATATCCAGAGTCAATAACTTTAGTTTCAGCAGGAACTCGCGATTATCAGCAGGGGACAATGGTGTGCGGAATCGTTGCCAGAGATCTTCGCGCAGGCATTCGACAGGCGCACCGGGAACCGCCTGTTCATCGAAACGGATTATACGTGTCTGGCTGCGCTGCTGAAAGAGGCGGGCAAGAAGATCGGGCGACATCTCTCGCTTGGAACTGCCGATGCGATGGAAGTAGCCGTTCGGGCTTTTATGGACATAGAGGCTGCGCTGGATATCAATCCTGATGACGGCGCGTTCGGTTCCATCGCTGGCTGGTAGCAACATTTTTCGGATTCGGCAGGTCAGCGGAGGGTTTATCACATCGTTGCAGATATTGCGCAACCAGGTTTCCACGATATCAAGCTTTTCTTCGGGAATACCGGTAATCGTCTTGGTTGTATCGTCCACACCAAGAACAAAGACACCGGATGACGAATTCGCCATGGCGGCCAGCTCATCCGCCATACCGTTAGCATGAGGCTCGGACACCCTATCACCCTTGAACCGCAGGTCTTTAAGCTCAAGAGACGAATCCTCGCCGAGATTGATATGTTTCAGTAATTCTTCAATTGAATCGAACATGATCACACCTCAAAGTGTTATACGCCTGTAGCGTTTATCAAAGGCTTCGCGCCCGCCTTCCATGATGTCGCAGATACGGTCACGGATCACTTGTTCCTCCAGGCCACCGACTGCCGCAATCTTTGTCTGCCCGTCATTGACATGCAGCACATGGACAAGTTCCGCATCGCCATTCACCACGATATTCGGATTATGGGTGACAATGATCAATTGCCGTCGCAGCTTGTTCGTCTTGATTTGCCGTACGACAAGATCGTAGATCAAGGCGTTGTCCAGATCGTCCTCCGGCTGATCAATAATCAACGGCTCTGTGCCGTGGCTCAGCAGGAACGCCAAAATAGCCGATGCTTTCTGTCCGGCCGAACCTTTTTCCAACTCCTCAAATTTCAACCGGTCTGCATCCCTTACATGTCGTACCCTGAGAAGATCTTCCGGCCACCAGCACCAGAGCCGGTCCAGATTTGCTGGTTGATCCTCAAATCCCTTTTGAAGACGGTTAATAAAAGGCTTTGCAATACAATCCGACAGATCTCCACTGGCTATTTTGGTCGTCCGAACCTTTATCTCCTGGATTAAGTCAGGCAAGCTGTCAGGCGCTAGACCGTCCTCTCTCCATCTGAATAATTTTGACAGCAATCCGCCATCATCGTTCAGGATAGAAGTATCAAATTTATTATCTTCCAGCGCAAGACTCTTTCGATAGTCAGAATCCAGATTGGTGACATCTCCAAAAGGGATTAACTCCATCCGGACGTAGCGGCTCTCCCCGATAACCGAGGAAATAAATGATTTCCGTTTAGCGCTCAGCTCGACTCTCAAGTCGAAGAGGTATTTGACAATGCGAACCGTTTCCTCAATGGCTCCATCCCGCTCCTGTTTCAACGCATCAAATCCCGCAAGTTCATTGTGCAGACGAGTCTTTTCCTGAACCCAGTGGCCATAAAGTGATGGGTCGAAATGACTGCTTTTATCTTCATATTCCCGCACCAGTGTCTCATAACGTTCCATAGCCGTTGCAACATCTCGATACCATTGGCTGGCCGTTAACTCCGCTGTCCTCTCTTTTGCAATCCGGTCAACTTCAGTCACCAATTCGCGTAAACTTTTTTGTACTGCCCCCAGTGCGTTCGCTGCCTTACCATGAACCATGGATACTTCAAGGCGCGCAGGGTCTTCCTCGCTAAAGAGATGGAACGGAAAGGAATCGGCCTGAGCTTCCTCGTGCAACACAAGAAGACGATCAGCCAAACCGCCGAAGTCATCTTCCAGAATAACGGCACGCTGCTGTTCGGTTCGTTTTTGATACTGTTTGAGAATATCCCCATGTCCCCGTTCTTCGTATTGTTTCAGATCCTTTTCCACGTCAGCAAGTTTCGCGCGGATCTCCGGTTCATGTGTCAATTCCTGCTTAATCTTGCGTTGCTGTAGCCGAAGTTCCAGAAACCGGTTTGTCGCTGCATTCCAGCGTTGTTCCCATTCGTTGCGGTTTACCTCTGGCGAGCGGTCGAGAATATCCAGCAGACCTTTGGGATTCTCCGCCAAGGCATAGATCTGTTTCTGGCTGTAGATGCGTAAAGGGAGGCGTTCCCGCAAATCTCCCGGTTCCGTCTCCACCCAATCGTTGTCCACTCTCCGTTCAAAGACCCTACCAAGACTATCGAAACGCCAACGAAGACGATACTCCTCACCACGACGGCAAAATCCGAGAAGAATTTCAGCTTCGTCTTCCATGACCCCTTTTCTCGACGAGTGGGCTTTGAACTGTATCAGGTCGTCATTCAGTAATTTAAACTCTTTCAACTCCTCGTGACGTCGTGCCGCAAGGCGCATGGAATCCAGCACCGTTGATTTACCGCTACCGCGACCGCCAATGATGGCATTGAAACCGGGGTGAAACGTCAACTGCAATGGTTGACCGGGGATACGGCCGCAATGCCGCATTTTGGTTATGGTCAACGAATTGATGAAAATATCCGGCTCCC
Organism: Geobacterales bacterium; assembly: GCA_041738275.1. GTDB lineage: Bacteria > Desulfobacterota > Desulfuromonadia > Geobacterales > Pseudopelobacteraceae > JACPFJ01. The sequence goes on from JBGSQD010000316.1 coordinate 6,730, forward strand.
GATTCGGGTTCTCCGTGCCGTTGTCGATACAAAACTCATGATCCATCAAGGCCAGGCGCAGCCCTTCGATGGACGGTTTACTCATCTTTACCCATGTGCCATGCTTGCCGATGTCAGCAGGGGTGTGGGCGTCGGAACCGCCGACCTTGGCAAGTTTCTGAACCGCCGCACACAACTCCGGATCTGCATTATTAAATGCATTCAGGTCGCAAAACTCAGCAGCATACATATCTTTCAGACAAAGTTTCAGTTCTGGCGTTAGAGTAGCTTTTGCTTCCAGCAATCCTTTTTTTCCATCTATATGGGCAGCCACCGGGATGCCGTTTGCTCTCTTAATAATGTCAATCGTTTCTACAAAGGATGTTGTCGCCAAACTTTCAGGATCACCACATCCATTGATAATGCCGCATTGGCCCAGAACTCCGGTTATCGTTTTCCCGTCTGAATTACCTGGATCAAAAAACGCCAGAAGATGTATCGAGCCAACGGTAATTTCAACTCCAGGGAACAGGACAAGGGGGCGGAACCAATTGGGTTTGGACGCATTTGAGGCGAGAGCAGCGTATTTGGATGTGAGGGTTGCGTACCCGTCACTGCTGTTGTGATCTGTAACCACAACGCAATCAAGCTCGGCTACCATACAGCATTTTAGCCAATCTTCTTCTGTAGTTTCCGGTTTCAAATAGTCTTTGGAGACCGGCGTATGAACATGAAAATCAAACCGCCACCATTTGCTGCCAGGATATTTCCATTCGCCATCCATATCAGAAACCTCCAAAACATTTAATACACTGTGCCTAAATACAGATAAAATGTTTCACTATTCCGGTTTCAATCCCGGGCCATCCACAATCTCAAGGCCGGGAACCGCCTCGAAATGGCGATCAATCGTCAGGACAGCACACCCATGTTCCAGTGCAATAGTGGCGATCATAATATCGGAAAACGGTATATTGTGGCCGCTGCCCCGCAATTGAGCCGCAAGCTTCCCGGCGCTGATCCATAATTCCCGCGTCATCTCCAGGTGAGACAGGGCTTGAAGGGCATTTTGCACCGACACTTCTTCGCGTTGGTTCTTTATCCCCTGGAGCAGTTCATAAAGGACGACCCCACAGGTAACAACCTCAACCCGCATCAGTGACTCACCAAGCAGTTCGGCCAAAGGTGTCTGTCTGCCCCTGAAGAAATCAATCCAGGCACAGGTATCCGGGAGTATACTATTGGGCGCCATAACGTTCACGCTCTTCCGCTGACTTCAGCTCGGCCTCTTCTTCCCGCTCCCAGTCGTAATCTATATTCACCTTACCACGCAGAGCCAGAAGGGCTTCCATCTTACTACGTCGTACATACTCTTCCATAACAGTAACAATCGCCTGGGTCTTGGTCTTTTTGCCGGAAAGTCTTTGCACTTCATTAATAAGCTCATCAGGTATGCACAATGTTGCACGCATGTTTAACACCTCCTAAATATGCTCTTATTGTATGCAACAGTCATACACATCGTCAATGCATATTGTGAGCGCTCAGACTCTATTAATCAGCGATGCCGCGCAGGCCGCGCCGAAACCGTTGTCGATATTGACCACCGTCACCCCGGCGGCACAGGAGTTGAGCATGCCCAGCAGCGCCGCAATACCGCCGAAGGAGGCACCGTAGCCGATAGAGGTCGGCACGGCGATCACCGGCTTGTCCACCAAGCCTCCAACCACCGAGGGGAGCGCGCCTTCCATCCCGGCCACCACAATTATTACCGATGCCGAACAAAGCAGCTCGCGCCGCGCCAGCAGCCTGTGGATACCTGCCACCCCCACGTCGTAAACATGCTCGACGCTATTGCCCAGGAAACGCGCCGTGAGCAATGCCTCCGCCGCCACCGGGATATCGGAGGTACCGGCCGAAATCACCAGGATCGCCCCTCGTCCGCTCACCTCAACCGGGTGCTGTTCCAGAGTCAGGCAGCGCGCCTCGTCATGATAGCTTGCCTCGGGAAACTCCGCCCGGATCTCCAGCGCCTTGTCATCAGCAAGACGGGTGGCCAGGATATTACTCCCCTTGGCAGCCATGGCAGTCATGATCCGCACGATCTGGGCAGACGTCTTACCCTCGCCGAAGATCACCTCCGGCATCCCCTGACGCAACTCACGGTGGTGATCCACCTGGGCACACCCCACATCCTGGAAAGGCAGCTGCCGCAGATGTTCAACCGCCACATCAACCGAGGTTGAACCATCCTTGACACTAGCCAGCAGTTTTTTTAGGTGATCCGGTGTCATATTTTGAATTCCTCGCTACCTGAAATAGTTATTTTTATACACCACGTCCGACACTGTTTCTACCCGAAACTTGCATACACCTGAATCCGAGACGCCTTCACTGATTCAGGAAGTAAAATTGGGCTGATCAAACATTTGTTCACCGGTTTACATCTTCTCTGAATTCTGCTACAAACGTAAACTCAATACTGCATCGAGAAAGGTATGAATATGGGTAAAACCACCGCGCAAAAGATTTTTGAAGCACATCTCGTCAACGAGCCGTTCCCCGGAACAAAGGTACTCAGACTGGATGTCGTACTCTGTCACGAGATCACCACCCCCATCGCCATTGACGACCTGATCAGGCGCGGCAAAGACCGGGTCTTCGACGCCTCAAAAATCAAGGCGGTCATCGACCATGTCACCCCCAGCAAGGACACCAAGACCGCCACCCAGGCCAAGATCCTGCGTGACTGGGCTCGCCGCCACGGCATCAAGGACTTCTTCGATGTCGGCGCCAACGGCGTCTGTCACGCCCTGTTCCCGGAGAAAGGCTTTATCCGCCCCGGCAACACCGTCATCATGGGGGATTCCCACACCTGCACCCACGGCGCCTTTGGGGCCTTTGCCGCCGGCATCGGCACCACCGACCTGGAGGTGGGTATTCTGAAGGGGGTCTGCGCCTTCCGCGAGCCCAAGACCATAAAATTCAACGTCAACGGCGCCCTCCCGAAGGGGGTCTACGCCAAGGATGTCATCCTGCACATCATCGGCCAGATCGGCGTCAACGGCGCCACCGACCGGGTGATGGAGTTCCACGGCCCGGTGATCGACGCCATGACCATGGAATCCCGCATGACACTCTGCAACATGGCCATTGAGGCAGGCGGCACCTCCGGTATCTGCATGCCGGACATGACCACCGTCGAGTACCTCTGGCCCTTCATCAACAGCGAATTTGCCTCGAAAGAAGCCGCGCTGGCTGATTACTCCAAATGGCGCGCCGACAGCGACGCCCAGTACGAGAAGGTCATCGAGATCGACGCGACGGCCCTGCAGCCGACCGTCACCTTCGGTTACAAACCGGACCAGGTCAAGACCATCTCCGAGATCGCCGGGACACCGGTGGACCAGATCTATCTCGGTTCCTGCACCAATGGCCGTCTGGAAGACCTGCGCATCGCCGCCGGGATACTGAAAGGGAAAAAGATCGCCACGAACGTGCGCGCCATTCTTTCCCCTGCCACCCCCAAGGTCTACCAGGACGCCCTGAAAGAGGGGCTGATCGAGATCTTCATGGATGCCGGTTTCTGCGTTACCAACCCGACCTGCGGCGCCTGCCTGGGGATGAGCAACGGCGTACTTGCCGAGGGGGAGGTCTGCGCCTCCACCACCAACCGCAACTTCATGGGCAGGATGGGCAAGGGGGGCATGGTGCACCTGATGTCGCCTGCCACGGCCGCGGCCACGGCTATCGAGGGCATGATCGCCGACCCGAGGAAATATCTGTAAGCTTTACAATTAACCCACCACGGAGGCACAGAGACACAGAGAAAACCTTCTTTAAGTTTAGAACAAAAAACGTACTGTTTGTAAGGGCTTCAAACCTGATGTTTTTGTTTTTGACTTTCCCCGTGCCTCCGTGTCTCCGTGGTAGATTTTAACCTATAAGGAGTTATCAATATGAAAACATTCGGAGGCCCTGTCCTCTTTCTCGACCGCAGCGACATCAATACCGACGAGATCATCCCGGCCAAGTACCTAAACGAGATCACCAAGGAAGACCTGAAACCCTTCATCCTGGAGGATCTGAAACTGCCCGGTTTCGACCCGAACGGTCCGAAAACCAGGGCAGCCAGGGTAATCGTCTCCCGCGCCAATTTCGGCTGCGGTTCCTCCCGCGAGCATGCCCCATGGGTGTTCGAAGTCAACAACATCACCGCGGTGATCGCCGAATCATTTGCCCGTATCTTCCGCCAGAACATGTTCAACTGCGGCATGGCCGCCATCGAACTGCCCAAGGCCGATCTCGACCTGATCTTCTCCCACTCCGGCGATGAAGATGCATCCATGAGCATCGATATCGAGGCCGGAACCATGACCATGAGCGGCGGCGGCAAGCAGAAAACGTTCAATTTTGAAATATCCCCCTTTGACAAAGCCCTGGTGCTGGCTGGCGGCTGGGTTGATTACGCTGATCAGAAATATTAGCCTCGGCAACGTCTGGTATACAGCCGCTCCGTAGCAGAGAAAGTCATAAGCACAGAACTCAAAATCCCCGCCAATAAGCGAGGACTTTGATAACAGCATGAGCCCTGCAGAAATGCGGGGCTTTTTATATCAGAACTGTCGGCTCAGCCCGAGATGAAGAGCCACATCCGGCGCCGTGGCAACCGCCACATCTTCGGAGACCCCAATGTCCAGGCGATAATCGCCGGGGAGCTTGAGCGCCCCACCCATAACCAGCATCAGCGGGTATTGGGAAAGCTCGTCCAGCGAACTGTCGCGGTAGAACGGGGTACTGCCGTTAAGCTGAATCTTAAAGGATATCCACTCCGCAGGCCCCCAGCCAACCCCGACAGTACCGAAGCCAACGAAATTATGCTGCTGATCTCGCAGGACTTTGCCGTCAGTCATAGCCATCCCGCCCGCTGAACCGAACAACCCCAGGCTGCCCCACTCTGTGAAGTTGATCATGCTGCCGCACAGGGAAAGGGCAAAGTCGGTGCTGCCGCTACCCTGAAGCGATGCGCTGTCGCCGGTCGGCAGCTTGAGTGCCGCCCGTAAAGACAGGCTGTCATGCTGCCCATTGTCGCGGGTTTCGTATAGTTTCATACCCCCGGTCAGACTGACATCACCAATACCGGAGCCGGCATTATTCATTGCAAGCTTCTGCACGCCATCTTTACTGTAGCTGTAATTCATCCGGTTCTTGGTGGCAGTGTCGCGCCCTCCCTGAGGCAGACCAAAGGTCTTGTGCCACTCTACGATGAAGTTGTCCAGAAAACCGCCTCCGTCCAGCAGATAGGGGATCTCGACACCTGCCTCGAAACGCTGGCCGAGGCCGTAACTGGCAGCCAGTGTCCAGCGGTAGGATTCTCCATCAAGCACGATCTGCTCGCGGGCGGTCTTATTGAGTGTGTAGCTGCTGGCAATATCCTGGGATAGGGTGGCCGTGACCCGGCCGGCTGGAGCCAGTGTAGCGTCCGATTGGGCAGGAAGCCCGAAGATCCGCACCAGCGGGCTCTGGTTTACGGTTCGGAAGGGAGTAATCTCCATATCGAAAGCCGAGGCTGAGGCGGGTATAAAGAGACACGCCAGGAGAACCGGCAGAACAACACGCCGCCAGCTATGCATCCCTGGTTGCCTTTCCATCTATGGCAGCACTTTTACCGACACGGTACTTATCAATAAGATGCGTCAGCAGCTTGAGACCTTCCAGGATTTTCCTGCTTTCCACCGCATTGTAGGAGATCAGTTCCTCGACCCGCCGCACGGCATCCACCGCCTGCCTGGCCACGGCAATCTGGCGCGACGCATCTTCCTTGAGCTCGCGTGTCCTGTTGTTGTCATCCATGACGCTTTTCAGGTAGACACGGCTCCCCTGGGCCTGCTCCTGAGCCGAGGAGTTTACGCGGTGAGCCAGCTCGCGCATCTGCTCCAGATTCATCACAATCAGGCTGGTTCCTTCCTGTTGCTGCTCAGTGGTCATGGTGATCTGCTGGACCCGCTCCAGGTTTTCCTGAGCCACCTCGCTGATTTGCTGGATGTTGATCGCCTGATCGGATATCTCACTCGCGATACTCGCTCCCATGCCGGAGGCTTCCTCAGCGCTCTTCTCGATCGCAACCAGGGCTTCGTTGGCCATGGCAGAGATCTTGACCCCCTCTTTAACCTTGTCCTTGCCCTGGGTAACGGAGCGCTGCACCGCTGAGGTCTCCTTTTGGATATTGCGCACCAGCTCTTCTATTTCCTTGGTGGAGGCAGAGGTGCGATGGGCAAGTGAACGTACCTCCTCAGCCACAACAGCGAAAGCCCGACCACGCTCTCCGGCCTGGGCAGCAATGATGGAGGCATTCAGCGACAGCAGGTTGGTCTGTTCAACCACCTCCTGAATGACCTTCAGGAACTCACCCACCCGCGCCGAATAACGGGACAGGCGATTAATGGATTCAAAGGACTCGTCACTGCTCTTGACAATTTCCTGCATGGCCATAATCGTAGCCGCCATGCTGCGCATACCTTGCTGGGCCTGATTACGCACATTCTCCGATGCCGCGGCACTTCGCTCGGCATTGCCGCGCACACTGACCTGTGAATTGCTGATCTGATTGATTGAGGCAAAGGTCTCTTCGGTTGAAACAGACAGGCCGCTGATATTGTCGGCCGTCTCCCGGATGGCGTGGGTCATCTCCTCGATGGAGCTGGAGGTTTCAATCACGAAGTTAGAGTACTGATTGATATTTTCGGCAATGATATCGGTGGTGGCACTCATCTGTGCCGATATGGTGGCCCGTTCCTCGGTGCGGCTGGAAAGTTCCTCCAGTTCGGCAATAACCGAGGAAAAGGCGTTATTCATGTTCTCCATGGCTGCCGCGGCATCGCGCACCTGGGCAACCTCTTTGTCGTCACCCGACATCATGCTGTTGATGATCAACTTGAGTTGTTCCTCGGCAGCAACAATCTGCTCAAGAAGCTGTTTTCGCTCGGCCCGTCTTTTTTCAACCGTAGTAATAATAACATCGTTGAAAGACGAGATGGCCCTGATGTCGTCCAGCGGCTCTTCCCGGTTGGCTGACTCGTCTTCGGACAACTGGAGACTCGCCACGACACGTGACTGATCAGCACGTATCCCGGCAACAACCTTACCCATAAAAACAGAACAGAGCAGGGAAATCAGAAGGGATGTAAAGGCAATGCCTATGAGGACCTGGGTTCCGGACCCTGCGGCAAGCAGCAAAAGCCCAACCACCACGGCGACAAGGAGTGACGTTACCACCATTTTGAATCTTATTGCCGACATGCTTATCTGTTGATTATCCGTCATGCAGACACCCTCATGGGATGGATGAGATTGATGCGTGTTTGTACCACGGCGGTTGGGTACTGTCAACGAAACTGAAACGAAGAAAACTCCGCCTCATTCGTGATTTATGGCATTTTAAAGCTGGTATCCCGCCGTCGTAAGCGGTGCTGACGGCATAACTGTCAGTACAGTGAACCTGAAACCGTATACAGGTTTTGCAATACTTGATTTTTTAGCTTTTCAGTGAGATACTACAGTCAATTTTAACGTTTATCAGGAGGATATAATGTTTGGATTTGGCATGCCGGAGATGATTATCATACTGGTCATCGTGCTGGTGGTTTTTGGCGCCGGCAGATTACCGGAGATTGGCGGCGCCCTGGGTAAAAGTATCCGCAACTTCAAGAAGGCCTCTGAAGGCAAGGACGAGATTGAAATCAAGCCCAAGAACGATGACAACGAAAAAAAGGGCTGAAAAGTAAGTTGGAGAGTATTTCCCTGGGTTTTTACAGAAGGTAATTTCGTTAAAGCTCTTATCCCGTTAAACGGGATTATTGCCTGAGCAGGGTTTCAACAAAAAGCGGGAAAGGCATAAGTCTTTCCCGCTTTTTGTTTCAGCGCCATACAGCTGCAAACAGCTAGGAGTTGAGGTATTCTCCGATCTTCTCGGTCAGAGTGCTGTAGATACGGCGGCACTCATTTTCGTCCTTTTCCAGCAGCGTCACGCGGAACCCTTGCAGCGGGGTGGAAAAGGAGGAAAGCGGCACCACACAAATACCGGTTGCAGCCAGGATGTGGTAAACGAAACGCTTATCCAGGGACACACCCGACTGGTTGACCAGACCATCGACCAACTCCTTGACCTCGGCATTGGCAATGGGTATGGACTGGCGATTGGTGAGCAACCCTTCCTTGAAGGCCACTGCCATATAAAAAGCGCCATTGGTACGGTTAACCTGAAGGGCCGGCACCTTGCTGAGAAAATCATAGGTTATATTGCTCATCCGCTCGTAACTGGCGATGCGCTCCGCCAGGTATGACCCGTACTCGGGATGACGCACAACAGCCGGGATAATAGTCTGGGGCAGTGTTGTCGAGCAGACCTCGTTCATCTTGCCGGTCAGGATCAGGTTGATGTACTTGCGGAACTGCTCATCCTTGTGACCGTTGTAAACCTCGATCCAGCCGCAACGCGAACCGGGCCAGGGAAACTCCTTGGAGATCCCTTTCAGGGAGATGGCCGGGACATCACCGATTACGTCGCTGATGGGAACGGTCTTCTCGCCGTTGTAGACAATATTGGTATAAACCTCGTCGGAGATTATGAACAGGTCGTTTTCGCGGGCAACGGCCACGATCTCCTCCAGCATCTCCTTGGTGTAAACCATGCCGGTGGGATTGTCCGGGTTGATGATCATGATGGCGCAGATGTTCGGGTTATACTTGACATGGTTGCGCAGATCATCCATGTCCGGGTACCACTTGTCCTCCGACTTGAGACGGAACAGGGAGGGCGCCGAGTGGGCGTGGCCGATCTCACCCAGGGTATGGGTGGTGTAGGAAGGAGACGGCATCAGCACCCGCGCCTCGGACCGCAGACAGCCATAAATCTTGGCAATGGCATCACCCAGGCCGTTGAAAAAGATGATGTCGTCCGGTGTGATCTGCGAACCGCCACGGCTGTTGGTGGTCTCACAGATAAACTCGCGGGTTTCCAGCACGCCGCGCGTATGACAATAACCCCAGGTATGGTTATCCATAACCGCCTTGGCAACTATCTCCTTCATCCATTCCGGAATGACCTCGCCCTTGACGATCGGATCGCCGATATTTTCCCAGTTGATCTTGACACCGTGCTTCTGGAGCTTTTCCGCCACGTTGACGATGTTTCTGATTTCGTAAGTCAATTCCCCGGTACCGGGACTAACCAGCTCGGTTCTCATTTTTGCCTCCTCGGCATGGTATATTTCGCACAATCGGATTGTCAGCAAACAAAAAAGCCGTGGACGGCTGCCCACGGCTGTTCAATACGGATCTGGATGGCAACGAAGATCAGCGAACAGCAGGCACACGTGCGGCATTACGCGCCGCGGCGTACATAGCTCGTCCTGCTGCCATGTTGAAGATCATCGGTTCCATGATTGGCTTCAATATCATACCGAAATCGGCACGTCAACGGTTTTGTGGTATCGGCCTGAAACAGGCCAAATCCATTACTTTTTACTGATTGATATAATCCGTTCCAGGCCGATCAACAACCTGCCGTCATCATCCCGCCAGCGCAACCAGCCCAACGAATTCTGGTCCGGCATGACCAGTGCCCAATCTTCCTCAAACTTGATAATCTTGAAACTCTTTTTAGAGACCTGCGCCTGCAGCTCACCTTTTCCAGGCTCCTGAAAAAGCTGGTAAAACTGTTTGCGCAATCCAGGTAACAACCGCCCCAACTGCCCCTTGAAGAAGTTGTCCCACGGATGAAAAGCGCCCTGACGTCGGGGCATCAGCCAGGCCTCCCGGCCGGCATCGTCATACACCACCCGCAACCAGTTACCTTTGCGGGACGTGACAATCAACGGCAACTTGGAGTTGCTCATACCGAAGATCCAGTCGTAAGGAGGAACTGTACCGCCATTCAACTCACCAAGCCGTGAGATGGCTGGTTGCTCATAAAGATAAAGCGGCTCCGGCTTTGCACCATCAACGCCAGGAACAACCGACAGCAACAGGATGCCGATACCGGTGTAAGGCCTCATTTTTACAGGCGCAGTAGCAGCGTTGAGGCACGTCGGCAGCAGGATAACCAGTGTTATGAAAATGGCAATTATAGATTTCATTTCAATGTCAGCAGACCGCCCCGGATGGAATGTTTATAACAGTATGCTACAAACGTGCCACCGAGAGGATGGTAAGTCTCTTTATTCGAAGTGCGTTCGGAGTTGTTCCAGATAGGGCAGTGCCCCGGCATCATTATCGTTTGGTGCCCAGGACGCCTTTTCGGCTTCGGTCAGCGGCAGATACGGTCCGGCCTTGCATTCATAAAACACCGTTCCAGGTTCAAGGCTCACAGCAGTGTGATAAACACCATGGGGTATATCAACAGCCAGATTGCCGGATTGGTGGGACAGGGTCACCACCTGGAGTACAGCGCCGGTTTCGGAAAACGTGATAACACCCAGGCGGCCACTCATCAGGATGAAGGCCTCATCCTTTTCCGGATCCAGGTGACGATGGGGGCAGATGTAGGAGGGAGGTTCGACGGCGTTCAGCAGGCGATGACAACGGGAGTCATCAGCCGGGTGGATATTGTGGTTTTTCCTCAGGCGGGGCGACAACCTCGCCTGTTCGGTGACTTTGTGCAGCAGGTCGATGGTGACGATCTTCATCACTGGACCAATGTCTTTGGAAACGAGGAAGACCGTATCATCATCTGTCTACAATGGCAAACTGGTTACCGTCAAAGTCGGCGATTACCGCCATCTTGCCCCAGGGAGAGTGTTCCAGCGGTTCGACAAACTTCACTCCTGCAGCCTGAAGGCTCTCACACAGCACATCGATCTGCTCCACCTTCAGGGAAATGGCGGTATGTCTCCCCACCAGTTTGCGGGCTTCATCAGTCAACGCCAGGGAAACGCCCATGGTAGTGGGCGCACCGGGAAAGAATTCAATCAGCATCTCGGACTGTCCGGCCACGGGAAACTTCAGCAAATCAACATAAAACGACTTGGCCTTGGCCAGGTCGGTAACAAACACCACGATATTTTTCATTGAAACGATCATCTGCATCTCCGATTATTGTTGAAAAGGCAATTCATAAACACAGAGCAACCGAGCAATAGAGAGATCTAGATCTTACAGGAGAAACAGCAGGCACCGAAAAGGTGAACCATAAATATATTTTTCAACAGATTTTTCCTGGATTTAACTCTGTTTCTCTGTTGCTCTGTGTTTCAAATTTTATTAACAGATTTATTTCTGCGACAACCGATGTACGCATTCCACCATGAATTTGGCATTCTCCGGCGGTACCGTTGGCAGGATGCCATGCCCCAGATTGAAGATATGCCCCGGACGCCCGGCGTTCTCATCCAGAACCCGCTTTACCTCGCGTTCGATAATGGCCTGTGGGGCAAACAGCACGGTCGGGTCCAGGTTCCCCTGCACCGCCATGTCGGGACCAAGTACGTTGCGAGCGCTGGACAGATTGACATGCCAGTCCAGACCCATCACATTACCGCCGGCCTTTTTGACCGTCTCCAGCATGGTTCCGGCACCCTTGACAAAATGGATCACCGGCGTCTGCATCCGGTTCAGGCCGTTAATCAGCCGGGTTGTATAGGGGAGAACATAAGCTTCGTAATCAGCGGGCGAAAGGATACCGCCCCAGGTGTCGAAGATCTGGATGCACTGCGCACCGGCCTTGATTTGGGCGTTCAGATACTCCATGCTCATGGTGGTGATCTTTTCCATCAGGGCCGCATAAACAGCGGGCGCTGTGTACATCATGCGCTTGATCTGGGCAAAATCCTTGCTACCCTTCCCCTCCACCATATAGCAGGCCAGGGTAAAGGGCGCCCCGCCGAAACCGATCAGCGGCACCTTGGATGCCAGCTCCCGGCGCAGGATCTTGAGTGTTTCCAGGACATAGGGCACATCCTGCTCCATCTCGGGGATACGCAGCTTCTCCACGTCAGCCATCGAGCGGATCGGATTTTCAAAGACCGGACCGGGAACAAAGTCCAGCTTCATCCCCATCGGTTCCACCGGGGTCAGGATATCGGAAAAGAGGATCGCGGCATCCACCCCCAGAATATCCACCGGCTGGATAGTGACCTCGGCGGCCAGCTCCGGTGTCTTGCACAACTCAAGAAAGGTGCACTTGGAGCGCACGGCCATGTATTCGGGCAGGTAGCGGCCAGCCTGGCGCATCAGCCAGACCGGCGTACGGTCAACCGGTTTTCCCCAGCAGGCATCGAGAAAGCGTGTATTCATATGGTCTCCAATACAATGTAAACTAAAATAATTTAGACGAAATGAATTGAAATTGTAGTGCTTTACTGCGTAAAAAGTCAAATCATTTGAGGCTGGCTGCTGCTCGCTCCACCACAAAAACATGCCCGGCCAGCAAAACCTGATCGCCGGGATACAGCTTGCGACCCCGCCGCAGTTCCACCGCACCGTTCACCGACACATGTCCTTCAGAGATGATCAGCTTCGCCTCGCCGCCGGAACCGACGGCGTTGACCCCCTTGAGAAAACTGTCCAGCTTGATGTACTCCGTAACAATACCAAAAGACATATTCACCATTCCCTTTGTGCGCTTGTTGAAATGTATTGCGGAAGGCAACCTTACCATGGCCCTAGAGTGGCACACAAATAAAAAGGGCTGTACAGCACTTGCCATACAGCCACAATAGATCTTTTCGCGATGCTGCCGGTCAGGCAGTTTTATGTTCCCGTCAAGCCCTTATGTTCCATTCAGGCTCTATGGTCTTGCCGCAGATGGGACAGGTTACCTTGAACATGGTGAAGGAATTCCCGTTTATCTCCACATCCGATGGATGTACGATCGCTTTCAGCAACTCACCAAGGCCGAATTCCTGGCCGCAGCAGGCCGGCTTTATCTGCCGTACCGTTTCTCCCTTGAAAACCGCCTCGTAATTCCTCAACACGAACAACTTGCGCTGTATCTCTTCGATGGGCCGCATGTTTTCTCCTGTTATCCGGATGACAATATGTTCTCGGCAAACTTTTGATCTCTGGATCAAGGATGCAAAATATCCTGAATTGTTTTAACAAGGGTGCGCTGACTGAGTGGCTTTCTAAGAAATTTAACATTTTCCGCTGCAAGCAGCGGCTTGAGAATATCGTTTGGGTGACCACTGATAAATACCGTCGGCAAACCAGGCCTGAGCTTGTTCACTTGCTCATAAACCTCGCTGCCGTCCATGAACGGCATGATAACGTCCGAGACAAGCAGATCAAACGAATCCTGATTGTCGCGGAAAATCGAGACCGCCTTACTGCCGCTTTCCGCACTGACTACGTGATAATCGGCATTTTCCAGCATGGCCGTAACAACAGTGCGCACATCATCATCGTCATCTACCAGCAGAATTCTTGCGCGTCCGGATTGCAAAACCTCCGCCCCATCCTGCAATTTCTGCGGCACGGACAGCAGAGGCTCTCCGGACATTGAACGACTTGACCCGAAAGACAAGTCACTATCCTTGACAATATTATTTGCATTACCGGCAGCAAGCGCATAGGCGAATTCGCCGCAAGGCTCCAGATGGCCGCGCATCAGCAATCTGACAAAACCGTGGCTGAATTCCTTGGGAGTAAAGCCGATGTGCTTGCACTCGGACTGCAGCCAGGAAACGTCGATGGTCCGATTCTTCTGATTCTGGGTCTTCAGCAAGGTCAGAATAGAGTTCTCAACTGAATTGAGTTCATTGTTTTGTATTTCCGGATCCAGATAGCGCATTTGATTCAAGCGGGCTTCCTGATTCATGGCTTCACCTCTTAGTGCTCCGTGGCTGGACAATGTATACATACATTTGTTCCGTTACACAAAAAGTGCCAACTTGCAGATAAAATATCTGTTTGCTTTAAATTCAGGTAGTTGCATGGGAAATGGAGAGCAGGACAACTATGATAGCGGACGAATACAGGAGTGCCAAGCGTAAAGTTTCTTTACACTCGTTTTGAAAAACATGGCGCAAAGGCCGATACAGAGCGGTTTTACGCAACTTCGTAAAGATTCTTTACACTTTACACTTTCGGCGGCAAACCCTGTATTGCCGGGGCTTTGCTGAAACGTAAAGGAACTTTACACCGGATAAATACTGGATTTACCATAAACAGTGGACAAACTAATGAATCCTCTGCTATTTTGCGAATCGGTCCATTCCATGAATTTAATCAACCACCTGCATAGCCTCCGGGCATTCCTGATAACCCTCTGTCTTGGGCTGTGTCTTTCTCCCTGTCTTGCCTGGGGCGAGGATGACGAGGGCACCCTGGAGCTGCTCAGCGCTTTCGAGGCTGAGTCCTCCACCGCATCCCGCGCACCAAAGCCGCTTTCCCAGACCGCCGAAAATGTCACCGTTGTCACGGCCAAGGAGATCGAGGCGCTCAACGCCCACACCCTGGCCGACGTACTGGACACCATTCCCGGCATTCAAACCCAGCGTAATGGCGGCCCCGGGGGGCTCACCTACACCTACATCCAGAGCGCATCCCCTTTCCATTCTCTGATACTGATTGACGGCTCGCCGCTCAACAACTCAAATAATTTGGGAGATGTCGGAATAATCCCCGCCCGGATTATCGAGCGGATAGAGATTGTCAAGGGAGCTGCCTCTTCAGGTTGGGGGCAAGCGCTGGGCGGGGTGATCAATGTCATCACCAAGTCGCCTGAACGCAACCGCATCTTCAGCGGCACAGCCGATGCCTCCATTGGCGAGCGCACCACGGTTGGCACCGGCGCGACCCTTTCCGGGAGCAACGGCCCTCTCGGTTATTTCCTTTCCGGCGGCTGGCTCGGCTCCAACGGACTCCTCCCCAATTCCCAGGTTTACTCCAACTATATCTTCAGCAAGCTCGACTATAAACTGCCGGACAAGGGAACGCTGACCGGTACCTTCCGTTACAGCCGTGCTGACCGTGGCGTCCTATACGTTCCTCTGTATGATTTCATGGAGGATTACGATTCTCACGACCTCCATGCCACCCTGCAACTGCAGCGTCCCCTTACCGACCAGCTGGA
>JBGSQD010000322.1:0-2158 GCA_041738275.1 Geobacterales bacterium
GGCCGAGCGGATGCTGCGCCTGCAACGGCAGGGGGTGCACAACATCAATTTCGTTACTCCGACCCACTTCCTGCCCCAGATTCTGGCGGCGCTATGGCTGGCTATCCCACAGGGTTTCCGGCTTCCGATTGTCTGGAACTCCAGCGGATACGAGAAGGCCGATGCGCTGCAACTGCTGGACGGGGTGGTGGCTGTCTACCTGCCGGACATGAAATACGTTGATGATGCCACTGCACAGCGCCTGTCGTCGGCCCCGGGTTATTGTGAGATCAACCGGATCGCGGTGAACGAAATGTTGCGTCAGGTGGGGCATCTTCAGATGGATGAAGAGGGACTTGCGACAAAAGGTTTGATCATCCGCCATCTGGTCCTGCCGGAGGGGTTGGCTGGTACACGGGATACCTTGCGTTGGATCGCCGATAATCTCGGCAATGAAACGAACATCTCGCTGATGCGTCAGTACTTCCCGGCACACCAAGCCATGCTTACTGCCGGCATTGAACGAAAGATAACCATTGATGAATACGATGTGGCGGCCGAGTACCTGGAAGAGTTTGATCTCGAAAACGGCTGGGTGCAGGAAAGCGAATGATTGGGTATTTGGGGGCACGTAAATGACGGAAATATCAATGACAATTTCCGAGCAAAAGATGCTCGAAAAATGCTGTGAGATTGAACTGCTTTGTAAAGAGCTGTACGAATACTTCGCCGAACTGTACGCCGATAACGAGGAGGCAGTGCATCTATGGCGCAAAACTGCTTCAGAAGAGCAGAATCACGCTGACCAGTTTCTGCTGGCGCTGAGACTCAAAAAAGGATTAGCCTGCTTGGTGTCAGTAGACCTGACCAAAGCGGAATGGGTTATAGCGCAACTTCACACTGTCATTGAAAAGGTGAAGGCTAGTCCGCCGAGGTATGAAGATGCCTTGAATTCCTCTATCAAGCTTGAAAAATATCTGGCCGAATTTCATCTCGGATGTGTGGTTGCTTTTGAGGAAAAATCCTGTAAAGCCATGTTCAACGCCATGATGGCAAGCGATCAGGAGCATATCGCCTCATTACAGGCTGCAGCTGATAAGCTTGCGGGCGTTCAGGACTGGACCTTTACCGCATAAATTTAACCAAGGAGTTTGAAATACATGCCTAAAAGAACCGACATTAAAAAGATCCTCATTATCGGTGCCGGCCCTATCGTTATCGGTCAGGCCTGCGAGTTTGACTATTCCGGCACCCAGGCATGCAAGGCCCTGAAGGAAGAGGGGTACGAAGTGGTGCTGCTGAACAGCAACCCGGCCACAATCATGACCGATCCCGATTTTGCCGATCGCACCTATATTGAACCGGTCACGCCGGAGATCCTGGCCAAGATCATCGAAAAGGAACGTCCTGACGCGATTCTGCCGACCCTGGGTGGCCAGACGGCCCTCAACACCGCCGTGGCAGTGGCCGAGATGGGAATTTTGGACAAGTTCGGAGTTGAGCTGATCGGCGCCAAGCTGCCGGCCATCAAGAAAGCCGAGGACCGTACGCTTTTCAAGGCTGCCATGGAGAAGATCGGTCTGGCTGTGCCTGCTTCCGGTTTGGCCCACAATTACACTGAGGCCATGGAGGTCATCAAATCCATCGGATTTCCGGCCATTATTCGCCCCTCCTATACTTTGGGCGGAACAGGTGGCGGGATTGCCTACAACATGGAAGAGTATGAGAAGATGTCCCTGGCTGGCATCGATGCCTCGCCTACCGATGAAATA
Source organism: Geobacterales bacterium (assembly GCA_041738275.1). Classification (GTDB taxonomy): domain Bacteria; phylum Desulfobacterota; class Desulfuromonadia; order Geobacterales; family Pseudopelobacteraceae; genus JACPFJ01. The sequence continues at coordinate 1,752 of JBGSQD010000322.1, forward strand.
CTGGTGGAGGAGTCGGTTATCGGCTGGAAGGAATACGAACTGGAGGTCATGCGCGACACGGCCGACAACGTGGTGATCATCTGTTCCATCGAGAATTTCGATCCCATGGGAGTGCATACCGGAGACTCCATCACCGTGGCGCCTGCCCAGACCCTGACCGACAAGGAATACCAGATCCTCAGGGATGCATCCCTTAAAATAATCCGCGAGATCGGTGTGGACACCGGCGGCTCCAATATCCAGTTCGGCATCAATCCGGTTAATGGCCGCCTGGTGGTAATCGAGATGAATCCGCGCGTATCCCGTTCTTCAGCCCTAGCTTCCAAGGCCACCGGTTTTCCCATCGCCAAGATCGCCGCCAAGCTGGCAGTGGGCTATACCCTGGACGAGGTTACCAACGATATCAC
>JBGSQD010000054.1:0-5231 GCA_041738275.1 Geobacterales bacterium
GGGGATGCTGAGGCACCCCTCCCAATCATTCTCCTTCTCGTCCGATGCCCAGAGAATCTCCGGGTTGATCATCGGCGTCGGCTCCATCTTTGGGGCGTGTGGATAGCGAGGGTTCGGATACGATGAAACGATAAAAAGGGATAACGGCTCGTACACCTGCGGAGCTGCAATACCCACGCCGTTTGCATCTGCCACGGTCACCAGCATGTCGTCGATCAATGCCTGGACAACAGGATCAGACGGGTCGGTGATCAGGTCCGCCATCCCACGCAGAACCGGCTGTCCGAGCTGGGCAATCTGTCTCAGTATCGGCATGTCACCCTCCTTTGCAAGGTGATCCACTGCTTGATCTGCTCAAAGTATAGCAGTATTTATCACAAGAGGGGGATGAATTGAAATGCCTGCTACTTGCGAGGCGAATCCAGCAGCGGTTTAATAAATTTTTCGTAGGTGAGTTTTTGTTTAGCGGATAGCAGATCGATATCCCCTTCGTTATCAAGCAAGAAGGTGCCGACGCCGATGACTGTCCGAGCCAGATAACCGGTGCCGGCAACACTCTTTTCAATCTCGTGACTTCGTTTGCTTATCAGGTTTTTCAGTAAAGCCAGGTCTACTTGCATAAGTTGTACTCCAGCAGGTTAGTGTGCGCTTCTATGTGCCGAGTTGAGTAACGCTATTTATACACAATCATTCACAAAACATCTACCATCAATGAGTCGGCAATGGACAGTTCCGCTCGTAATTGCTTCGGAATTCTTTGGCTACCATATTGTCGATGACGGCGTATAATAAATGCATGGTACACCATTACAATCAAAAAGGAGAGCGTGTCATGGCAAATCCGTTTGTGCATATAGAGCTGATGACCACAGACGTGGCCAAAGCCAAGGCGTTTTATACCGGGCTGTTTGATTGGCAGCTGGAAGATATCCCGGGGATGGACTATACCCTGATCAATGTGGGAGAAGGTACCGGCGGTGGTATGATGAAAACCGTTGGACCCGATTCGCCATCCGGCTGGCTGGCCTATGTTCTGGTGGACGACGCTGCTGTTGCCACCGAGAAAGCCAGGACCCTGGGGGCAACGATCTGTAAGGAGGTCACCGAGATTCCCGGAGTCGGCTGGTTCAGCGTCATCACCGATCCCACCGGGGCGACACTGGCCCTGTGGCAGATGAATCCTGACTACAAAAAGCCTGCGGCGTAAGCAGCGGGTGAATGATAAAGGCGGCCGCTTTGGCCGCCTTTATGCGTTATGGGTGATTATTCCGGTGAAACCAGGAGAGAACCGCCTCCGCTGACTGTGCCCCGGCAAGCTTGTCCACTACCCTGCCGTTTTGCAGCAGCATGATGACAGGGATGCCGCGTACCCCAAAACGTGCGGCCAGAGCCGGATTGTCCTGGGTATTTATCTGTACCACTGCTGCCTTGCCGGCTACTTTATCAGCTACTGATCGCACCGCCGGTGCGAAGGAGACGCAGTGCGGTCACCAGGGTGCCCAGAATTCGACCAGCACCGGGCCGGGGTATCCGGCAACGAAGCCGTCGAAGCTGCTGTCGGTCAACGCTTGCGGTATGCAGTAAAGGGGCGGCAGAGTAGCCCGGCAGCTGCCGCAGCGTCCTCTTTTCCCTTCCATCTCTGCCGGGACCCTGTTGTTCGATCCGCACCCTTTGCAGTTGATTATGTAGGTACTCACGCAAACCTCCGGGCCTTGTCCTGTCTTTGTAACGTTCTGGAATATCAATACTGTATCAAGGTTAGCACGGAAGTGTCTGGTGTCAAAGCGCCATTTAAATGCCTTCGCACATACAATAACAGCAATTATGGGTTTGCGACAAAACTATAAAGGATTAAAATGGTCTTGTAAGGTTGGATTACATTGTCCACACCGGAATTAAACAGGAGGCTTTACTATGAAATCGTTCATGTCGAAATACAGTTCCAGTTGTTATGCGCTGATGCGGATCGTTGCCGGTTTTCTGTTTCTGTGGCACGGCAGCCAGAAACTGTTCGATTTTCCCAGCGCCATGCCGGCTGGGGTTCCCGCATTCATTACCTACGTCGCCGGCCCGATCGAACTGGTTGGAGGCATTCTGATCATGATCGGCCTGTGCACACACTGGGCAGCCTTCATCACCAGCGGCCTGATGGCATTTGCGTACTGGATCGGTCACGGTACCAATGCGCTGCTGCCGATCCAGAACAGTGGCGAGTTGGCAGCGCTGTACTGCTTCGTTTTTCTGTTCATCGCTGCGAAGGGGGGCGGCATCTGGAGTATCGATTCCCTAAGGAGCGGTCGCAGCGACATAGCGCCTGACCGATAATCGGTGCAGTAGTAAGGCGGATAGCCATAACCGGCGATTCAGGCTGGAAAGCAAGAAAGGGTGATGCCTTGCGAAGCCGGTACGGCCCAGACGAAGTCTGCATTCAACCCCTTGACCGGAGAGGGAGTCGGCCTTATATTTTCTTCATGGAGCTACATCAATTGGAGGTGGACTGATATGGCAATGGACGTGGTCGATTATGAAATTTTCGGATCAGAGATGCAGTATGTGGAGGTGGAGCTCGATCCGGGTGAGGCTGCAGTGGGCGAAGCTGGCGTCATGATGTACATGCAGGACGGCATCCAGATGGATACCGTGTTCGGTGACGGTTCCCAGCAACAGGGGGGCTTCATGGGTAAACTGATGGGAGCCGGCAAGAGGTTGCTGACGGGAGAAAGCCTGTTCACGACCGTCTTTCATAATGAGGGGAGCGGCAAGAGGCGGGTTGCCTTTGCAGCACCTTATCCCGGGAAGATCATCCCGGTCCATTTGACCGATATCGGCGGGACCCTGATCTGCCAGAAGGATTCCTTCCTCTGTGCCGCCAAGGGGGTATCACTAGGCATCGCCTTCCAGAAAAAACTCGGGGTCGGCCTCTTCGGCGGCGAAGGATTTATCATGCAGAAACTTGAAGGCGATGGTATGGCCTTTGTCCATGCGGGTGGCACACTGAAGGAGATGGTGCTGGCACCGGGAGAATCCCTGCGTGTTGACACCGGCTGCGTCGTGGCCATCCAGCCATCGGTCGATTTCGACATCCAGTTCGTCGGCAAGATCAAATCGGCCGTGTTCGGCGGCGAGGGGTTCTTCTTCTCCACCCTGACCGGTCCGGGCAAAGTCTGGCTGCAGTCCCTGCCTTTGTCACGACTCGCCAACCGCATCATCCTTTCAGCTCCTGCTGCCGGTGGGCGTTCTGCTGACCAGGGCTCTTTACTCGGTGCCGGCGTTTTGGGCGGCCTGCTCGGAAGCGATGATTGACCGTCCGTTTTGCGGCCGCCTCTTCGGGCCGGGTCTGCCCGGCACCGGAATTCCCGCCACTGGCAGTTGGGGCGAAGATGGATGCCTGCGCGTGTCTCCGGAAGGCGCGGAGCAGGAAGAATTGCTTGCCGAAAACCCGGTCATAGCCGCCGCCGGCTTTAATGTTGAGTCTCTGCGAATAAACTGGCAGGCGGCAGGCGGCGTGTATGCCTTCATCGTCGAGTCGGAAGCCGACCGCAACGCATGCAGAGCCTCGGCGACTCCTGAAACCGTTCGTCACTTTACCTCCGCCGTCGGGGCACGGATAAAACTGGATCGTCGCTTTCGCCTCGGCGGAGCCTTTCTGACACTGATCCTGCTGCTGCCGTTGATCGGGATCGGCTTATTCCTCCTCAACTCCGACAAGGTTGCCGACTGGGCGGTCAAACGCATTTCTTCCGAACAGGAGGCGCAGCTCGGCGAACTTGTACTGGCTCAGACCAAACTGCGGATGAAGATCCTGGATCGCGGCCCGGCCGTTGACGCGGTCAACGCCATCGGCAGCAGACTCACGACCGGTTCGGTCCACCGCTACCGCTGGTTCGTTGCGGACCGCCCGGACATCAATGCCTTTGCCGCTCCAGGCGGGGTGGTGGTCGTTTTCAGCGGCCTGATCCGCTCTGCAGGATCGGCCGAGGAGATTGCCGGTGTTCTGGCCCACGAGGTAGCCCATGCAGAACTGCGGCACAGTCTGCGGGGCATGATCAAGATCCTCGGCCTGCGTGCGTTGGTTTCACTGCTGGTGGGCGATGCCTCCGGCAGCGTCTTCGCTGATGCCGCCACCCGGCTTACCGAACTGCGCTTCTCCCGCGAGGCTGAACTGGAAGCCGATGATGAAGGTTTGCGTCGGCTGATCGCAGCTCGCATAAACCCGAACGGCATGCTTCGCTTCTACGGGAAGCTGGCTTCTGAACAGCGTCTGTCTCCCCCAGCTATTCTTTCAACCCATCCGGCGACCGGAGAACGTCTCGAACGTCTGCGTCGTGCAGTGGCGCAACGCAGTGAGAGCTGGGTGCCGCTCCCGGTTGACCTTGGGCCGTCCAGGATGATATTGCCATGAAAAAGGGCCGTAATCCCTTCGCAGTTCATCCAGATCGTAGTACCAGTGCGGGCCCAGTCCCATGGCATCGCCGATGAAAGCGCCCATAACAGCGCCTGCCGCCCGATCGCTAATAGTTATTGTGTTCATGACATCCTCCTCCGTATTACAATTATTTGTATCATTTTAGCCGGCTTAGAAAAATCAACACAGCTATTCCAGGACCTCACCTGCCATAGCGCGCGATGATGAAAAGCTCGATATCTATCCGGTCGTGAACCAGATGCATCCCCAGTTTTTCGAACAGTCTGCCCGAACCGTAGGTAATATTCCAGGCGGTACGGTCGATGTCAAAAGCGGCCTGGGCCTTGAGGCTGCCGTCTTCCTGGAGAGCCAGGGAAACCTGGAAGGTGAGCGGTCTTGTCACCCCCTTGATGGTCAACTCCCCCTGTACGTTGTGATCGGGTGTCCCTGGTGTGGCACCGACGATCGGTTGCCAGCTCCTCATAACAATGGAGGCAACCGGGTAACGGTCGATGGCGAAGAAGTCGTCCGACTTCAGATGGTTGACGAGCATCTGCCGGTAGGCTTCGTCCTGCAGGTCAAGGTTGCTGATTCCGGACATCTCCAGGGTTATTTCCCCCAAACTCAGTTCACCGTTGCTGATGACGACCTCGCCGCTCTTGATGGGGACCCGGCCATAGTGCCGGTTGTTGATATTACGGCCGATCCACTCAAGAACCGAAGCGGATGGGTCGAGTCGGTAAATGCCGTCCTTTAAAACCGGTCTCAGCGGCAAGGGCTTTACCAGTTCCACGGGGTAGCCGGCAGCTGCCCAGCCGGCCAGACC
>JBGSQD010000063.1:0-7671 GCA_041738275.1 Geobacterales bacterium
GGGTAAACGAAAAACTCCTTCAGGGTCCAGGCCTCACCATGAACCATGGCTATATCCTCCCACATAAAAGGTTGTCACTATTTTACCTCCAGCGAGAATCCCAGATAGAATACCTGGGGCTTGGTGCCGTATTCTTCCTTCAGCACGCTCACACGCTCCGTCATGATGATCCTGGTGACCGGATCGTCGGGATCTTTGAGGTTGCCGATCCGGCGCGCGCCGAACGGGCAGGCGTCAACGCAGGCGCTATTCATCCCTTTGCTGATCCGGTGGTAGCAGAAGTTGCATTTTTCCGCCACGTGGTGCTCGGGATGGAAAAAACGAACTCCGTAGGGGCACCCCATGACGCAATAACCGCAGCCTATGCACCATGAACGGTCAACCAGCACCACCCCGTCCGCGGTCTGGTAGGTGGCTCCAACCGGGCAGACCTGGACGCAGGGCGGGTTGTCGCACTGGTTGCAGAGCTTGGGTACGAAAAATGCCTTGGCTATATCCTCTGGCCGGATCTCCTTCATCCCTGCGTGGTTCTGGTCGATTCTGGCGGAGGTGAATCCGTCGCGGGCCGCCTTTGGTGAATCGATGCTGGCTGTGCCGTCCCTGGTGATAACATAGCGCTCTACCCAGGTCCTGGAAACGTTTGCGTCATATGGGGTCTCGTTTTCGATCTTGCAGGCCTTGACGCAAAAACCGCAGCCGACGCATTTGTGGGTATCCACCAGGAAGACCCAGCGAATCTTGCTGCTCCCTGTCTTTTCAGCGCGGAGCTTACTCGGGTTGAAGACCTGGAAGGCTGTTAACGGCAGCGCCAGTCCACCAGCCACGATCAGCGTCTTTTTGCAAAAATCACGGCGGTTCATCATGGCCGCACCTCCCGCTTCTGTCGCATCGGTTTGGGATTATGGGGAATATGGCACATCACGCATTCTGCCGGGGCATAGTGAGTTTCCGGATTGATGCCGCGGATGTTACCGCGGATGTTGTTCGGGTAAGGGAGGAGGGAGTGACAGCGGATACACAGTGCCCTGCTGCGGTCAACGGCATACCCGATCGGATCCTTGGGATGGTCGTAGTTCGGGCCGTGACAGTTTTCACAACTGATCATTTTGTGGGGAGAGCTTTTGAGGTCGTTGTAGTTGTCCGGATGGCATTCCCTGCAGCGTGCATCGGTTTTGTATTTCACCGACACCGCTTTCCATTGCTCCTCATTTGATTTGCGATGCCATCCGTACATGTAGCCTTGCTCGTGGGTTCCGAAATCACTCGGGACAATCAGTTGTCTCATCAGCAGAGTAAACGCCAAGAGGCCAAGGGCAATATACAGGGGACGCCAGACATGGTTCTTCACGCCTTGAACCTCCTCAATCATTTGCTGAACATATCCGGAAATAAATCAAATAGACAGTGCGCTACAATATTCCCGTTTATATGGCACTTTGTCAAGCGAGCCTCAGACATCGTGCACATATCTTGCATGAGCAAATATTAAAAGGCCGCTTCTCACGAGAGAAACGGCCTCTATCTTTTCTGCTTCAAACGAGGGGTACTCCAAGAACCTTGCTTCGGATCATCTCGGTTAGCAGCGGCAGGCTTATAATCGGTTTATAGACAATATCGTCATCTTTTAATCCCAGATTCTGAAGTTCACGAGATAGTCGGTAAGATTGCGCCCCGGTGTGGATAATGAAGAGGGATGCCGGGAATTGCCTGATTGCCTGGATAATAAAGTCTTCACCGTTCATGTCAGGCAGTTTCAGATCGACCATGGTGAAATCGATGGGAACCGTGCGGAGTAATTGCAGGGCTTCTGCGCCGCAGGCTGCGGCATGGACTTTGAATCCGTCGTCCTCCAGCCACGCTGAGATACTTTCGAGAACGAGTTGATTATCATCTATCAGAAGTACGCTGATGGGGAATGTCATGCGTTTTCCTGTGTACTGAACGGCAGACTGATATTGAACTTGGTGCCCTTCTCCTGCTCGGAATCGACGCGGATGATCCCGCGATGGTTGTTGACCACCAATGCGTAGGCAACCGACAATCCCAGTCCGGTGCCGACGCCGATCTCCTTGGTGGTGAAAAATGGGTCAAAGATGCGTTTGCAGGTTTCTTCCGACATTCCCGGACCATTGTCCTCGACTTCGATTATGGCGTATTGGCCGGAACGCCGCGTGCGGATGGTGATCTGTGACTTTGTTCCTGATGGTCGTTCCGCCAACGCTTGCGCGGCATTTTTGAGAATGTTCAGGAGAACCTGTTCAATCTCCAGGCTGTTCATGACAATTGGCGGCATGACCATGTCATATTCCCGGTTAATCCTGATATTGCGGAAGTCGTACCTCTTTTTCAGATCATAATCGCAGGCAGCAAGCTCAAGTGCCCTGTTGATGAGTTCAGGTAGAGGTGTTGGTTCGAGGCTTGCAGTTCCCTTGCGACTAAAGGCCAGCAGGTTGGCAATAATATCTGCTGCGCGCGTGCCGGCCATTGTGATGTGATGAAGCAACTCGTTGATGCCACGTCGTTGCAGGTATTGCTGCACCAGGGCAAAGTCGACTCCGACCTCGCTGGCAATCGTATCGTTTGCCTTCAGGCCTGGTGATATGCGGCGCTGTATGTTCTGAGTGTTCTGCAGAATGCCGCCCAGCGGGTTGTTGAGCTCATGGGCCATACCTGCGGCCAGCCCGCCGACCATGATCATCTTCTCGGTCTGTACCATGATGTCCCGCATCTGTTTCCGTTCCGAAATATCGGTGATGATGCCGATTACCGCCACGGTTTCTCCATCAGCCCCTTTTAGCCGCTTCCCGGAAAAAATCCCCCAGAAGTCATTGCCATCTGTACCGGCATAATGCCGTTCGGTGTAGACATGGTCGATTTCGCCGCTTATCACCTGCTGTAGTGATGATGTTGCCATGTCACGCTCATCCTCATGCACATGTTCAACATAGCGTGATCCTATGACTGCTTCCAGAGGATAGCCCAGCATCTCCGCCATACGGTGGTTGGCGAACACAACAGTCCCCTGGGTATCTACCTGCACAATGCCGGATTGTGAGGTCTCGAAAATGATCTGCAGGCGCTGTTCATTTTCCTTGAGAACCTGCTCGGATTGTTTGAGGGTTTCGATTTCTTGTTCAAGGATCGCCTGTTGCTGGTGCTGGATAATCCGTTGGAGTTCGATGGTTTCCCTCTGTTCAGCGAGCTCGCTTTCCAGCATGTCTGTCTTGGACTTTACCACACGGCGATGCACGAAGATAAAGCATATGACGGTGAACAGTATCCCCAAGATAATAGACATCAGTGTCTTTCCTTTCCGCACAGACTGAAATTCCGAAAAGAGCTTTAAACGTGCAAATGACCTGCTTGGTTTTGTTTTGTGCAAAAATTGAAGGTGCAATTACCCAGTTATTTCTAGCACGGAGAATGCCAACATGATTTAAATATAAAAGCCTGTTATTACGCGCAGATGTGAAGGTGCGATGGAGGATATGCCCTGTCAACAACGTTGCGCGTTTTAGGGGATGGAGGCGAATTTTTAATGAAATCAATGGATAATGTAGAGCAACGCTGTTGCTATGCAACAGCGTTGCCAGAGAGAGGGATCAGTCTGTAGAAAAATTCTTCCTGCGATGGATAATTTTGTTGAGTCCCTGGCGTGTTATGCCCAGGTAACGGGCTGCCACACCCTGATTTCCCTCAGCAAGTTCCAAGGCTTTCCGGATCAGAATATCTTCGGCTTCCTTGAGGGTCGGCATATGGGTCCCACCCTCAGAGAGCAGTTCTGACATACCCGCAGTTAGCGATCCGGCGGAGGTTGCCGGCCGGTTGGTCCCCATGGCCTGAAGGAAGCACTCCTTGGAAAGCACCCCCCTGGTATGTCGTGCTACGGCGTCGTAGGTCATGGCCTTGAGTTCACGAATATTGCCTGGAAATTCATAGGCGCCAAGGTAGTGGCACAGTTCCGCTGAACAGGCGGGAATCTCTTTGCCCATGGAGGTGGCGGCTTCCGCGGTGAAGTGTTCCAGCAGAGGAAGCAGGTCGCCCTTGCGTGATGCAAGAGTCGGCAGGTGAACCTGATGGGTGCAGAGCCGGTAAAACAGATCCTGGCGGAATAAGCATTTATCCACCATGGAGCGCAGGTCACGGTTGGTAGCGGCTATGATGCGGGCATTGGTTCTCTGTGGTATGTCGGAGCCGAGCTGGAAATACTCCTGTTCTTGAAGCAGGCGCAGGAGCTTGATCTGGGATGCGTCGCTCATGTCACCGATCTCGTCCAAAAAGAGTGTGCCGTTGTTGGCTCGGGAGATCATCCCGTCCCGTTGCCGGTCGGCGCCGGTAAATGCTCCCCTGACGTGCCCAAAAAGGGTGTCGGAGAATACGAGATCGTCCAGGCCACCCACATTTATGGCGACGAAGTTTCCCGTGCGTCCGCTTATATCGTGCAGGGACTGTGCTATCAGTTCTTTGCCGGTACCGGTGTGTCCGGTTATCAGTACCGGCTGGCTGGTTGGCGCGATTGCCTCGATATAATGGAAGATGCGCCGCATCCCATCGTCCTGGGTGATTATTTTGGCAAAGGCCCCCTGGTTGGCGAGCTGTCCGGTAAGTATCTGCTTCTTTAGCGACGAAACCTCATGGCGAAGTTCAACGGTCTCAAGGGCCCGTTTGGCTACGATCTCCAGTTCGGTCAAGCTGTAAACAGGCTTGGTAATGAAGTCCCAGGCCCCCAGTTTAACCGCCTTGATCGCGTCTGCTACGATACCGATGCCTGAGATGACAATCACCGGAGTACCTGGGCTCAACTCCTTTAGTTCGGTAAGCAGTTCCAGGCCGCTCATTTCAGGCATCAGGAGGTCGGTAAAGACAAGATCGGGATGATGGTGCTTGAAGCTCACGAGCCCCTCGCGGCCATTGCATGCTTCGAGTATATGGTAGCCGCAATCCTCGAAAAAGCAGGTAAAACTTTTCCGAATGGCTTCGTCATCGTCAACAATTAATATTGTGGGGGGAGAATAACGTTTGGTCATTTGGTCAGTTCCCATTACTCTCTGGAAAATTTTGAAACATTGGAGCAAAAGTATAGCTATCTGATGTTAAAAATCAATTGATTCATGATGTAGATGATATCGGTGAAAATTTATATCATTGTTCATCTTTTATTTTATCCGGCACCTCCGGCAATGCAGGTGGGGCATTATGGCTGTACGCATCTGCGGGCAGCTCTGTGCACTCCGCGATTCGAAAGGCATTCCTGCCCGCAGCCTTGGCTTCGTACAAAGCCTGATCCGCGCTTTTCATCAGCGCCTCCGTATCCTCGCCATGGTCGGGAAAGATGCTGATACCTGCGCTGATGGTTATGCTGACGGTATTGCCCTCGATGTTATAGGGTTGAGACACCGCCTCGATCGCCCTTGACGCCACCGAGGCCGCATAGTCGATGCCGCTGACGTGCCACAGAGCTATGATGAATTCGTCACCCCCCAGACGAGCCACGGTATCCTCTGCGCGAACTGTTTCCACAAGACGTCCGGCGACCATTTTGAGCAGTTCGTCACCAGTGCCGTGTCCCAATGTGTCGTTGATCTGCTTGAAGCCGTCCAGATCCAGATACACCACTGCCATGGCGCTGTTGTTCCTGTGCGCATGGACCAGGGCCATGGACATTCTGTCGTCGAGAAGCCGTCTGTTGGCAAGCCCGGTCAGAGGATCGTTCAGCGCCAAAGCTTCCAGCATCTTGCTGTAATTGCGGGCCGCCTCGTGCAACAGGCGCACCTCCAACATGTTATGAACCCGCATCAAAACCTCGGCCAGATCGAAAGGTTTGCTGACGAAATCTTTCGCGCCGCTCTGCAGCGCGCGTAACTTGTGAGCCGGTTCGGCGGTGACTGCCAGCACCGGCAGGTAGCCATCCGTTTCGATTTCCTTAAGGCCTTCCATGACCTGGAAACCATCCATGCCGGGCATCCGAAGATCCAGCAGAATCAGGTCGTAGTGGTTGTCACGATGCAGTGCGCAGACGGCATACGGATCCCTCGCCGACGTAATGTGCTTATAGCCGGCATTCTTCAGCATTTTCTCAAGCAACTGCACATTGGCTTCCAGATCGTCTACGATCAGAATTGTGGCATTAAGAATATCATCGGAACTCAACATCACTGGTCTCCCTGGTCCGATTCTGTTTCCGCATCTTCCAGCGCCATGTTCAGGGCATCCATGAACTCGTTGATATCTATCGGTTTGGTGATATAGCGGAGGAAACCCGCCTCCAGCCCTTTCTCGATGTCATGCGGCATGGCATTGGCACTGATGGCAAGCACCGGGATATGGGCCGTTTCCGGATCCTCACGCAGTATTTTCAGTGCCTGGATACCGCTCATGCCGGGCAGATTGATGTCCATCAAGATCACATCCGGATGATGGGTACGTGCCAGCGCGATGCCGAGTATGGCATCTCCCGCACTCAACAAGCGCATGTCGGGGCGCCGCGCGATGAGTTGCTCGACCAGATGCATGTTTGCCTGATTGTCTTCCACATACAGCAAGGTGCGAGGCACTGCACCATGGGGAATATGCGCATGCTTCGGCGCCAGCGTTTCAAATGCGCCGACTACAGGTTGTGGTTCAGCCGAAAGGTTCAGTTCGAACCAGAACACACAGCCGGCCCCAATGGTACTTTCCACGCCGATTTTGCCCCCCATCAACTCGACCAGCCGTTTGCTCATCACCAAGCCGATTCCGGTCCCTTGCTCGGAGCTCGCCTCTTGTCCGAGCCGGTTGAACGGCTGGAAAAGTTGTGCGATCTTTTCGGGTGTCAAGCCTTCACCGGTATCTTTTACACTGATGCGGATGCGTTTTTCAGAACTCGCGTTGCATGTCACTTCGACTGTACCTCCAGCGCGGTTGTATTTGATCGCGTTGGAAAGCAGGTTGATCAGGATCTGCTTTACCCTGGTTCGATCGGCATGAATAAAGACAGGGACCTTGAACTGGGGAAAATTCATCAGGATGCCATTTTTTTGCGACTGTGGTTCGATCATGGCCTGGCATTCGAGCATGACGTCGTCAAGCGACATGGACTCAAGGGACAGCGACAGTCTGCCCGACTCGATCAGCGCGAGATCTAGAATCTCGTTTATCAGCTCCAGCAGATACCATCCCGCCTTGAGAATCTGGTCGATACTGTCCTTTTGGTTATCAGTCGGCATCGGCGAACCGGAAACCAGTAATTGGGCAAAGCCGAGGATTGCATTGAGCGGAGAGCGCAATTCATGGCTCATGCTGGATAGAAATTCGGATTTCGAGAGGTTGGCTTTTTCCGCCACGGACCTGGCGCTCTCCAGCTCGATATTTTTTTCCAGCAGCACCTGATCCAGGCGTTTGCGTTCGGTGATGTCGCGCGCGGCAGCGAACACCCCCTGCAGCTTCCTGTCCCGGTCGTAGAAGGTGGTAGCGTTGATGGAGACCACTGTTTCCTTGCCGCCCCTGGCACGCGCGGTCAGCTCGTAATCGGTAACCTTCTTTTCTCTCAGCACCTGTTTGATGCTCTTTTCGGCCACATCCGGATCGGTGAAGTAGTTCTTGAAAGGCGCACCGATCAGCTCATCGCGCGTGCAGTCGGTGAGCACTTCCATCTGTTTGTTGACATCGGTGATGATGCCGGACGGATCGGTG
>JBGSQD010000115.1:0-35821 GCA_041738275.1 Geobacterales bacterium
TTCTCGTTTCTTTCTCAAGTCAGGATGGTTGTTGATGTGCTCTCTGATAAGCTTGCTGATCTGCTCAATCTCATCATCCAGGAAAGATATCACCTTTTGGATAGATGAGTTGACTGTCGGATCAGCAACACCAAGGCGATTACCCTCTTGTGTACGCATGCTGACTAAGGCATCCCGGCGCCGTCCAAGCATTCGCAACTGCTCGACTTCCGGCGGATCAGGCTCCCATGCGACCGGTTTCATTGTTTCGCAGAATCTTGCGATCAGCTTTGCATCCATTTTGTCGTTCTTGGTGCGCTGTAACTCTGATTCACCAAAAGCCTTGATCCTTGCCGGATTGACGACGCTTACTACATGTCCGGCGTCAAACAGGAACCTTGCAAGCGCATCGCCATACGAGCCGGTGGCTTCCAGGCAGGCATGAAGAGTCCCGGCGTCATGCTGTTTAAGCCAGGCTGTGAGAGATTCAAAACCAGATGGCTTGTTTTCGAATGACCTGGTTTTGTACTTACCGCTTCGTAACAGAGCAATATCGAACTTGTTCTTTGCCACATCAATACCGAGAATAGCTGTCATTGGCTTCTCCATTCTTGTGGTGACGCGGGAAAAATGACTCTGTTCCGATTACCCTTGCTAATACAAGCTCACCCAGAAGAGGGGGCTTAAGATACCGTCCAAGCTTGGGAACAAAGTACAGTGAGAAAGGGATCTAATCTCAGTCACAGGCTCAAAGCCGTTGGGGGATTCCAGATTCACCTTTCTCAATTACTCCAGCGTCCCGGAGTAAACAGTGGTAACAGCTTACAACAAAAACCTACCCTGATCATACAAGGGGGATTTTGACGTTAAGCAAAGACCTGTCCGGACAACGCTGAGAATTAATTTGGGATCTTATTGTTACTTATGAAAAACCTGCGTGCCAACATAACCAGGCTGTATGCCTTTTCCTTTCTGCAGATGACGCTTTTTCCCATGGCGATCATCACGCTGTTCTGGAAGGACCATATCGGCCTGTCCCTGACCCAGATCCTGTTGCTGCAGGGCATCCTCTCCGTGGTGATGGTGGTGATGGAGTACCCCAGCGGTTATATCAGCGACCGGATCGGCTACCGCGTTGCCCTCACCCTGGCCTCACTGCTCGGCATGGCCGGCTGGGGGCTATATACCGTGGCTGCCACCTTTGCCCATGTCATGGTTGCCGAGATCCTGCTGGGGATATCCCTTGCCTTTATCAGCGGCTCGGACAGCGCCCTGTTGTATGAAACCCTCAAGCAGGAAGGCGAGGAGCTACATTACGCGCGCCATCAGGGCCGCATGAGCGGTTTTGCCCAGGGGGGCGAGGCGCTGGGGGCGGTCTTTGCAGGCGTGCTTTACGCCTACGCTCCTCTGCTTCCTTTTATCCTGCAGATCGGAGTCTGGTTCCTGGCCCTGCTGCTCACCCGCTCCATGGTCGAACCGCCGAGGGAAATCGCCCCGCACATCGGCCATCTGCGAGAGGCCTTTCGTACGGCACGTTATGCCTTTGTGGAAAACCGGAGTCTGCGCTACACCATCCTGCTTAACTCGGTGCTTGGAATCGCCTCGTTTTATCCGGTCTGGCTGATCCAGCCCTACATGCAGCACGCGGGAGTGCCGCTGACCTGGTTCGGGCCGGTCTGGAGCGGGGCAAATCTGACCGTGGCCTTTTTTGCCCTGACCAGCCATCGTGCCAGCAGATATCTGGGTGAGCGATTCATGGTCATTTTGTTTCTGATCCTGATAATGGTGGGGTATTGCGGGCTGGGGTTGGTCGGCGGGATATGGGGATTTCTGTTTTACTACCTGCTGACAAGCATGAGGGGGCTGCGCGGGCCGATGATGCTCAATCTCACCCAAAAGGAATGCCCCTCGGCCAACCGGGCCGGCATCCTGTCGCTGCAGTCTCTCTGCTTCCGGTTGCTGTTCGTCTGCACCGGGCCGCTGGTGGGCATTCTGGCTGACAGGGGCGGAGTCGGCCATGCCTTTCTCATGCTTTTGTTCGCCTTCCTGATTATCCTGCCGCCGCTTGTCTTCCTCTTCCTTAGAAGTCTGCCCAAGGGAATGACAACAGATCACAAATAAGCACCCATAACATCTCAACATCAACAGCTTGACGTTTGACACCTGACGTTATATTAATCTTTTGTTATAAAAACTTTTGTATCTATTCAGCATGTTTCAGGGGCGTAGGCATCCTGCCTGTGTTTCGAGCGGTTTCATGCTCGAATAATGGTTTTGAGGTAACTATACAGCATGCTCAGTCACGAAGTCTTAACCCCACCTGACCCCTTGATTAAGGGGAGGGACGCTACGATGAACTGTTGATAATTCCGCAGAGGTTGCCATTCTCATTCCCACTCTTAAGTTAAGAGGGGGACAGGGGGTGTTATGTGACGGTGCTGAATAGTTTCACACTTTTTATTGCAAGAACATCCAGGCAGTATTTGAAGACATATCAGCCTCGGACATGCGGTTGCGGACAATGGTTAAGGCGGCTGATGGCAGATGGAATCCGGAGGAACGCTCTGGTTTGTGAAGTACGGCTTTATAGCCAAAGGACCTTTAGAAAAATCATATAGATAAGTCAAAGAAGCAGTCTGCTCAATAACGATGTTGACATGGGAAAAAAATGAACAACTACATACTCGACAAAATAAGAGCTGATAGTCTGCATTTAATCCAGCTATCCGCTAATGAAGAAAGAGTACAACATACTGGATTAAGGGGGCGACTTAGAGAACTATTGATTGATAATATTTTAGCACCATGGCTGCCTCCGTACGTTTTAAGTGGTACTGGAACTATTATTGAGGCTGTAAATTTTAAAAGAGAGTCAACACAAGACGACATAATACTATTTGACAAGACATTGGCTCCACCAATACTTGGTTCAAGCAGCGCAAAAGATGGAATTTTTCTTTACAACAGTGTGCTAGCAAGGATTGAAGTAAAATCAACCGTTACTAGAGCATTTATGAAGGATTTTTGCTCTACGTCCCGCGAGCTGTCAAAACTAAAATTTACTGTAGGCAACAATTTTTCAGCCAATTATTATGGAGCTTTTAATTTATTTTTTGCATTTAAAAGTGATGCAGATGTGGAAAATAAAAATGTTAATTTTGAGCTTAAACGCTATGTTGAAGTTATGAAGGAACTTGAAATTGATCCTTTGTCAGGAATCGTTTCTATGATTTGTATTATAGGAAAAGGGTTTTGGAAAATAGGAGTAAATTCAGTCTCTGGAAATAAAACATGGCAAAAGTTAGACTTAAATAATGATACTGACCAGGTAACTTGGTTTGTAGGTTGTGTTTCAAATTCATGCTTCAATGCACATATACAACGGCAAGGAAGGGACAATTCAAATAGTTTAGAATCAGGAATCGGAATGTATCTTGATCATCCTTTTACAGATATAGATATTGATGAGCTGGAGTAGAAAAAGAATAGAACAAGGGGGCAGCCCTTGAAAGTGGAATGAACTAAAATGGATTCCCAACAACACTGTTGGAAAGAAAAAGGAGTTAACAATGAAAAAGATTAGTTTTCTTGCAGTAATGGTAATCTTGGCGCTGACAATCGGTTGTGTACGAATAGTAAATGTTGACTCAGCAAATATTGGTGCAACGGGAGAAGAAATGACCATCAGTACTGGTGACATTTTCTTCGAGAGAGAAGTGATGACTGGTAATAACAATGTGGGAGATCCTAACAACTCTGTTTTTGGTGGAGATGCTTACCGCATCGAGTTGGTAGTTGAGGCTGTTTCTAAAGACAAATTAAAGCTGGGTTATTCTGAATATATGAAGCCACCATCACCCTATGGCTATTACGAGGACAGAGCATGGATGAAAAAGCCTGCCTTCAGCAGAACTCTAGAATTCAATCTGCATGAGAGCAATTTAGTGTCATACAAGATGTACGAATTTGCAGTAACAAGCGTTCAGGGAAGCAAAGTCACTTATAAGCGCATTAAATGAAGATGCTCACCCACTTCACACGCACGACGGAAGAGGCAGCAAATATCCTGACACAGAGAATGAGGAGTATGGATGTCGGCCAATAAGAATACTGTGGAAAGATACCTGGACGGATTTAGAAAGGGCGACCACGAAAAGATTCTGTCCTGTCTCACTGAAGATGTTATATGGGACCTCCCCGGCGCCTTTTATTTGGTCGGCAAGCAGGAGTTCGATAAGGAAATAGAAAACCCAGCCTTTCAAGGGCATCCTGATATTGCAGTCTCACGCACCACTGAGGAGAATGATGTCGTCATCGTCGAGGGCACAGTTCGGGCGCAAAAGGCAAACGGGGAGTTCTTGAATTTGGCATTCGTCGATGTGTTTGAGATGCGGTACGGCAAAATCTGTCGCCTAATCTCATACTTGATGGAAGTCAAGGTCGATAGCGTCTAACACCGGCTTGAAAGGAACATAAAAGGGTCAGGTCTACAGAACACAGAAAATATGGTATTCACCACAATTCCACTGGCTAAATTGATCATTGAATATTGGTAACATATAGGATACTATTCAACCATGAGTTATAAAGTTGAAGAATACCTCCGCGAAGACGGAACAAGCCCTTACGAAGAGTGGTTCATGGGACTGGACACCCTTGCGTCTGCGAAAATTACGATCGTAAAACTCAAAATGGAACAGGGCAACCTTTCCAACGTAAAATGGCTAGGAGGTATCGGAGAATACCGGTTGGATTGGGGACCGGGCTATCGGGTCTACATCGGTAAAGACGGCGATAAGCTGATAATTCTTCTCGGAGGCGGAACTAAAAAGGGACAGCAAAAGGATATCGACAAGGCTGAAGCTATCTGGAAAGAGTACAAAGAACGAAAAGCCAAACAGAAAAAGAAATAGATTTGGGGAGGACAAAATGGCGCTGACAAGAGACTTCAAAGAAACCATAAAAAAGCGGGTTGAGTGTGACCCTGATTTTGCCAAATCACTGCTTCATGAAGCGGTCGATTTATTGCTGGATGGTGATTCAGCAACTGCCAAACTGATTTTAAGAGACCTCATAAACGCAACAGTCGGATTCGAGCGATTAGCTGAAGAAGTTCAAAAACCAAGTAAAAGTCTTCACCGCATGCTTTCCGCTTCCGGCAATCCTACCATGGAGAATCTATCGACTATCTTCGCCACCATTAAGAAAGCCCTCCACGTCAGAATTGAAACCACAGTCATCGCAGTCTGACAGCAAATATATAACTGAAATTCCAACTAGGATTACGATCCACCCAAAAACCGGCGGGTCAGCCTCAGCCCCGTTTCCACTATCAAATTACTTCAATAGTTTTCAAGAACAAAACGTGTCTATGATCCTGCGGGCGATGCTTCGTGTCGGCGGAAGCGTGGGGAGTCCGGAGATGGGGAACCAGCGGGCGTCCTCAAGCTCGGTATGGTCAACAACCAATTCACCGCCGGCATATCTTGCGATAAAACCGACCATTACTTGGGAAGGAAAAGGCCAGCTCTGGCTTCCCACGTAGGTGATGTCGGTAATATCGATACCGGTTTCTTCTTTCACCTCGCGGGCGGCACATTCTTCCAACGACTCCCCCAAACCAAGAAAACCGGCGGCCAGACTGTATCGACCAGCAGGCCACGCGGCATCTCTGACCAGTAATATCTCATCATTGCGCCTGACCAGGACTATGGCACAGGGGGAAATGCGGGGAAACTGCTTGACGTTGCAGTCAGGGCATTGCCTGCTCCATTCACGGGATAAAGGCCGGGTTTTGCCGCCACACACGGAACAAAAACGACTCTGTTGTTCCCAGTGCAGAATCTGCCTGGCAAGACCTCCGATGCCAAGTGTGGCATTGTCGATTGTTTGCACCACGGCATTGAGAGCCTCGGCAATAAACGGCGGCTGGACGTGACAGCTTTTATCCAGGCGGAAGATACGCAGGGGAAGGCCGTGCCAGAGGCCGATGATGAGCGGAGCTTCGGGAGCATCAAGCCAGTCGGGAAGCTCACCAAAGGGGAGAACCGGCAAGGAGTTAGCAGATTGCAGAATTATATTGTTGTCCTGGATGATGGCCCAATATCCGGGTTCGTGGTGATTCGGCGAGTAGAGCGGAGCGCGGGGGACAAACAGATCCCTTATGAAGGTATTATTAAAAGGGATATTGATGAGATCGGGGTAGTCCTTCAACTAATGCTTCTCCTCGGTATCGATGAAGTCTCTAAGCTGTTTCTTCGCCTCTTCCGCGCATTCCGGGCAATAGCCATGCGAAAAATCAATTCCCCAGTTGTTTTTGAAGTACGATTCCAATGCCGTCCAGAATGTATCAACGCTCCTGACTTTCTTGCACATCATGCAGATAGGCACGATATCCTGAATAGCTACCAGTTCACTAATGTCTTCGATCATCAACAAAACAAATTTATTATTATCAAGCTCAATTGGAGAAGCAGATATCACGGCAAAGATTTCGGTTGTATTGCCATCATTGCCGAGTTCTATCCTGGTCCTCTTGCGTGAAACTTTTTCCCCCTTACATGCCATGACAACTGAGTTGCGTATGACACAGTCCTGGCATATGGGTGCACGTCCACATCCTTCCGCTACCTCGTGCGAATGGATGCAGTGCAGGGCTTCTCCCGCACGCACATTAATGATGGAAATGCGGTTCCCATCAAGTAACGCAGCTGCTGCACTGTTGTATTCAATGATTCGCACGTCTTCATCGACCACAAATACGAACGCAGGGATGGCGTCCAATATATTTTTTGCGTTTGGAGTTGTGGTGTGATTGACCGGATTCATCTCAACTTCCCTGTAATTTCGTCAGAAACCCGAACCATTCATGATCTCTTGCCCGCTACGGACAGGCAGCCGCACAGTAAATTGCGAACCTTTTTTGACTTGGCTCTTGACGCTGATTTCTCCTCCATGACGTTTGACAATATTGTATGTGAGCGCCAGTCCAAGGCCGATTCCCTTGCCGACCTCCTTGGTGGTAAAGAAGGGGTCCCAAATCCGGTCGATCACATCATTCTCGATGCCGCAGCCCGTATCACGAACCTGGACATAAATTGCCCGGTCTTTTTCAGAGTAGCTCGTCGATATATCAACCCTGCCACCATCCTTGATAGCATGGCAGGCATTTATCAGCAGATTCATGAAAACCTGGCGCAGACCGGAAGGGTCACCGAGCAGGGTAGGAATATTATCCTTTAAATCGGCAACCACGTTCATTTCTCCGCAGCTTGACTGGTGCCTTAAGAGTTCAAGGAGTTCCAACAGAAGACGGTTAAGATCCACTGTACAGTTCAAACCGTCGGATTTTCTGCCAAAGTTGAGCAGACTGCCGATGATACCCTTACAATGATATGCCTCCCGTACGATGACCTCAAGATATTTTGTAAAGACTTCAAGCCGGCTGTCCGTAACCAGCGAGGGTTCGTCACGGAAACGGCGCAGCAGCGCCTCGGCATAGCCCGCTACCGAGGTAAGCGGATTGTTGATTTCATGGGCAATTCCGGTGGCAAGGACTCCGATGCTCGACATTTTTTCGGTTTGGATCAACTGCATTTCGTGAAGTCTTTTCAGCGTTACATCCCGCAGGAAAACCAGCGCCCTGGTTTTCTCACCCATCTCATCCTTGATGGGGTTGGCTGTAATGTCTATATAACGGGTATTATGACCTTCACGCACGGAAACCATGGATGACTCTACCCGCTCACCGCGGAGAGCCAGTTCAACGGGGCAGTTATGTGGCGATAAGGCGGTTTCGGGATGAAACACATCCCTGCATCCCCCTGAAAGGACTTCAGGAGGAAAAAACTGTGGACAGATGTGGTTAAGATGCTGGATAGAGCCGTTATGGTCAAAGACAATGACCCCGTCGTTGACTGCGTCGAATATCGCCTGCAACTCGTTTTTTTTGTTTCTCAGTCTGACCTCGTCTTGTTTGCGTTCGGTAATGTCCTGTGTCGTGCCGTACAGTTTCACAATTTGCCGGGCGATATTTACTGCTGGCTCGACGACAGAATAGACCCATTTGACTGTACCGTCTCTCAGCAGCAGGCGATGCTCGATCTCATAGTTATTGCCTTGTTCAGTTCCTTGTCTCAGCAGGGACATGACGGATTCGCGATCCTCGGGATGGATCAGGCTCGCTAATACTTCCGGTGTAGCTTCTTCGCGGCTGAGATGCATAATACGGAGCAGTTCGTCTGAAACACGCAATTCGTCAGTCAGGGGGTCCGAGCGCCAGGATCCTACATGGGACATTGATTGAGCCTTGGCCAGATTATACTCACTCTCCCGCAGGTACTCCTCCCACCGTTTTCGTTCCGTGATGTCCACCATCGCCGCATGGCACTCGTCACCGTTCCCTGCAGCCATCGCTTCTATTCGTACATACAACGACGGGCGGTCATTTAATAAGAGCTTCACTCTGCAGGTTATTTTATCTCGTCCCTGAAAGACAGTTCGCAGAAATTCGGTAAGAATGTGGCGATCTTCGCTGGCGACAAATTGTTCAAAATGGAGGTTCGCAAGTAACGTGTGATCAGACCCCAACAGTTTGGCTCCGGTCAGGTTAACGGTTTGGATCACTCCGGCATGGTCGAATGTAAAATAGCCGACAGGTGCAAAGTCGTAAAGCTGGGCATATTTATCCCGCGAGGCCTCCAGTCCCTTGTTGGCATTTTGCAGCTCTTGGATCTGCTGTTCCAACTCGTGCTGGCGTACCCGGTATTTTTGCAGTTGCTTGGTCACGTTCACGACAGCGCCGGGCGGCAATACCTCTGCCTTGTCTCTAACGTGAGACTTGTCAGTTCTATGCTTCATCACCTGGGCGCCCTTTTGTAGTGTGAGCCGAGGGCATCAGCAGTCCAGATCGCTGCTTCGACCATATCCGCAGTCACGGGAAACCAGGTTGAATGGATGGTTTCTCCTTTCGCAACCGTTGCTTCCGCCACTTGACGAATCTCCACGGCAGTGGGGTCAATTATGTCCAGGTCTTCCAGGCAGAGCGGCAGGCC
The DNA here is from genome assembly GCA_041738275.1 of Geobacterales bacterium. Classification (GTDB taxonomy): domain Bacteria; phylum Desulfobacterota; class Desulfuromonadia; order Geobacterales; family Pseudopelobacteraceae; genus JACPFJ01. The sequence continues at coordinate 9,033 of JBGSQD010000115.1, forward strand.
GACGCTGCTGCAGAAATCCTGAACCTCCTTGATCGCGCTTGCAGGGCGGCCTTCCAATACAAGCTGGGCAATGACCCCAAAGGCAACCTTTTCGCCATGCAGCTTGTTTTTCGTAGCATTCAAAGTTGTCAAGCCGTTATGAATCGAATGTGCCCCGGCGTGCCCGCCGTTTTCAGAGCTCAGGCCGCTCAACAGGGTGTTTGCCTCTACAATTGCTTCCACGGCAGGGGTAACAACCTTCTTTTCAATAGCCAGTCTGGCCTGCAGGCCGGATTCCAGCAAGGTCTCGTAGCAAAGTCTTGCCAGTGCCCTGGCAGCCAGGGTGGGGTGGCCTCCGTCGGTGAGAGGGTTCGGCTTGCCGCTTCTGGCACAGGTGTCTGATTCCCAGAAGGTGGCCAGGGCATCACCCATGCCTGCCACGAGGAATTTCGCCGGCGACTTGGCCACCAATGCCGTGTCTACCAGGATGCAATCCGGATTCTTTCGCAGGAACAGGTAGCGTTCGAAGACCCCGGCTTCCGTGTAGACAACCGACAGGGCAGAGCAGGGCGCATCGGTTGAAATAACGGTCGGCACGACAATCACCGGCACCTTCATCTCATGGGATACCGCTTTGCCCGCATCTATTGAGGCTCCTCCACCCAGGGCAATGATTACGTCGGCCCTGTTTGCTGCTGCTATCCCTGTAAGACGCCTGATCTCCTGCTGCGACGAAACCCCCTGGAAGCATTCCTGATAACAGGGGATGCCTTTGTCGGCCAGACTTGCCGTAATATCCGGGCCGCACAAGGACAAGGCGGTCTTCCCTCCGATAACCAGGGCGCACGTTCCGATGCGGCTGGTGTGTACGCCGATTTCCTTGATGGCACCGGCCCCCTGAACATAGCGACTTGGCGAAAGCAGCATCCGGCTCATGATATCTCTCCTTTGGGCGAACGTGTTTTTCCTGAACGATCCCTATAGAATGTCTACTAAAAGTACTTTTCCAGGCCAAGATGGTTGTGCAGGGTAAGGAAATCCTGGCGACCCATGGTGAAGTAGAGCCGAAGGTAGTGACTCCCCTCAAATGGGAGGGCATAGCGCTCCAGTCCCGGCTCCGTACAGCTTGCACATTCGGAAAACCCGCCGACACCACGGCGGAAGCGCGCGGCAGCCGGTGAACAAACAAGCTCCGCCAGTGGCGTTTCCTTTGCGTTTCCCAGCGGTGCGCTGATAATCGGGCAGGAAAACAGCTCTCCCGTGCTTCTGATGAAAAAATAGTTGAATCCTGCCGAACAGGGCTTTTCCATCCTTCCCGTATCCAGGAAGCGGAGCAGTTCCGTACGATAATAACTCCAGCGGAACCGTGGGGAGTTATAGAAGACCTTGAGCTTTTCCCTGTCCGCTGCGGAAAGCGCCAGCTTATCCTCCTGATCAAGATTGGAGTAGCGGTTGGACGTAAGAATAAATGGCGATATGATGGTAAAAAGTCCATGTTCGTCGGCGTACATGGACACTCTGGCCAGTTCGTCGATGTTGTACCTGGTAACGGTCGTTTTTATCCCTATGACCAGGCCGGGGTGCTGTTCCCGAAGCTTTTTCAACCCTTCAATAGTGGCGTGAAGACGCGCCCAGCCACCTTTGACGTTCCGGATGAGGTCATGGGTCTCTCCGACGGCGTCCATACCGCAGGCAAAGATCAGTGAGATACCGGACAGTTCCAGGTGTGCGATGACAGAGCCTATCTCGTCCAGGATTTTCTGCGTCAGGAACCCGTTGGTGGTGATGGCGATGGAGCGCAGGTGCGGAAACATCTCCGCTTTCAGCTTGCCGATGCCGAGCAGGAGTTGTGACAGGTCGCCACGCAGGAACGGTTCCCCTCCCGTGATATCCAATTCTTTCAGTTCTGAAAGGACCGGTGAGCGGAGGATATCCAGCCACTCTTCCACGGTGAGTTCCGGGAGGTCATGGGGCGTCTGCCAGATGTTGCACATGACGCAGCGGGCGATGCAACGCCGGGTCACCTCAATGCTCAGGGCCTCCAATTGTGCCTGTCTGCCGGTAGCCTTAAGATATCGGTAGCGTATGGCCCTGGCAGCGAGTCGAATGGGTAGGAACGGTTTCATGTAACCTCGTCAGGTCTGCTTGGTGGTTACTTCTGTATTTCCTGGCCCCAAGCAGGACAAGCATGCTCAATACCCCCCGCAGACACCGTCCACAGGCAGTTCCTTAGTGGCAATCTGCTGCTCGCCATCATCTCCGGCAGCAGAGCCTTCATGGGGTTTGCCGACTTCTTCAATACCAACAGTGCCGTGACCACCTTCCACGTTTGGCGCCGCGTCCCTCAAATGGGCGGCGCACAGGTTTTCGGAGCTGTTTGCCTTGGCGCCGCATTGACCGCATTCAACCGTGGGATTGTCTGAAAGGCTACGGATACAGTCATCAAGTCCCTGTCTTTTGAGGGCACACATGTGCATATGGTGATGTTCGCTATCGCAACTCATACATACTCCTTATTTGTTGGAATTAATTTTATGTTCATTACCAATGGCTGCGCCCGGCAGGGTCGAAGACCGGTTCGCTGTTGCCACCCGCGCCACGGGTATAATAGTCCTTGGAATCGTAGATTTCGGCTGCCTTGGCTTCCAGCAGGCGTTTCCTGTCAATCGGATCGGCACGGTCGGCATAGATGTCCCGCAACAGGTCTTCCACGACCAGGCTCAGGTCATCCACTGTTTTCACGACCTCCACCTTATCGCAATAGGCCCCGTAAATATCCATCAGGCAGTCGCCGCGACTCCAGGTATCCCGCTCTTCCGGGGTAAGCCAGAGCATGTATCGGGCCTTTTCGCGGATCTCGTCCAGCACCCAGTCGTTGGCCTCGTCGTAGTTGTTTCGTGCATCACCCAGGATGATAAAGGCCGGTCTACCGCGCAGATTTTCCAGATACCTTTTCTTGAAGGCCAGAAACACCTGGCCGAAGCTGCTGTTTTCATCCAGATCTACAATGTCTCCAACATCAATGGCTTCCATCAGGTCGTTGACCGGCATATTGGCGAGCATCTCGGTGATTTCCGCCACCTCACGGTTGAAGATGAAGCTTCGGACATCCAGATGCTGATTCTGCAGGGTATGCAGCAGCAGCAGCATGAAACGGGAGGCATGACTCACCGAAAAGCTGACGTCACAGAGGACCACCAGCCGCGGTTTTTCCCGGCGTTTGCGACGCAGCGCCACCTGAAACGGCACCATATCGTGGCGATAATTTTTCTGGATCGTCTTGATGACGTGCAGTTTGCCCCGATTCTGGTTGTTCTTCATCCGCTTCATATCCTTGCGGAGACGCATCATCATCCGGGACACCACGTCCTGCATGGCGATCTGTTCTTCAACGGTAAAGGTGATGCCCATCTGGACGCTGCTGCTTTTGTTGAGTTCGATCGTGAGCGGGTTCTGCGTGTAACGCCGCGTCGGCCGGGGCGCCTTCTTCGCCTTGCCGCGGTAACCCTTCATCTGCACAACGATCTCTGTGCCTTCCGTGTCATCCGGATCTATCTCCGTCAGGCTTTTCAGCTCGGCCAGATCTTCGGGATTGATATCGCTGTCAAGCTTGAGCAGCGGACCTCCCTCATCGTGGTCATCACCAGGCAATTGGTCCAGGTAGTTGAATTCCCCCTCCATGTTGATAATGGCAGCATCCATGATCTCGGAGATTTCGTTTTGCGGGTCCACGAAATTGAAACGGCTGAAAAACCGGTTAAAGACCTCATTGAAGGTCGGGATGTCATTGACGTTCTTCACCAGTGTCAAGCGCAGCAGCTGCCGGGATGACCTGCGCCCTTCCATGCCGCACAGCGCCAGGGCCTGGACCGCATCCAGGCTTTCCCCTGGTGAGACGCGAATCCCGTTTTCCCGCAGGGCTGAGACGAAGCTGGCGATTATCCGTTCCATGTTGCGCTTAGCTCCTGCATGGCCAGATCCGTTACCTTCTGCAGGTCTGTCTGGTGCTTGGCAATCACGCCCACGGTATTGGCAACCACCTCCGGCGTAAGTTGCGTTGCCTTGAGGATTGAAAGCACTTGGGCCCAGTCAAGGGTTTCGGAAACACTTGGCGGCTTGCGCAGATTCAGTTCCCGAACCTTGCGCAGGAATTCCACCATCCGGCGGGCCAGTACCTCGCAGAGGTCAGGGAATTTTGCCCGGACAATGGCAACTTCCCGGTCCAGTTCCGGGTAGCCGATATACAGATACAGACAGCGGCGGCGCAACGCGTCGGAGATCATCCTCGTGCCGTTACTGGTCAGGATCGTCAGCGGCTTTCTCTTGGCCTCGATGACCCCCAATTCAGGGATCGAGACCTGGAAATCGCTCAGGCATTCCAGGAGCAGCGCCTCGAACTCATCGTCCGAGCGGTCGATCTCATCGATCAGGAGCAGGGATCGTTTTTCCGACAGGAAACTGCGCAGGATCGGCCGCTGTACCAGGAAATTTTTGGAAAAGAACAGGCTCTCCTCTGCGGAAAGACGCTCTACCGCTTCCCGCAGGTCAGCGGATACGGAAAGGTAGGTGTCGAGCTGGGTACGCAGCAGTTGGGTATAAAGGAGCTGCTTGCCGTATTCCCAGTCATAAAGCGCCTTGCCCTCGTCGATCCCTTCGTAGCACTGCAGCCTCACCAGAGGAAAATCCAGGGCAGATGAGAGGGCCTTGGCCAGTCCGGTCTTCCCTACTCCGGGAGGACCTTCGATCAGGATCGGCTTCTCCATGTGGAGAGCCAGAAAAACTGCGGTGGCGATGGCTTCGTCGGCGATGTAACCACTTGTGTTGAGAAGATCCTTAACAACTTGTTCGGTAATCATAATGACCTCGTAACGTTTGGTTATGGTAACTGCTCAGCTGAGCTTAAAGTCCCCTCTCCTTCAGGCCCTTTAGGTCCGCCAAGGGAGGTGAGCGAAATTCAACACCGTCATACTCTTTCTGTGCAATCTTTGCGCCGTTACAAGGACATTGCCCAAGGTTTTTCATGTACTGAGCGGTTTCTTGATAAAACAAAGCCGCTGGCTCCGGTAAGGGGGCACATTCCCTTCGGGGCCAGCGGCATAACATCACATGGGCACACAATGAATCAGGCAAATATTACATGCACTGGTGGAAGATGCCGATCATATCCTGCAGACCGGTATCTGTCGGGTTGCCCTCAGTACAGATATCGTTAACGGAGAAGCGTGACAGACCTTCAACGTCTTTTTCAAGCAGACCGAGATCCGTGAAGGTCTTGGTGATGCCAAGGTCGGCTTTCAGCTCCAGACAAGCATCAATAAATGCTTGGCCGGCTTTCATATCGGACATGCCGTTTGTGTCGATACCAGCGGCCTGTGCCATCATCTTGAAGCGCTCAGGGCATGCCGGAAGGTTGAACGTCATGACCGGACCAAGGCCGATGGCGTTGCAGAGTCCGTGAGGAGCATCGTACATGCCGCCCAGGGCATGGGCCATACTGTGAATCAGGCCGAGACCGGCGCTGTTGAAGCTGTATGCTGCGGCCATTTCAGCCCAGACCATTGCCTCAACTGCTTTGTCGTTATTCCTGTTCATTGCCGATTGACGCAGGTTGCCGAAGATCAGGGAGATTGCGCTCAGGCCGGGGCCGTAAGCGGAGACAACACCCAGGCGGGAGGCGATTGCTTCAACGCCATGAGCAAGGGCGTCCATGCCGGTGTAACCAGCCAGATCGCCAGGCATACACTGATGGATCAACGGGTCATTGACGGATTTGCTGGGGGTACAGTTGGGATCGAAAAGGGCCATCTTGTACTTCTTGTCGGTATGGTTGATGATCGAGAAGCATGACACTTCCGAACCGGTACCTGATGTGGTGTTGATGGCAAGCTGGGGAATCGTGTTTGCCTTGGTGGCCTTGAAAGCGCCTTCGAAGGTGCGGACATCCTGGCCGTCATGGCTGTGTACGAGTTTGATGGCCTTACAGGCGTCATGGGAGCTACCGCCGCCGAGGCTGATGATGCCGTCGAATTTGCCGGCTGCCAATACCTTGGCGCCTGCCATAACTTCGTGATCTTTAGGGTTGGGAGTTACTTTGTCAAACACCGTGGAAGAAACCCCGGCAGCCTTCAGCACGCCCTGGATCGTCTCGACAATGCCGGTGCCTTTCAGGCCGGTGGTTACGATCAGTGCATTGGTCATACCCAGTGCCTTGGCATCATTGCCTACCATCGTATGTGCACCCCAACCGACGTTTACGGATGGATATGCGTGCATCATCTTGATCGGGTATTCCAGTCTTTCATTCTTCAGGGTCCGTTTGACATCTTTGTTGTGAGACATGGGTACTTCCTCCTTTTGTGGTGTGTGTTTTGATTGAACTGTTTTCTTGCATTGAATATTCGATTACCGCTACAGCAGAACTTTCCAGGCTTTTGCCATCACCTCCCCATAACTTGGTTTTATGATCATCTGTATGTGCTGCAAAAGAGCCAAGTATCGCTACGTTAAGGCCCATTGTGATCATGTTGTCCAATACTTTAGCAAGTAGAATGCCAACTTTAAAAAACACATGAAAACAGTTAGTTGTGTCATTTGGGATGGAAGATTGAGGCAGGAGGCCGAAGAAAGCGGGGTGATATGAAACGGTTTTATATAATATTGTCCACAATACGTGCTTTTGTGGCTATGGATTTTATCTACAGTGGGGAATTTTCACCCAGTTGTCCCGACTGATATCTGGAACAATTGGGCGGATCGTAACAAAGTGCGAGAATTTATTTCCTGCAGGGCTCAATGGCGGGGATCAGGTACTTGTGATAGATGGCCCGTCTGGCCGCGCAGCGGTCATCAACAGCCAGGAGGTTTTCACAACTACCCCATGCGCGGCCCATGCACCCTCCGGCACAGAATTGTTTCCCCGGACAATCCAGGCACTCGGGGATTTCTTCGGCGCGGCTCCGACTGATGCGTTGCAGGGCTGACCAGAGAGGGGCTCCTTCAGCAAGGGCGGCATCGAGCCCCTTTTCGAAAACCCCTGTGACGGCATATTCGTCGGCGTGACATAACAGGCAGGGATATAGCTTGCCGGACGGCGTGAGATAAGGGTATTTGACAAAGGTGCAGCAATCCTGACGAACAGCATCCCCTGCCCGCCATTCCAGAGCAGCCACGGTTCCAATCCTGTTGTAAAGCTCCCGGAAACGGGAATCGCCATCGTAACGCCTCAGCAAACCGAGGTACTGCTGCACCTCGGGAGGCGCAATCAATGAGGTTTCTGAAGCACGCCCGCACAGGACCATGGTGCCGGTAACAACCGCTCCGATGCCCAATCCTTCCGCAAGATCGAATAAATCCGGGATCTCCCCGATATTGTGACGCATCTCCGTGAAAAATATGGAGATCCTCCGGCCAAGGCCTCCCTGCACAAGCTTCAGAATTCCTTGCCGGGCACTGTCATAAGCACCTTCCCCCCGCACCAGATCGTGTGATCGGGCTGTAGCGCCATCCAGGCTGACCTGGATAGAAAGGCCCGGAAAGTCCAGGTCACGCAGGGGCGCAAGGTGATTATCCTGCAATAGCATGGCGTTGGTCTGCAGGGTAACGGTTTTGAATCCCAGGGAACGGGAGAGTTGCAGGATGTCGAGCCAGTGCGGGTGACAAAGCGGTTCGCCGCCGGTAATGCGTATGCCGGTGCCACCGATCCGAGCAAACTCCTCCATAAGCCGGCCAAGTGCCGGCAGCGGTACCTGTGCATGGGATGATGCATCTCCGGACCGGACCCAGCAGTGACAACATAATAGATTGCATGCGCCGGTGATGGCGAGCGTCAACGTAGCGGGCGGACTCAGCCCGTGTTGTTTCAGGGTTTCAACTGATTCGTATGGTTCCATGTGGAGTTGTTTGAATGATGCTCAAGCTGGCTGGGGGCGTAATAACCTTGACGCGCTTCGATCTGTCAAAGTGAATACGAGGGGAAGATTCAATGACTTTTGCGGTGGTTGGCATTTTTTTCATGGAAGTATTCCTGCTTGTTCCATAATTTTTGTGTCGCATGGTCCATTATCCGCTGGAGGTCCTTCAGCGTTGCCTGCGGGTAGCGATTAGCGATCCTGTTCAAGACCTTGCATGTTGATGTGGGATTCATATACCAAGGCATGTTCATCATCTCCTGCGAGTAAATTTCTGCTGGTGTTTCCGTACGTAATTTTTCTTGCCACGGCTGTTCATGATTTTAAAACAATATTTTGCATAAGGCATGCCAGCTTTTAATCTGAGAAAAATTTAAATACCGAATCTTCTTCCTGTCCACGTTGCCGGAACTTTTTGCCAGTTCTTTTAATGAGTGCGCCTGGCTGGCAATGGTCGGCTCGGGATTTAAATTACCCAAATTGTGAAAGCAGCAGCAAATAGCAGGACGTAATGGGTAATTAATCTACACTGTAGAAATAATACCCAACTCCTCGGCAAGTGCTTTTGATGCACGCAAAGGCCCTATTAAAGCGTGTTACAGTCGGATTGATGGGGTAGGAGCAACTGCTTGCGGAATTAATTATGAAATGCAGGGCTCAGCGGTGTGGAAAAAAGCAACAGCCACCAAAGGTGACTGTGTGAGATGTCAACAACTGAAGACTGAAGGCTGAAGGTAAATCCTTACGGCCTTCAGCCTTCAGCCTTCTACCTTCAACCTGTTTATTCAATGTTCAGCCGCCAATGGATGACATATTGAACGCCTGATGATGACACTCCACCGGACTCATATGATGACGATCCGGTTTGGTATCCACAATAGTGCCCAACGCATGGGCGAGAAGCAGGTCGGAACCGGATCGCAAAGATGGTTTGAGATCGACCTGGGAGTCGGCAAAGAGACAACCTTTGGCCAGCCCCGAGGCGGTAACCCTGATCCGGTTGCACTCGGAGCAGAAGTGGTGTGACACCGGAGTGATGACACCCAGGGTACCGGAAGCTCCCAGGATACGGAAGTTTCGTGCCGGTCCGGCCATATCGGCCTGCTCAAGGGGAATCAGGGAGAACTGTTGCGCCAGTCGTTCCAGGATCTCTGAGCCCGGAACCACCATACGCTGCCAGTTGTGTTCACGGATTGCCGGCATGTATTCGATGAAACGGACCGTTGTTGCGCTGGCATTTGCCAGTGAGGCGAGATCCAGTATTTCGTGGTCGTTGATACCGCGCATTACCACCATGTTGAGCTTGATAGGGAAACCACAGGATTTTGCAGCCTCAATACCTGCCAGGACGCGCTTCAAATCGCCACAGCGGGAAATTCGGGAAAAGGTTTCCGGATTGAGGGAATCCAGGCTTATATTGAGCCGCTGCACCCCGGCCGAACGCAGTTCATCAGCCATTTCCTCAAGCAGAACACCATTTGTTGTCAGTACGAGTTGCCCAAGTTCCGGGATCTCGGCCAATTGCCGTAAAAACCCGATGATACCTTTCCGCACCAGTGGTTCGCCGCCGGTTATCCTGATCTTGTCTATACCGATGGAGACCGCGGCTCGTGCTATCCGGTAAAGCTCCTCGTAGCTGAGAATATTACTGTGATCGGTTTTGCCGATCCCGGTCTCGGGCATGCAATATCTGCAACGCAGATTGCAGCGATCCGTAACTGAGAGCCGCAGGTAGTTGATGGTTCTGCCAAGGGGGTCTAGTAGTGGCATGGCTAGGACTCCAGGCCGTAGCGTTCCAACTTGCTGTAAAGGGTCTTGCGGTCAATTTCAAGCAGTTTGGCAGCCTGGCTTTTGTTCTGTTCCACCAACTCCAGAACCTTCTGAATATGCTCACGCTCGACTACCCAGAGTGGCGCGGCAGTGAAAGCGGCATTATCGGTGCGTGCAATAGTTGCCGTTGGTGAATAGGTTGCTTTTTGCGGCGCGAATGGAAACAGATCCGGAGTGATAACCGGTTCATTGGCCAGGATACAAGCCCTGCGGATGGTGTTACGCAATTCCCTGACGTTGCCCGGCCACTGGTAGGCGCAGAGCGAGGCCACGGCTTCATCGGTAATTTCCCAGCTTTGCGTATCATTTTCACTGCACTGCTGGATGAAGTACCAGGCAAGCGGGACGATATCGTCAATACGCTGCCGCAAAGGCGGCAACGGTATCGGCAGCAGGTTGATCCGGTGGTAAAGGTCTTCACGGAATTCGCCGCGGCTGACGCAGTCAGCCAGGATTTTGTTGGAGGCAAAGACAAAACGGACGTTTACCCGGATATCGTGGTTACCCCCCATTCGGCGGAAAGTGCTGGTTTCCAGGATACGAAGAAGCTTGACCTGAACGTCCAGGGGCATTTCCGAGACCTCATCCATGAACAGAGTGCCGGTATCAGCCAATTCGAACAGTCCGGCCCGCCCTTTGTTAGCACCGGTGAAAGCCCCCTGCATATGCCCAAAGAGCTCACTCTCCGCTGTATTTGCATCGAACCTGCCGCAGTTGACCGTCACAAACGGTTTATTGCTGCGGCGGCTGGCATCGTGTACTGCACGGGCAATCAATTCCTTGCCGGTGCCGCTCTCGCCGGCAATCAGGACGTGCTCGTCGGTAGCGCCCCATCGCTGCACTGTTTCAAGCACTTTCAGTATCGCCTGGCTTCTGCCTATGATGCGATGATTGCCTAAACGGTTTATCTCCAGCTTGAGATTGATGTTTTCCAGCCTCAGACGGTTTTTGTCACAGGCCTTGTCTATCAACATTTCCAGTTCATCAAGTTTTATTGGCTTGGGTAGGTAATCATAGGCGCCCTGCTTGATACATTCCACAGCAGTTTCAATAGTGCCATGACCGGTAAACATGATGACTTCCGGAATTGTTGACTCAACACGCATCAGCTTGAGGGTTTCCACTCCATCCATGCCGGGCATGCGGACATCCAGCAGCACCACGTTAAAGATCTCTTCCCGATACGCAGCCAGCCCTTCTTCACCACTTGCCGTGGCAGTCACCTTGTAGCCGGACCGGGACAACTCCATCTGCAGCAGATCCCGGAGTGACCTGTCGTCCTCGACAACAAGTACCTTTGTTTCATTACGAATTATTTCTGGCATGAAGGCATCCTTATGGTAAATTTAGATCCTTTGCCAACCTGGCTTTCCACACTGATATCACCGCCAAGGCGTTTAATAATGTTGTAGGTGATCGCCAGGCCAAGGCCAGTACCCTGACCAACATTCTTTGTGGTGAAAAACGGATCCCAGATCTGGTCAATGGCGTCCTTGTTGATCCCGCAGCCGGAATCCTGGATCTGGAACATAACCATTGATTGCATTGCGGTTTTGGTGGTTATTTCCACTAAACCAGTCCCGCTGATGGCTTGGTGGGCATTTATCAGAAGATTCATGCAAACCTGACGAAGTCCGGCAGGATCTCCAATGACGTCGGGAAGATCGCTTTGAAGGTTGGTCCGGATCTCGACCTTTTCGTAACGGGATTTGTACCGGACAAGCTCCAAAACCTCGTTCAATATTTCATTGATATTTACGTTACATAGAGAGCAATCGGATTTGCGGCTGAAGGAGAGCAGGCAGTCGATAATGCCTTTGCACCGGTATGATTCCCGGACGATCACCTGCAGATATTTAGGGAAATCCTCAAGCCTGGGATCCGCAGCCAGGGAATGTTCCTCTTTGAAGCGCCTGAGCAGAGCCTCTGCATAGCCGGCAACCGATGAGAGAGGATTGTTAATCTCATGGGCGACACCGGCAGCCAGGACGCCGATGCTCGAAAGTTTTTCAGCCTGCATCAGCTGCATTTCCTGAAGACGTTTATCCGTTACATCACGCAGAAACAGGAGTGCCCGGTTTTGCCCGTCTTTGATCTCCTCGATGGGTGTTGCTGTCACATCAAAGTAACGGACTTTCCCATCGGCGGGCTGAGAAACAATCGATGTCTCAATCCTTTCGCCGGCTAATGCCCGCTCCACGGGGCAATCGTCGGGAGCCGATTCGCACTCCGGATGAAACAGTTCACTACAGGAGCAGCCAGGGAGGGTCTGCTGTGGAAAATACTGCGGGCAGACGTGGTTGCGATGCTGCACCATGGCGTTGTTATCATAGACGATTACGCCGTCGATGATGGAGTCGAACATGGCCTGAAGTTCGCTGCTTTTGCTGCGCAGTCCAAGATTTGCCGCCTCAAGTTCGTAAATTTTCTGTTTAACCTCGGCATAGAAGCCGATTTTCGAATTGTCCAACCCAAGCAGCCGCTCAAGCGCTGATTCGTCTAATTTTGTGCGAACAACAGCCTTGTTCATCAATAAGCCCTTTCCAGAATTCGCAGAAGATCCTCTTCATCGGCTACACGGGGAGAAGTGACAAGGCAGACATCCCTTAGTGCCTGACGCGCCAGTTCCGGCAGGTCCTTGCGAAGGACTCCGATGCTGCGCAGGCTGCGCGGTGCTCTGCTGGCCTCCAGCAGCGAGTCGAGGGTTTCCTGGATTTTTTCGCTGGCAGCGCTGATATCGCCATTGGCACGGTGTCCAAGCCCCCAGGCAAGTTCCTGAAGTTTATCGGTAACAACCGGGATATCGTAGCGAATCACCTCCGGCAGCAGAATCGCGTTGATGCTGCCGTGGTTTGCGTCATAGAGGCCGCCTATGGGGTGAGCCAGGGCATGGACGATGCCGAGCATTGAATTGGAAAAGGCCATGCCGGCATGCAGACTGGCCCGTGCCAGATTCTCCATGTCTTCCGGTTTGCGCTCGTGAACGGCTGCGGCCAGGCTGCCGGACAGCAGGCGCAACGCCTTGACGGCATGAACGTCAGTAAGGGTCGTGGAGGCGATGGAAAAGAAGGCTTCCATGGCATGACTAAGGGCATCGGTAGCGGTCGTGCCGACAAATTCATCCGGCAGGGTTATCAGGGTGTTAGGGTCTGTCAGGCTGATATCCGGGGCAACGCAGCGGCTCATGATGCAAATTTTACGAAATTGCTCAGTATCACTGATGATTGCGAACTGGGAGACATCCGAACCGGTACCGCAGGTTGTCGGACAGAGTACCAGCGGCGGAAGTGGACGAATAATCCGGTCCGGCCCCTCAAAGTCGCAGATTTTCCCTCCATTGGAAGCAAGAATGGCGATCGCCTTTGCCGCGTCCATGGAGCTGCCGCCACCAAGGCCGACAATCACGTCGGCGCCGTGGCGCAGATATTCCTTGACTCCGTTTTCTACCTCATGATCCTTGGGATTCGGGGTTATCCCGTCAAAATAAATGAATTCAAGTCCGGCATCAAGAAGACTCCGCATGGCCAGATCAACCCACCCGGCATGAAAAAGACCCTTGTCGCTGACCAGAAAGATCTTTTTACCGCCAAGTCTGCGGGCGCACGCACCTACCTGGCTCAACATGCCTCTGCCGAAAATTATCTCAGGAACTTCGAATTTATAATTATGTAATGTGGTGTCCGGATGTTTTTCCATTACAGGCCTTTCATGATGAACCAAACTGCTGAGGGGGCATCAGCACAGCAACGTATACATTTACAAGCAATGCTCGTGCCCAAAGCAAAACTAAGTTTTATGTTTTTGTCATTTTTCTCGTTCTTGCGTAAAAATACATATTTCCCCACTGTTGTATCCAGCAAAACCGTCCTGCCTGAGAGCTCTGGGATAATTCTCCACGGTGTAGAACTACTCCACATTAGTATATCACACAATAATTACGGCATGTTATAAAATATGTCCTGTTTGTCTACAGGTACCGGCCACAACCCGTATACGGGACCAGCAGCCGTAACACCTTAATTTTAAACAAAAAAACCATTGTTTTATTTTTGGCACTGCGGTTGCACAGTCAAGGTTCGTAGTATTCATGAAAGACCTGTATCACCGCACATATTTGAGTGGGGGCTCACCGATTGAAGCAACAGAACACACTATATTCGGAAAGGAGAAGCTGTACAAAATGCTTGAACAGCGATGTTAATGAAGCTGCATGACGATGTTTCACGGTTCAATGTTTTTTCAGGATTTTAATTTATTGAAAGAAGGAGCTACTTATGAAGAAGAGCATTGTACTAACACTTGGTTTCTTTGTGGCCTTGTCGTTGATAGTCGGCAGGCCTTGCAGCGCTGCGTTTGTAATCGGCGGCGAGAACGGCTGGCAGCTCAGCACCGATGGTATCGTGGATGTGTTTTCAACCTATCAATCCACAAGCCCTCTGCCGAAAGGTGACCGCGCCCTGAGTCTGCTTAGTGTCGGCGGCACCGAGTCAAGCTATGACCAGCGCTTCGGGGTCGGCGTCGGCCTGTTGCCTTCAGTCATCGCCTTCAACGTCAAGGCGCCCACCACCAACGGTGTAGACTCCACAGTCCGGGTAGGTATCTACCCGAATATCCAGAACAAATCGAATCAGCGCTTTGATACCTCACCCAATATCGATTTCCGTGAATTCTTTTATACCGCCAAAGGCGCCTACGGCGAACTGCTGGCCGGCCGCGCGCTCAATCTGTATCAGGGTAAAAACATCCTCAACGACATGACCCTGCTGACTGCCGGTACCGTTGGCGGCAACGCCTTCCGCGGCGGCACGACCCTGGGGCACATCGGCTACGGCTATCTATACACCAATTTTGGCCCGCAAATCCGCTACACAACACCTGATATTGCTGGTGTCAAGTTGGCTTTAGAGATCGCTGAACCTTACAAAATCAGTGCTGATACCGCCAAAACCAACTCACCTCGTGTCGAGGCTGAGGTATCCTATGCCGGTAAAATCGGCGATGCGGCGCTACAGAGCTGGCTTTCCGGACTATATCAAACCGCACCCAGAAAAGACGGCGTAGCCAGGTCCGGCAAAGACAACGAATCCATCGGTGGCGCAGGCGGCTTCGCTGCCGGAATCGCCGGTGTCAACATGATGGCTTCCGGCTACATCGGCAGAGGCCTGGGGATGGTCAGTGTCCAGGACGGCGACTTCCTGGGGTCTACCTCCACCGATGCCCTCGGCAGAGAGAGACTTGCATATGGCTACCTGGTTCAGGCAACCTATCAGCTTACCCCATCGTTCAAACTGGGCGCCAACTACGGTCAGACCCGCCAGGATAAAAATAAAAACGAACCGGCGAACAGTGCCACTAATCCGATAATCGTAACAAATCAGGAATCAGCAGTTTTCATGGTTGCTTACAACCTAAACAAGTTCACCCAGTTCGTGGCTGAGTACATTTATGCCCAGAACACTTGGGCGGATGGAGCCAAGCAGCACTCCAACCAGTTTGCTCTCGGCACAATGTTTTACTGGTAACCTGTTGACTTTCAGGAATTAAGGAGATTGTTATGCCAAAATACGTGATCGAACGGGAAATCCCCGGGGCCGGCCAGATACCACCTGCAGACCTGCAGGCAATATCACAAAAATCATGTAGCGTCCTATCTGGACTGGGTCCGCAGATACAGTGGGTGGAAAGCTTTGTAACCGATGACAAGATTTACTGCATATACATAGCTCCCAACAGGGAGATGGTGCTGGAACACGCCAAACAAGGCGGATTTCCTGCCAACAGTGTTGCTGAAGTCAAGACCATGATTGATCCGACCACAGCCGAATAAGTATCCCCTTGCTCCCTAAACGGGACTGTAATTTATTTCAGGAGAACGAAAATGACATTAGCGCTTCTCGTACTAATCAGTATTATGTGGGTTCCGGTTGGCATGTTTTTCCTGGGCTATGGCGAGGCCAAAAGTACCGGTTTTGTCAGTATGGTTGTTGGAGTCCTGGTTGTCATTGGTGCGACACTTCAGGCCGCAGTCTTTACCGATCCCTTTACCGCCGGGTTGTTGTTTGTATTCGGTGTCCTGTACATGCAGACGGGTCACGCCCTTCTGACCGGTGTAACTGACCTGCGTACCGTCGGCAACGGCGCACTTCTGGTTGGGATCGTTTGTGCAGTCTACGCATTCCTTTATGCCACCGGCGGCGGAATCAAACCCGATGGCAAGACGATTATCGGTGTGGTTCCCTATCTGGCATTCATGAACCTGACGTTTGTCGTGATTTGTTTTACCGTAACCGGTGTGACCTACGGCAAGATCAACCCCAAGGTTGCTGCCACAATGTTCATAGTCCTGAGTTTCACCTGTCTTCTGGCCCCGGCTTTTGGCCTGATGGGGTATGGGAAGCTTCCATTTTAGTGATATAGATTATTTTGTTAATGCTTGAATCATATTTTCCGTACTCGAAAGCGTGACTATATAAAAACGGCCAGAAGACCCATTAGCGGCATGGCAACCGTAGCGGTAAAGCTACAGAATAACACGTTAAGAGACTGGGACAAGGGCACCTATACGGTGCCCTTGTTTATTTGACAAACATTGTTATTATTTTGCTTTATTGGCTCAAGAATTGCGTGCAGTGGTTATGGGCTTGAATTCCAAATGATTCCAAGAAAATCCCGGAGGAAGTATGAAAAGGTTTTTTTGTAGAAACGCTAACTGGCTCTGTTTTTCTGTATCGGCAGTGCTGGTCCTGTTTATGCTTGCCTCTACTTCCAATGCATCTGATGTCCGGCAACTCTGGCAGAGCCGGGACCAGTTCGTGGCACTGGAGCGCCAGGATTCTCCTCCGGGCAATATCGTGGTTGCAAACGACCATCCGGTTGAGATAGCCCCTGACAGACTTACGGCGATTCTTGCTTCCATCGAATTTAATTCTGCAGACAGCAAAAAACCGGAGCAACTTATTACCAGCCAATCCCTAGAGGTCCTGGTGCCGCAACTGGTGCAGGGATTTCGCCAGGCAGCTCCCGGTGAAGATGTGACCTTTGCGGTCATCGGACTGCACAAATCACTTTTCGGTTTTGCCAAAAGCCCCAAGGTGACCACAGGTCGGGCATTTTACTCAGGAGGACGGCTCAATATAATCTTCGGTCTTGCCCGGAGTGATTTTAACGAGCGCGCAGACCGCCGTCTCTATCCATTTTTACCGGGAAGTAGACAAAAAACCAACGAGGTGGAGTGGACAATCCTTCCGCAGCCAGGACACAATGGTTTCTCCCTGGTCAGGAAGGACTGGGTGGCTTTCAGTAACGATTGGAATGCACCAATTGAACAGAAACCTGTTGCCGGACAGAACATTTCGCCAGTGCCGGCAACTCCTGTTCAGCCCGTAAAGCAGCACAACGACACACGCAAGCCAGCGGATCGCCTGACAACACTCAACGAGCTGAAGGACAAGGGGCTCATCAGTGAAGAAGAATATCGCAGCAAGCGTATGGAGATCTTAAACGGTTTGTGATTCAAATGTATAATTTCACTTACTAAAAGGAGTTGTCATGGAAGAGCCGGAACTGACCGTACTGGCACGCATAAGGGCCAAGGCAGGAAAAGAAGAAGAGGTACTTCGCGAGATACTCTCCTTGATCCCACCTACCAGAGCCGAAGATGGTTGTATCAACTATGACCTGCACCGTTCCCAGGAAGATCCTGCACTTTTCCTTCTTTATGAGACCTGGCGCAGCCGTCGTGACCTGGACGAACATCTTGCCATGCCCTATCTCCAGGCCTTTCTGGGAAAGGTTCCGGAATTGCTTGCTGATCCGGTAGATCTGTCCCTGTGGGAGATGATCGTCTAGATCCTTCCCCGGCCGTTCCTGTGCTTGAACGTGGATGAAAAAATATCATTCGCTTTTTTTTAGTTATTTGTGTACAATTAAAATCAAACGAACGTTTGAACAACAAAACGGCTGTATCGTTTAAAGGAGATCAGGGGTGGCTGATAACGATTGTCGCGCAAATCTGATAGCTGTTGCTATCCCGCTGTTTGCCGCAAAGGGCTTAAACGGCGTGAGTGTGCGGGAGTTGGCCAGCGCGGCAGGTGTAAACCTTTCCATGATTTCCTACTATTTCGGTGGCAAGGAGGGGTTGTATTCCGCAGTGTTGTCGGAACAGTTCGCTATTCTAGAGAAAATCGGGGAGATCGAACAGATGGAAATCGATACCCTACAGAAATTCGAGCTATATGTGCGTGCCACGGTTTCCCGCTACCGGAAGAATCCCTACCTGCTCCGCTTCTATACCAGCGAACTTACCAACCCGACCCCCTGCTTCGAGACCATTGTCAAACCCGCTATTAAAGGGGTTGTGCAGGCACTTCAGGAGACTTTTTCAGATGGTCTTACCCATAAGAGGTTCCGGGATGGATTGGATCCCATTGATACGGTTCTGGCGCTGGCAGGAATGATCAATTTCTATTTTCTTCTGGAACCGGCAACCGCAGAGCTGTTCGATCACTCACAGGAACGGGATGAAAAGCTGATATGCCATATTATGGATATCTTCAAGCAGGGGGTTCTTAAATCTTAAATATTGGGAGCGATGTTTTTTTTAGCAGCAAATCAAACAAACGTTTGTTTATAGTGAAGAACCTGTAAATGTATTTTTTAATGCTGACATGAAACGGGCATAGAAAAGAAGCCAGTCACCCATAACCAGAAAAAAAGGAGTGAACCCATGGAAACTAATAATAATTTTGAATGCGGAATCTGCTTTTACCAAAGTTTGGCCAAAGATTTTACGCCTATTACAGTCAGTGCCGATTTTTCAGCGCTCGAATGCCCGAAATGTCTGAATAATGACAAAGATACCTTTAGCGAAGTTGACGTCGCCATAAAAAAAGCGGCTTGATATCCCGCCGGAATCGTCCGTTCAGTCACTTTACTTCCAAGCCGTCCCTTTACCGGGACGGCTTTTTTTTCTTGATCAGTGAAACCGGGTTATGGTCAGGACGTATGGCACAGAAGGTTTATGACCGAAGATTTCTTGAGTTTAGGTCAAGAGGATTCACGGTTTTTGCACCTAATCCTGATAAACAGGATAAGTAAGTTAAAGAAATTATTTTCTGCCTGAAAAGCGCAGAAAACAATTTGTAACTTACTAAACCTGATTCTTGTAATGTGGAGATATCCTGCCTGTATATTTTTACGAGCAGTCAACATTAAAAAGATTGAGGGATGCCCTCGTATGGGATAACATAAAGCAATAAAATGAAGTTTTAAAAGATACGGGTAAGTGGAGGAGGTCATGTCAGAGGGTTTTGAACTTCGAAAGTTTGTTGCCCCTGAATTCGTTTTCGGCGTGGGGGCGCGACGTCTGGCCGGACGCTACGCAAAAAACCTGGGAGGGCGCAAGATCCTGGTCGTCTCCGACCCGGGCGTGGTTGCCGCAGGATGGACCAGGGATGTGACGGAGAGCCTTGAAGCGGAAGGTCTGCCATTTGCTCTGTTCACTGGGGTTACTTCTAATCCCAAGGTTGATGAAATCATGGCCGGTGTTGCGATTTACCAGTCGGAACGGTGCAACGCGCTTATTGCCGTAGGCGGCGGCAGCCCCATCGATTGTGCCAAGGGCATCGGCATTGTAACCTCCAACGACAAGCACATCCTGCTGTTCGAAGGGGTGGACATGGTCAAGGTTCCCATGCCCCCCCTGATTTGTGTTCCAACCACGGGAGGAACCTCGGCGGATGTCTCGCAGTTCGTCATAATCAGCAATCCGCTGGAAAAGGTCAAATTCGCCATCATCAGCAAGTCCGTGGTACCGGACCTGGCTTTGATCGACCCGGAAACCCTGACCACCATGGACTCCTATCTCACCGCCTGTACCGGACTGGACGCACTGACCCACGCTATTGAGGCTTACGTTTCGACTGCTCGCTCTGCGATGACCGATCTGCATGCCATTGAGGCGATCCGCCTGATTTCTGCGAATATCCTCCCCTCCATAGCAAACCTGGCTGACCTGGAATTGCGCAGCAATGTGATGCAGGGGAGCCTGCAGGCTGGACTCGCATTTTCCAATGCCATTCTTGGGGCAACCCACGCCATGGCCCATAGCCTTGGTGGCGCGCTCGATATCGCTCACGGCGAATGCAACGCGATCCTGCTCGACCACGTCATTGCATTCAATCTGCCGGCTGCTCCGGAACGATTCGAGCACATTGCCGCAGCCATGGGATTGGACCTGCGAGGAATGACCTCCATCCAGAAAAAATCCGCCCTGCTCAATCACATCAGGGATTTGAAGAAAGCGACCGGAATAGTCCGGACGTTAAACGAACTGGGTGTGGGGCGTAGCGATATGAACTTCCTCACCGACCATGCCATGAAAGATCCCTGCATGGCAACCAATCCGAGAAGAGCTTCACAGCGAGACATCGAGGTGGTGTATGAAGAATCGCTCTGATTCTTCCGACCAGTTGGATGCCTTGCAGAAAAAACTGGCAGGTTTCGGTGAAGCCTCCCTGCGCAAAACCTATTATCCCGAGTTGCAGCAACGACTTGAAGATCTGCGCGAGAGTGAGGCATTTCTAAAGAACATCGTCGACAACATCCCGGCCATGGTCTTTGTCAAAGATGCGATCGAACTCCGCTATGTAGCCATTAACAAAGTTGGAGAGGAGTTGCTGGGCTACTCGCGGGAAGAACTTTTGGGCAAAAATGACCGCGACCTTTTTCCTGAAGAACAGGCGGCATTCTTCACCAGCAAGGACCGGGAAGTGCTCGCGAAGGGAGATCTTCTGGAAATTCCGGAAGAGAAGATCAAAACCAGGTCTGGTGACGACCGCATTCTACGCGTCAGAAAAATCCCGCTCTTGGACAGTGAGGGCAAAGTAAGCTACATGTTGGGTATTGCAGAAGACATTACCGTCCGTAAACATCTGGAGGAACAGCTGTTGCAGTCCCAGAAAATGGAAGCTCTTGGACAGTTGGCCGGTGGGGTGGCACATGATTTCAACAACATCCTGATGGTGATCATGGGATATGGCAATATATTAAAAACAGACCTCGGTCTGGATGATCCTCAGAAGGAACAGGTGGGGCACATTATCGATGCTGCGGAGAAGGCCGCCCAGCTGACCCGCAGCCTGCTGACGTTCAGCCGTAAACAAGAGATGAAGCCTCGGCTGGGAAACCTCAACGATGTTGTCCAGCAGGTCCAGAAGTTCCTGATCAGGATCATAGGCGAGGACATCCAGCTCAAGACAATTCTATCTCCTGAAAATCTGCCTGTTATTGTGGACAGTGGTCAGATCGAGCAGGTTCTGATAAACCTGGCCACCAATGCCCGTGACGCCATGCCAAAAGGTGGCATGCTGACTATCGAGACTGGGCTTCTGAATGTCGATGAATCGTTCGTTCATGCCAACGGTTATGGCGAACCTGGGCGTTATGCCCTGATATCGGTATCGGATAACGGCACCGGTATGGATGAAAAGACCCAAAACAGGCTCTTCGAACCCTTTTTCACCACCAAGGAGGTGGGCAAGGGAACCGGTCTCGGCATGGCGATCGTGTACGGGATCATCAAGCAGCATCACGGCTTTATCAAGGTATACAGTGAACCGCAGATCGGCACCACCTTCCGCATCTTTATCCCGCTGTTCACGAGGGAAGTGGCAGAGGATGAGGAGGTCGTCACTCCGGAGCTGCCGAAAGGGGGAAGCGAAACGATCCTGGTGGCCGAGGATGATCCTGCTGTCGGCAAACTCGTCCAGGAGGTGCTTACCCGTGCCGGATATACAGTGATTTCTGCCTGTGACGGTCAGGATGCCATTGAGAAGTTCAGGGCAAACAAGGATGCTGTCAAGCTCATCCTGATGGACATAATCATGCCCAAGAAGAACGGCAAGGAGGCATTCAACAAGATCAGGAAGTTTAAGCCCGACATAAAGATCATCTATACCAGCGGCTACACCCAGGACATCATTGAAAGTCGCGATGTGTTTGATGCGGATGCTGAGTTTATCATGAAACCGGTCCAGCCCCATGATCTGTTGCGGAAGGTCCGTGAGCTGCTCGACAGTTGATAATTATTGTATTGGAGTCAACAATCTTGCGCGGACACCTTGCTGTCTGACGGCGTCATGCTGCGTAGCTTCCTGTAGAGAGTGTTTCTTCCGATCCCCATTTTTCTTGCTGCCTCTGCAATATTCCCGCCTGTTTGGTCAAGTGTAGTTGATATATGTCGAGCCTCCATTTCAGCAAGCAATGCATCGCCTGTAACCGCCCGGGACATTGTCCGCCAGAAGCATGAACCTCTCACGATCCTGCCGTAACGGTTTCGGATGCAAAATGCAGCCTTTCTCTTCGTTGACAATCTCCACAGATCGCCCGACCCGTCGAAGTTTTACCCATTACTGTCATGGCTAACTCCGGCGCCCTGATCAATTCAAATCGTCTGGATGATCAGAGCATAAGCATACATGTCTCTTTTTGCACGATTCGGCTTCATCGGTCACGAGCTTTCCACCTGTCCGTATGGACTTCAGCGGCTTGCCGGGCAATTCGCATGTATCTGATAGCATCTTCTAATTCATCACCAGGTACGGTAACATCAAGGGTGGCAAGTTAATTGCATATAGTCTGTTATTACTGAGAGTAGCCATGCTTAAGCGTGGCAAACTGCCGGTTGAAACAGAAACTATTCTACGGGGATTGTGTCATGGGAAAATACAAAGAGAACGCAAGGTACCATGTTGTCTCCATGCGTGTCAGCGACGAGGAAAAAATTGCCTTGGAAGCGATGATGCGACAGAGCAGCAAGACAGTTTCCAGACTGATGAGGGATGCCATCCAGCTGTACACCCCACAGTTGCTGACAAAGGTTGAGTATAACAATCAAACATAACGGAATTTCATCCGGAATCTCCGGACAGAATTCAGTTATGTTGGTCGAGCACATACTGCCATGTGTGCTCCTTTCGTGGCCGGAGTAGGGTGTCTCCTGCTCCGGCTGCTTTACCTCAAAGCATCTTGGTTCAAGAGCGGCTTATCGGAAGAACTTAAGAACTCAAGGGGCATCCAGGCATTTATGACCCTGCCGTTGTTGTGAATCAGGTTCATGACTATTTGTATGCTTGCGATAATATAACGTTTCAGTTAAAGTGCCCTCACATTTGCCATTCTCCGAGTTGTTACGCCTACCAGGGATAAATCCTCATGGCGTACAACCTGCGGGTGTCGCCGGAAACAGCGCCACCCTCCTTTTGAAAAGGGGAACTTGTGCTTTGCGTGCCACTAAGTGGTTCGTACGCGCCCCTTTTCCATTGAGAGAAGGGGCTTTCTGTTTTCATTTTACTGAAATTTTACTGAAAAGTGGGTGCGCGATGGTCAAGCTTGTTGAAAATCCGATAGATCCTGCAGCGGTGTACGATTCCATATGTACGTCCTTCTCCGGTTCCGTGGTGTTTCACTATGCAGTCGTCAAGAAACAGGCCGGTTCGATAAAATCCACCACCTGCATTGAGTACAAGTCCCAAGGGGACACAATTATGGAGATGGAGGGTATTTCCGGAGAACTCGAACAGCGCTGGAATCTGGAAGATGTTCTGATGATCCGGCGCACAGGTTGTCTGGCTGTTGGTGAGATCATCTCTCTGGTTGCTGCCAGCTCTCCCAACAGTGAGGACGCCTTCGAGGCCTGCCGGTTCGGTATCAGCCGTCTGAAGAAGATGTCCACCATATCCAAGGCCGAGAAGTATGCCGACATCACGTTAAAAGAAAGGAGAACCGAATGAAACGATCTAGCGGATTCAGGTTGGTTGTCATGCTGTTGTGCCTTGTCTGGGCAACTGCCGCAAATGCGGAGAAGGGCTTTATTCTGATAGCCAGCACGATTGGTCCCATTGATGCGGGAATCGTAGCGGCGCTTGAAGAAGGATTTGAAAAGGAAACCGGCATCAATGTACGACATGTGGGGGCCGGCACAGGCGCAGCACTGAAGATCTCGGAAAAAGGTAACATCGACCTGGTAATGGTGCATGCCCGCTCGCTGGAGGAGAAGTTCGTTGCCGCCGGATACGGTACGGAGCGTATTCCGCTGATGTATAACGATTTCGTCATCGTTGGGCCAGCAGACGACCCTGCAGGTATTTGCGGTATGAAATCGGCAACGGCAGCCCTCAAGATGATTGCCGAAAAATCGGCTCCTTTTATCAGTCGTGGTGACAAGTCCGGCACCCATGTGGCGGAGATGGAGCTTTGGGCAAAAGCCGGACTTAAACCGGCAGGTTCATGGTACAAGGTCTATGAAAAAGGGAACGAAGGGAATGTACCGACACTCCGTTTCACCAGCAATTCGAGTGCTTATACACTAATCGACCGTGCAACCTATCTGTCCATAAAGAAAGAAATCAAGCTCGGCGTGCTGGTCGAAGGCGACGAAGCGTTGCTGAACCGCATCTCGCTGATCCCGGTCAGTCAGAATAAATTTCCCAAAGTCAATAGTCAGGACACCGCCACCTTTGTTGGTTGGCTCACAGCGCCGGACAAGGGGCAGAAGATCATTGCCGGGTTCGGCGTGGAACGTTTCGGAGGGTCACTTTTCTTTCCGGATTCGCGAGAATGGCATGGTCAGAAAACAAAATAACAACAGCCGCACCACTTGAAAGGAGATAAAAATGAAAAGGTTCAGATTGCTTTCTCGTATCGCACCATTACTTGCAACTCTTTCCATGTTGCTGGTCGCAGTACCGGTCTTTGCCGCACCCAAATCGGTCATCCTGGCCACCACCACCAGCACCCAGGATTCCGGACTGCTGGATGTGCTTGTGCCGGCATTCGAGAAGGAAAGCGGTTTCCTGGTCAAGACCATTTCGGTCGGTTCCGGCCAGGCAATGAAGATGGGTGAGAAAGGTGAGGCGGATGTCCTGCTGGTGCACTCACCAGATGCCGAGAAAAAGTTCATGGCTGATGGTTTCGGCGTAACGCGTCGCCTGGTGATGCACAATGACTTCATCATCCTGGGTCCTGCCTCCGACCCGGCAAAGGTCAAGGGAGCCAAGGCGGCCGAGGCCATGAAGCGGATCGCCCAGACAGGCTCGTTGTTTGCCTCACGCGGCGACAACTCCGGCACCCATGCCAAGGAAAAAGGACTCTGGAAAGCCGCCGCGATAAACCCGGACGGGCAGAAATGGTATCAGCAAACCGGCCTGGGAATGGGGCAGACCCTGAACGTGGCCGCAGAGAAGAGGGCGTATGTTCTGGCTGACCGGGCCACCTACCTGGCCCTGAAGAAGAACCTTGGACTGGAAATTCTGGTGGAAGGCGATGGCAAACTGCTCAATATTTATCATGTTATCGAGTTGAATCCGGCCAAGTCACCCAAAATCAACATCCCTGGCGGCAAGGCCTTTGCCGATTTCATGGTAGCCAGGAAAACACAGGAAACCATCGGTCGCTTTGGGGTTGACAAGTTCGGCGCGCCGCTGTTCTTCCCTGATGCCGGTAAAAAACCGGAATCGCTGGGACTCTGATTGAATCAGATCTGTATCTACGGGGACAAAAGCACCGGAAGGAAGGTGGGATGGAAGAGGAAGATGTTGAGGTCGCAAAATAAGGTCTTTGGGCCCGGCATCTTTTGGTACTACAGGCAAAGCAAGGGGGGAGTGTTACAAAACGCTCCCCCCTTTTTCTGAACATTCAGGCTATTTTTCAAACATCTCGTCTACCCAGGATAACGCCGCAGCCACAGTGGGAAATCCTATGGTGCTGGTGAGCACTATGATAGCGTGTCGGATTTCCTCATGGGTAGCACCTGAACCCAGGGCGCGTGCGGCATGGCTGCACACCGACCCCCTTGAATGGATGGCTGCCGCCGCCCCCAGCTGGATCAAATGCCCGGTTTTGTCATCCAGCGGGCCAGCCGCGCGGGCTGCTTTACCAAGTGCTTCTACAGCCTCAATGAGGTTGCTATGACGTTCCTTGAGCTTGAGATAAAGTTCTGGCGGTTGTTGTGTCATGTGAAGTCTCCTTTTTTGTTTAGATGTGGCTACCTTGACAATAATCAAGGATATATTTTTCAAGTATCAAAAATAATCAAGAATGTAAAATAATACCACTAATCCAGCCATGGACAAAGATGCAAATATATTATGTATAATTTTTCCACACGTTTCCTGGATCAGTTCTATTAATTCCTGAAGACCCACTTTGCCTTGTTGCTAAACTCCACACTCCTGACGGTTTATGTAGATATTTTACTCATTGACAGTCGCACATCTGACTCCAACCTCACCAATGCTGTATAAATAACAAGCTAAATCATCCAGTTACCAATATGGCGCGGCTTTTGCTATTTAACTGCCAGGTTCCATCATATCAATATCAACGCAGGATTATATCGTGAGCAATAAGAAAAAAATGATCATTTCGCAGGATACCATGCAACTGGATATGGTGCGTATGGTTGAGGAGCTTTCCAACACCTCGGTCCGCAGCTGCTTCCAGTGCGGCAAATGTACCGCCGGCTGTCCCATGGCGACCTTCATGGACCATCCACCCAATCGTGTGGTGCGTCTGCTGCAGCTTGGTCAATGGAAGAGAATTGTTGAAGGACGCTCCATCTGGTACTGCGCCTCCTGTGAGACCTGTACCACCCGCTGCCCCAATAAGGTTGATCTGACCTCGATCATGGATGCCCTGCGCAAACTCTCCTGGGACTACGAGGGGTCCTCCAAGGAAAGTTACGTCCAGTTGGCCAACAAGCTCTTCCTGCAGAACATCCGCACCTACGGCCGCCAGTATGAAATGCGCCTGGCCGCCGTATTCAACGTCAAATCCGGCCAGTTTCTGAAGGACCTGATGCTGGGTCCCAAGCTGATCAGCAAGGGTAAGCTGAAGATGTTTCAACAGAAAAATAAAAACTTGGCTGAAATTGAGAAGATCTTCGCACGCATTGAGGAAATGAGAAGGAAATGTGAAGCGCTGTAAAAATCAGTTCAATGAGTTTGGGAGTTCGATGAGTTACATGAGTTAAAAACTCAATAAACTCAATAAACTCAATGAACTAATAAAAGGTCA
>JBGSQD010000178.1:0-5515 GCA_041738275.1 Geobacterales bacterium
GGGTGTTTTTCGATGAAAGAAGTGTCGCATTGCCCCTTGAGAAAGACCGGATGGGTAATGACATTCTCCAGAAAACTGATGTTGGTCTTGACCCCGCGCACGCGGAACTCCTGCAGGGCGCGGTTCATGATATGGGCAGCATCCTGGAAGGTCAGGCCCCAGGAGCTGACCTTGACCAGCAGAGAATCATAGTGCGGGGTGATCTTGGCGCCGGTGAAGGCGTTTCCTGCATCCAGACGTATGCCGCACCCGGCAGCCGAACGGTAGGTAGTCAAGGTACCGAAATCCGGGGAAAAGTTATTGGCAGGATCCTCGGTGGTAATGCGGCACTGGATGGCATAGCCGCGCATGTCGATGGCGGACTGCGAAGGGATGTTGATCTCCGGGTCGGACAATTTATGACCGCAGGCCACCAGGATCTGGTTCTTCACCAGGTTGCGGCCGGTGATCATCTCGGTCACGGTGTGTTCCACCTGGATGCGGGGATTCATCTCGATAAAGTAGTGATCTCCTTCCTGATCCACCAGGAATTCAACCGTGCCGGCGTTGCGATACTTGACCTGACTGGCGATCTTGAGGGCTGCAGTGCAGATTTGCTCGCGATGTGCCTGGGTCAGGGAAAGGGAGGGGGCGAACTCGACCACCTTCTGATGACGTCGCTGCACAGAGCAATCCCGGTCAAAGAAGTGCACCAGGTTGCCGTAATTATCGCCCAACACCTGCACCTCGATATGCTTGGGGTTGGCAAGATAGCGCTCCAGGAACACGGCAGCATTGCCAAAGGAGGCCTTGGCCTCGCTGGCGGCAGCAACCAAACCCTCAATGAGCTCTTTCTTGTTGTTGGCCACGCGCATGCCGCGCCCGCCGCCGCCTGCCGAAGCCTTGATGATGATCGGGTAACCATGCTCCTTGGCAAACTTGAGCGCCTCCTCCTCCTTCTCGATCGGCTCCTCGGTGCCTGGCACGACGCTGACACCAGCCGCAATGGCTGCCTTGCGCCCGGCAACCTTATCCCCCAGGGCGCGCTGCATCTCGGCAGTGGGACCGATGAAGGCGATACCATTGGCCTCGCACTTCTCGGCAAACTCGGCGTTCTCCGCCAGGAAGCCGTAACCGGGGTGGATGGCATCCACGTCTGCCTTGAGTGCCAGTGCGATGATTTCATCTATGCCCAGATAGGCGTCGATAGGGGCCTTGCCCTTGCCGATGTGATATGCCTCATCCGCCTTGTAGCGATGCAGGGAGAGCTTGTCTTCTTCGGAATAGATGGCCACGGTTCCGATACCCAGTTCGGTACAGGCCCGGAAGATTCGGATGGCGATCTCGCCACGGTTGGCAGCCATGACTTTGTGAAATTTATGCTTCTGCACGTTGATCCTCCTGATTTGGTGTCATTTATTTTGGTTTATGATAAGTGTGTAAACATTACTTGAAATATTTAGCTAAACTAAAAAATTTCAAGCTATTTTAAATAGTTACGACGATAGAGAGGCCGCAATAAATCATGACTTGCATCATTTTGTCAATGAAGTTTTTTTGAAGCGGTCAAACTGCTGATTTACGAGATAAATATCGGACTATATCCGTAGCAGAGGACAGCCATTATGCCATAACCCCCAAATCAGATGCATCATGACTCGGGGCTCTGCGATTTCCCCTTGAAGATTTGGCGGTTTTTCCGTATAAAATCAGTTACACTAGAAAACTTCCGGAGGATGCAATAATCATGGATATCAAGGTGCTTCCCTTATCTCCCGAAAAGATGAAAACCAAAATCACCGATGAATCTGCATTGGGTTTTGGCAAACACTTCACCGACCGCATGCTGCTGGTAGAATGGAAGACCGGCCAGGGATGGTATGACGCCCGAATCAAACCCTATGAGCCCTTCGCGCTCGACCCGGCCTGCACCGTATTTCACTACGCCCAGGAGATCTTCGAGGGGCTCAAGGCCTACAAATGGGCCGACGGCCGCATCGCCTTGTTCAGGCCCGAGATGAATGCCCGCCGCTTCAACCAGTCGGCCGAACGCATGTGCATGGCAGAGGTACCAGAGGAGCTGTTCCTGAAGGGCATCGAGCAACTGGTCGCCCTTGAGCAGGAGTGGATTCCGACCGCGCCTGGCACCTCGCTCTACATCCGACCGACCATGATCGCGGTGGAACCGGTCCTGGGGGTCCACCCCTCGAACCATTACTACTTCTATGTGATCCTTTCGCCGGTTGGCGCCTATTACGCAGCCGGCTTCAACCCCATCAACATCCTGGTGGAAGATCACTATGTGCGCGCCGTGCCGGGCGGAACCGGCGAAGCCAAGACCGGCGGCAACTATGCCAGCTCACTCAAGGCCGGGCTTGAAGCCAAGAAAAAAGGGTACGACCAAGTGCTCTGGCTGGACGGCAGGGAACAGCGCTACATTGAAGAGGTCGGCGCCATGAACATGTTTTTCGCCTACGGCAAAAAGATCGTCACGGCTCCTTTGACCGGCTCGATCCTCTCCGGAGTCACCCGTGATTCGGTTATAAAGCTGGCAGCCACCTTGGGATACAGCATTGAGGAGCGGCTGATCGATGTCAACGAACTCATGGCCGATATCAGGGGAGGCAAGGTCACCGAAGCCTTCGGCAGCGGCACCGCCGCAGTGATCACCCCGGTTGGTAAACTGTGCTACAAGGATGAATGCCTCCAACTCACCGGCGGAAAAGTGGGTGAGATTACGCAGAAACTCTACGACACCCTTACCGGCATTCAGACCGGCAAACTGAAGGACGAATTCGGTTGGGTCAAATTCGTGAAATAATTACCGCAGGGGCGGCCCATGTGGCCGTCCCTGAACTCATGGCAATCACAAAGCGGGCAATCACGCGGATCAGCCCCTACGGATAGGACATGACACAGAAAAAGACATCCCACAACAACCACTCCAACAACAAGCTCTGCACCTCCTGCCGACGCACGTGCAAACAGGCCGCCATCGCCGTTGTTGCCTCTTGTCCGCGTTATTATCCTTTTAATCGCAAACACCAAAAGGCTGAATTCACTTGGAAACAGATGGAGCTGAGCCTCTGATCTATCCCTTGAAACAGATCCAGGCACCTGACACTGCGCTCTGCTCCGGTTGCGGCAGATGCGTGGCCGCTTGCACTCAGCGCCTGTTTACCTTGGAAATCCAAGGTTTTCGCAAGACCGCCGTCAAAAAACTCGCAACACGCTGCAATATCTGCGGGCTATGCGCGGACAACTGTCCCGTAAACGCTATTACCCTCTGAGTGATTCATTTTGCCCTTGCCACAACATCCGCCGCTATGCTATAAAACAATGCTTTTCAATTCACACGCCTCGATTAATCCGGTGGTGTCCCTATATATTAGATGACGGGGATTCAACGGGGCGGAGGACAAACCAAAGGAGAAACACGTATGTCAAGTATCAGCATGAAGGAACTGTTGGAAGCTGGCGTCCACTTCGGTCACCAGACCAAACGTTGGAATCCCAAGATGAAACCCTATATCTTCGGGGCTCGTAACGGCATCTACATCATCGACCTGCAGAAAACCGTCCGCTACTTCAAATCAGCCTACAACTTCGTCAAAGAATCCGTCCAGGGCGGCAGTACCGTCCTGTTCGTCGGCACCAAGAAACAGGCCCAGGATTCGATAGCCGAAGAAGCTTCGCGCTGCGGCATGTACTATGTCAACCAGCGTTGGCTGGGCGGCATGCTCACCAACTTCAGCACAGTCAAGCAGAGTATCGATCGCCTCAAGAAGATCGACGCCATGTTCGACGACGGTACCATTGAAGCCTATCCGAAAAAAGAGCGGCTCCTGCTCGAAAAAGACCGTGAGAAACTGCAGAAAATCCTGGGCGGCATCAAGGGTATGTCCAAACTCCCCAGCGTAATGTTTGTCATTGACCCAAAAAATGAAGAGATCGCCATTCAGGAAGCCAACAAACTGGGCATCCCGGTTGTGGCTGTTGTTGATACCAACTGCGATCCCGATCCCATCGACCATGTTATCCCCGGCAACGACGATGCCATTCGTGCCATTCGCCTCCTGAGCTCAAAAATAGCCGATGCGGTCATTGATGGTGCTCAGGCACGCAACGCTGCCCTGCAGGCTGATACCGAAGGCAGCGAAGATACTGCAGAACTTGTGGAAGAAGCTGCCGAATAAAATAGATTAGACCTAAATTTACAATTCCCCGGATGCATGGGGAAGGAGGATATAATGGCAATTACAGCTACACAGATTAATGAATTGAGAAAAGCTACCGGCGCCGGCATGCTCGACTGTAAAAAGGCGCTTGAAGAAAACGACGGCGATTTCGAGAAATCTATTGATTTCCTGCGTACCAAAGGGTTGGCAGCGGCAGCAAAAAAGGCCGGTCGTGCAGCTACCGAGGGGATGGTTGCCGCTTTTGTGTCAGATGACCTGAAAAGCGGTGTTCTGTTGGAAATCAACAGCGAAACCGATTTCGTGGCCAAAAACGAGAAGTTCCAGTCCTTTGTATCCGACATCGGTCGCCACATCCTGGCTACCTCACCAGCCGACTGTGCCGCCATGCTTGTGCAGCCTTATGCCGGCGACACCTCAAAGAACGTGCAAACATACCTGAGCGAATCCATCTCCATAATTGGCGAGAACATCCAGATTCGCCGTTTTGCCAAATTCGACATCACTGGAAATGGTTGCATCGGTTTCTACATCCATGCCGGCGGCAAGATCGGTGTACTCGTACAGACTGAAGGACCGGCCGTCACCGACGCAAACCGCGCTGCATACCAGTCTTTCGTAAAGGACATCGCAATGCATTCGGCAGCTGCGGGCCCACGTTTTATCACCCGTGACCAGGTACCGGCCGACGTGTTGGAACGCGAGAAGGAAATCTATCGTATCAAGGCCAAGGAATCCGGAAAACCGGATGCGATAATTGAAAAGATCATCGATGGCCAGATAAACAAGTTCTATGCAGAGATTTGTTTGAATGAGCAGGTATTTGTCAAGGATACCGACAAAAGCATTCAGCAGGTAGTCAAAGAGGTCGGAATCAGTGTGGGCGGACCTGTCTCTATCACGAGATTTGAACGCTTTGTACTGGGCGAAGGGCTCGAAAAGAAGGAATCGGACTTTGCCGCCGAAGTGGCGGCAGCAGCCGGCCTGAAATAATTACCAAAGCCGGCCGAAATGGCCGGCTTTTTTTTTACTACATTCAGACGGGAGGCACATCATGAGCAGGCCGTCATTTTCCAGGGTGCTCCTGAAACTATCCGGCGAGTCACTGGCAGGCGATCAGGGTTACGGCATTGACCCGAACACCATTAATACTATTGCCGCCGAAATTCGGGAAGTTGTCAACCAGGGAGTGCAACTGGCACTTGTTATCGGCGGCGGCAACATCTTCCGCGGGCTGGCAGCCTCATCCAAGGGAATGGATCGGGCCAGCGCAGATTATATGGGGATGCTGGCCACCATGATCAACTCTTTGGCCATGCAGGATGCCCTGGAGAAGGTCG
>JBGSQD010000234.1:0-4631 GCA_041738275.1 Geobacterales bacterium
GTCAATTCCCTGAAGCTTGCTGCGGGGTGGTTCATTTAAAGGTGTTAATAGCTGATATGAAAAAAATAAAAGTAATCTCTGTATTTGGTACCAGGCCGGAAGCCATCAAGATGGCGCCGGTTGTTAAAGAACTGGAAAAACATGGAGACATCATTGACAGCAAGGTCTGTGTAACAGCCCAGCACCGGCAAATGCTTGATCAGGTGCTGTCACTCTTTGAGATAGTTCCTGATTATGATCTTAATATCATGCAGGACAGCCAAACTCTTACCCAGGTTGCATCATCAGTACTTTCAAAACTGGAGCCGGTTCTCCGCGAAGAATGTCCGGACTGGGTTCTGGTGCAGGGTGATACTACCACTGTGGCGGCAGCGGCTTTGGCGGCCTTTTATGCCGGGGCAAGGGTAGGTCATGTGGAGGCTGGGCTTCGCACTTTCAACAAATATCAACCTTTCCCCGAAGAAGTCAATCGGCGTATTGCCGGAGTGATAACAGATCTGCACTTTGCTCCAACACGTCGTTCACGGGAAAACCTGCTGAGGGAGGGGGTGCAGGATAAGGATATCCTGGTAACCGGTAATCCTGTGATAGATGCCCTGCAGATGACGGCCAAGCTTCCCTTTGACCCAAAGGAAAGCCCGCTTCGAAATGTCGATTGGGGAAAAAGGATTATCCTTGTAACAGCACACCGGCGTGAGAATTTTGGTGAGCCTATTGTTCAAATATGCATGGCGTTGCGAGAAATCGCTGAAACATGTGAGCAAGATGTGCAGATAGTATATCCGGTTCACCTTAATCCGAATATCCAGGAACCTGTGCAACGGCTGCTTAAGAATATTCCGAATATAAGTTTGCTTGAACCTCTTGAGTATCTGCCTTTGATACATCTCATGAAACATTCCACCCTGGTATTGACTGATTCAGGTGGCATCCAGGAAGAAGCGCCTGGTTTAGGTAAGCCGGTTCTGGTTCTGCGGGATGTGACAGAGCGACCGGAAGCCGTGGAAGCTGGGACCGTACGAATAGTCGGCGCCAACCAAGAGCGGATTGTTACAGAGACTCTCCGATTACTCAATGACCAGGATGTTTACAACAGCATGGCCCGAGCAGTTAATCCCTATGGCGATGGCAAGGCGGCAGCAAGAATTGTAGAGGCATTATACTGATGACAGAAGCCTTAAGTATGCTGTTAAGCCGGGTACCCACAGGTGTTGCAGCCATAAAGCAACGTTTTTCCGGATCAGATGTGACCTCACGTCTGGTAAGGGGGACGTTTTGGGCGTCAATCGGGGCGCTGGTGTCACGCGTTTTCGCAATGGTTTCGTCGATCATCGTCGCCCGTCTTCTGGGAAAGGAAGCCTATGGTGAGATGGGGATGGTTTACAGCACCATGGGGATGTTCGGTGTCTTCGCTGGGTTCGGGCTTGGCCTCACCGCCAGTAAGTATATTGCCGAATTCCGTTTAACAGATCCTGTCAGGACCTTCAGAGTATACAACTTGACCACGGCTGTTTCCATTGTTTCCGGTGGTCTCCTGATGACGGTCTCCTATTTACTGTCTCCCTGGCTTGCCTCCCACTCGCTGAATCGTCCGGATATCGAACCACTTTTGCAGGCCGGCTCACTGCTGCTTTTTTTCTCAACTCTGGCCGGGGTACAGCAGGGTGCGCTATCCGGCTTCGAAGCCTTTCGCAAGTCCGCCAGGATCAATCTTTATCAGGGAATTGCTTCGCCTTTGATAACCGTGCCGTGTGTCTTGCTGTATGGTGTGCAAGGTGCCATTTGTGCTCTGACGATATCCATGGTGCTGACGTTGTTACTCTGCCTGGTTGCCGTAAATAATGAACTAAGGAGGAATAAACATAATTTCTCCGAACCATTTGCCAATTGCTGGATGGAACGCGACATGTTGACACGTTTTGCCCTGCCTTCAATGCTCTCGACAACCTTAACGATTCCGGTAACGTGGTTTACCAATACCATACTGGTTAATAGTGCCGGTGGGTATGGTGAACTCGGGCTTTTTAATGCAGCAAACCAATGGCGACAGGTAATAGTATTTTTTCCCGCGCTTCTATCAAACGCAATGTTGCCGATCATGTCGCAAACTCATGGGCAGCAGGACAAGTCGGACTACAGACGGGTCGTTGCCACGAACCTCAAGATGATCTGGGTCATTGCACTGCCGGTAACGGTTCTCATGGTAACGTTTGGCAAGCCCTTGGCTCAGCTCTTCGGTCGTCAGTTTATCAGTGCTTCATCAATCATATCGGTTCTTATGGTTGCCTGTTTTCTGAATGTCGTGAATGGTCCGGTCGGCACTGCCCTGACAGGGGCGGGCAAGATGTGGACCGGGACGGTTATGAACCTGGGCTGGGCAATGGGGCTCGTGCTTTTCTCCTACGTATTGATTCCACGGTTTGGTGGTCTGGGCCTGGCATTTGCCTATTTGCTGGCGTACTTCTTTCATTCGATCTGGCAGGCAGTGTACGTTGAAATGCAGCTCGCCCCCAAATTAATTCAGGATCAATGGCCCCTGATACTCTTTTCTTTTTTGCTGCTTGCTGTCTGCACATGGCTTCAGATCAGCAAGCTTCATTCAGTTGTCATAAGCATACTGATGGTCGCCGGATCCGCATTGCCAATGGCGAGTCTGATTCTGTCAAAGTATAAGCAGACAAACGTGATGCCAGTTTAGGGCTGCGATTAACTGGAAGGTAATATGAAAGTACTTTTTCAACCACGGATACAAAACTTCCTGGCCACTGCCGGTGGAGGGCTGAAGAGGCAGGTCCAAAAGACCAAAGAGTTCCTGGAGAAGGAAGGAGTCGAGGTGACGATCAGCCTGAGGCATGATGAAAACCTCTCACGTTACGATCTGGTTCATCTCTTCTCCCCGGATGTCTATTATCAAGCCCTTAACACCAGAAAGCACCGTACACCGGTCGTGCTTTCGACTATCTACTGGGTGGATCAGTATAAGAGCGCAAAGCTGAAATCAAGAATCAAGTCAAATATCTTGCTGCCAGGCCGCATTATGAAAGCTGCTCTTGCATCGTGCAAGCAGGGAGAGTATGGCAGGGAACTGTTCCGTCAACATGTGGCGGATTTGACAATAGACGGGTTAAGGCAGCACTTGGCAGTGCTTGAGTCAGCCGATGTTTGGTTGCCAAACGGTATCGATGAATACAATAAGATCGTCGCAAATACAGGGCTGAATAAAAATTATCGAGTTATCCCCAACGCCGTTGATGAAGGTTTGATTTATATGGAGGAAACCCCCGTTAATCTGCCTGACGGCGAATTTGCCCTCTGCGTGGCGGCAATCACGCCGCGCAAGAATCAGTTGAAACTGATTCAAATCGCTAATGAAATGGGAATTAATTTGGTGCTGGCCGGCTCTTACCGCAAAGGGGTGGATGGCTACTTCGAACAGTGTCAGCAGGCTGCCCGCTCCAACACGGTTTTCCTGGGCGAGCTTTCCGACAGCCAGCTCGTCTATGTCTATCGCCGGGCTAAGATCCATGTCCTTGCCAGCATTTATGAGACTCCGGGATTATCGAGCCTTGAAGCTGCCCTATTCGGCTGTCCCATCGTTTCTACATCCATCGGAGCGGTTTACGAATACTTTGGCGACGAGGCGTTGTATTGCGACCCGTATGATTACGATACGATCAGGGATTCCGTGGCAAGCGCCTGGGCAGCTCCAAGGAATGAAACCTTGAAAGCGCGTGTGCTCAATAACTACACCTGGAAAACCGTGGCTGAAATGACTCTGACTGCCTATCGGGAACTGCTGGAAACAGGGAGATAACCCGAGTGCCTACTTCTCAATTAAAGCGAAATAGAGGCACTGTTCTGCAGATTTACGGCGGGTCGCCAAAGAAGAAGGGATCCTTGGAGGAGTATTTTCTTCGCCTCGCCTCTCAGCTTCGTCAACTGGGTTTCGCCAGTGTCTTTGTCTTCAATCGAGAGATAGAGCCCCACCTGGCAAAACTTTACCGGGAGGTCGGCGCCGAGATAGTAATTGTTGCAGATACCGGTCGAAAGCTCGATCCGGCCGCGATTTGGGGTTTAATGCGACTTTTTCGGGAATTACGACCCTCTCTGATCAACTTTCATTTTGGTGCGTCGTGTGCCAACGGGTTGATGGCGGCGCAGCTTGCCGGAATTCGCAATACGGTCTGGACCAAACACTCCTTTTATGTGGATGGTCCATTTTATAGAAAAGTCTCACAGGTCAAAATTCTCACCTCGATGATTCTTTTGCAGGGGTTATTGGCAAAAAAGCTGATTGCCGTGTCCGAGGGGGTGAAGCGAGAGCTCCTCAGATATCATCTGCCAGAGTCGAAGATCTCAAGCATCTATCTGGGGGTCAGCCGGGAACGTTTCCCTAGTCGATCCACTTTTGCACCACTCCCTGAAGATCTGGGTATAAAAGAGGGTGAGCGTGTCATCTCTTGCATCAGTCAGGCCCGTCCGGAAAAAGGGCTTGAATATCTCATACGTGCACTTCCTCAGGTGGCGCAGCAGTTTCCCACCATAAGGCTATTGCTGGTTGGTGGTGGTCCTCTGACGGAGAGTCTGATTTCTCTGGCTGGTGAACTGGGGGTTTTGCAGCTTATTTTCTT
>JBGSQD010000254.1:0-11958 GCA_041738275.1 Geobacterales bacterium
CGGCATCGGAGTCATACCCCATCTGGGTCGGCAGGTCAAAAGCGACCGAGAGACCGGTCTGGCCTGCGGAGAGCAGATATTTGTAACGTTCGTTAGACTCTTTGGCCGTACCGAAACCGGCGTATTGGCGCATGGTCCAGAAGCGGCCGCGGTACATGGTCGGCTGCACGCCGCGGGTGTATGGATATTCGCCGGGGAAGCCGAGCTGTTCTTCATAGCCGGGGTAGTCAAAACCGGGGGTGAAGCAGCGCTCCATCTCTATATTGGAGGTAGTACGGAATTCCTTCATCCGCTCCGGTGATCTGGCGATATTTTTGGCGACATTGACCTGCCATTTTTCTTTTCGATCCTGGATGCTCATATATGACCCCTTTTAAATTTTGTCGGTTATATTTAAAAAGCCAGGGGAGAAGAGACACTCCCCGCCCTGGCCTTCATAACAGCGTCAAATTCGTACCAAAGACTATAACGGGTTTGCTTACAGCACTGCGTTCAGATAGACATTCGTCAGATCACGCTTCTCTTTTTCGATCTTCTTTACATCCACTTCAACGAATTTCTCGTCAGGAGTAATTTTGAAGAGCGGTTGACCCTTCTGGACGATCGTGCCGTCGCCCCCCTCCATGATGATCTTGTCGATGGTGCCGGAGAAAGGTGCCCGGATGGTGTTGAACATCTTCATGACTTCGATGATGTACAGCGGCTGGTCCTTCTCGAAGTGCATCCCTTCGGTGATGAATGGAGGCAGACCTGGTGCTTCCTGTCCGTAATACATGCCGCCG
Source organism: Geobacterales bacterium (assembly GCA_041738275.1). GTDB lineage: Bacteria > Desulfobacterota > Desulfuromonadia > Geobacterales > Pseudopelobacteraceae > JACPFJ01. The sequence continues at coordinate 783 of JBGSQD010000254.1, forward strand.
CAAACCGAGACAATTTCGTCCGCCTTGGTTGCCGGCGGCGGCACAAGAATCTTTTTCATCCTGGCCTGCAGGTCGGGATCGGTCAGATAATCAGGAATCACCACCTCCAGGTCGTCCAGAACCTTCATATCCCAGAATTTGGTGTTTTCGCCGATCAGGAACAGCATCCCCAGCATTTCGAGCCCGGCCTCATAGCCATAGTGAGCGGAACGAATCTGTTCCCAGGTTTCTTCATCAAAGCCGCCCTGGGGCTCTTCCTTGTTGACCAGTTCATGCAGCTTGAAATACTCATCGCGCTCCAGCCCCAGTTTCTCCCGTAATGTGCGGGAGAAGTGCAGCGACTGCTGCAGCAGTTCGTTGTCATGATCCCAGATGATTTCTGCTGCCGGCTTGTGCGGGCGGAAATTCATATGCAGATATTCATAGGTTTCCTTGAGAACTCCCAGCGGATTTCTCAGCCAGACGACATTTCCTTTGTCGATGCGGAAATTTTTCGTGTTCATGCTCAGCCATCCGGAGAGCAGATGCGGATCTTCGAGGAGCCGCTCCATGGGGCGGGTGATCAGGGTGCCTTTGCGATCCAGCAGAGCAGACATGTTTTTCAGCTCTTTGGCGCAGACATCCGGCTGATCGGCATACTGCTCGGAGACCTTCTTTGCGTAGTGTTTCTTCATCTGGAAGAAGGCGTAAACCACATCCAGCTTGTTGGCCTCTTCCTTGAGGGTTCCGACCAGTGCCAGATAAGGGACCACGAAGCGGGTCGTAGGTTTGGCCATGACATTCCTGCCCAGGAACCAGTTAACCAGACCATAGTGGAATTCAAGATTTGTGGCCATTGCGCTGCCTCGCAGCGTTGTGCTGCGCAGAACCTCCGAGAGACGCTCATAACTGGCCAGACGATCATCACCCTTGGTAAGGAGCAGGGCGATATTGGAGTCGTAGGCTCCTGCCACCTTGTATTTCATAAAGATGCCGGTATCAGGATTGAGCATGCTGATGCCCTGGTCATCACGGACCTCGCCTTTGATCGGTTTTGACCAGTAGCGGATCATGCCGCCGGCGTGCGGCGACAGTGATGCGTCGGTCGCATTCAGACGAGCCTCGACAGAAGCGTTGAAGCGGACGATCCGTTCCGGCTTGGGGAGTCGCTCCTTGTGCCGCGCCAGAAGAGCCATGGCCTCCACTAGCGACTCAACAATGAAGAAATCCTTGCTGTCATTGGGATTGGTGAACTTGAGGCTGTAGCAAAGTTCGGTGACGCGGTGTTCAACCTGGATACGTGTGTTGACCTCCATGAAGAAGTGGCGATCGCGGTCAACAATGCACTCAAAGGTTGAGGCGGAATCAAGCTTTACGGCCTGGCCAAAGCGGGCAGACTCCTCTTCCATCCTTGCGAGCACCTTCAGATCCGATTCAAGGGCCTTAACCTCTTCCTTCCTGCCGGCTGCCTTGGCCCTGTTGATTGCCGCCATGAGACCTTCCTGGGTTACGGAAACCTCCAGGAGTTTCTGCTCATGCATCTGAAGGGAACAGTCGCGACCGCCAAGGGATACGCACCACTCGCCGTTGCCAAGCAGCTGGATCTCGTTGTGGCGGGTCTGCTCGATATTCAGCTCGATCAGTACGTTCTTGTTCTCACCGACACCGGTTGCCTTGACCTCATTCAGTACTTCCCGCACCATTGCAGGAGCCTCGGCAGCAGCCTTGGCAATTGTCTTGTCATCGGCTTTCTTGACCCCCAGCAGTGAGGCGCCCAAAAGACGCTGCCCCTTGCCGCCGCCGCCGCCAATGGCCTTGATACGGAATCGGCTCTGGGGGTACTTTTTAAACAGCTCGGTCACCTCGGCCTGAACCTGGGCACAAAGCTCATCGATGGAGAACAGGTCAATTCCCTTGTTGTATGACGCCATCAGGATGTGGTCAGCCAGGGTCTCAACGCTGATCTTCTTGTCATCAAGAATCTTCTTGTCACAGGCCAGATCTTCGGCAGCAACGATCTTCAGGAGTTTGTCGCGGCTCGGATATTTGGTCAGCAGGGTCCGGGCAGTGACGTTGTCAACACCGGGCGTGACGCTGACATTCACCTGCAGTGCGGTGCGCTTGGCTTCGTCCTTCTTGCCGGCCCGTGCCTGGGTGACGGCACAGGGGCCGATGAATTTGAGGCCCGCCTTTTCAATGGCAGAGACAAACTCCTCATCTTCGGCCATGAAGCCGTAGCCGGCAAAGATCGAATCATAGTCGTTATCGTGTGCCATCTGGATGATCTGGTTGATTCGCTCGACCCGCTCCTCCTTGGTGGCGCCCGAGTAATCAGGTACCCGGTGGACACGTTTGGAATCGGTCAGCTGACGCAGTTCCGGGGCCAGAGCATTGGCATAGACAATCGAGTCTTTCTCGGATAGCAGGATGCCGTAATGGGAAATCCCCATCTCTTCATAAACATCCATGGCTTCCTTGCGGATCGGTCCACGGCAGACTATCAGCGGCTTGAGATCCTCGCAGGAAAAGGAACGCACCCACTCGGAGGTGGACTTGCTCAATTTGCGGTTCCGGTGAATCAGGGGGTTATGCTTGTAGTAATCGGTCTGTGGCATGGTCTATTATCTCCAATATGAAATGAATGAAATTAATGGAACTCGCGCTGAACTGACTGCATCGGACCTGGTTTGTAATGACGCAGGAGGAAGTTCATATTTTCACCCAGCATCTTGCGCAGGTCGGTAGGCATGACAAGTGAGGAGATAGAGCCCAGGGCCAGACCTTCTTTCGGATTCATAAGTTCTTTTTCATAACGGAGGTTCAGTGCGGCATCCTCGATCTTCAACCAGTCCGCCGCTTCTTTTTCGGCATCCTTCTTGGCCTCACCAGCTTCCATGCCTGCCGCAACCCGTTCCTTGACACCGAGCTTGACCCGTTCCAGAACGGCTGCACGCATCTTGCGCACCTCATCCTTGTAAACGAATTCCTTGCCGGCCGGGCCCATAACCGCCAGACGGGTGGTCGGCAGCGCCAGCACCAGATCAGCGCCGGTCGGGTAGTTGTTGTACGAGGCATAAGCTCCGCCGTAGGCGTTGCGAATGATCAACAGGATGCGCGGTGTTCTGATGTCGACGATGGAGTCCAGCATGGCGCGACCGGCCTGGACAATGCCGCGTCCTTCCTGCTCTTTGCCCGGCAGGAACCCGGTGGTGTCTTCCATGAAGATCATCGGGATGTTGTAGATATTGCAGAAGCGGTTGAAACGGGCGATCTTGTAGGCGGAATCGACCGAAATCTGGCCTGAGGCGACCGCACTGTTGTTGGCCACAAAGCCGACCACATTACCGCCAAGGCGACCGAGGGCGGTTACCGCCTCGCGGGCCCGGTCCCTCTGCAATTCAAAGTAATCACCATGGTCGCAGATCTGCTGAATCATGATGGAGACATCAAAGGGTGTGTTGAAGCCGGTCGGGGAGTTGAAGGCCTTCTTCAGCAGGGTATTGATCTCCCAGGTCTTGCGGTCCAGAGGATCGCTGGTTTCCTGGAAACGGGCCATGACGCTGTTATTGTCGGGGATATAGGAAAGGAGCTGCAGAGCCGTACGCAGGGCATCCACCTCATCCTCCACCGTAAGGTCGGCAACACCGGATTGTCCGTGGACCTTCGGGCCGCCAAGATCTTCAGGGGTCACATCTTCACCAAGAACCGACTTGACAACACCCGGTCCGGTCAGACCGAAGAAGGTATCCTTGGGCTGGATCAGGAAGCTGCCCTGGCGGGGGAGATAACTGCCGCCACCGGCATTGAAGCCGAACATGCACATGATGGAGGGGACAACGCCGCTGATCTTGCGCAGAGCGGTAAAGGCCTCGGCATAACCGTCCAGGCCGCCCACCCCGGCAGGCACGAAAGCACCTGCAGAGTCGTTCATTCCGATCAGGGGGATACCCTTTTCGCCCGCCATCTGAAACAGCAGGGCCAGCTTGCGGCCGTTGGTGGCATCGATGGAGCCTGCCCTCACGGTAAAATCATGTCCGTAGAGCGCAACATCACGGCCATTGACGTTGAGGATGCCGGTCACCAGGGAAGCGCCGTCGAGATTTTTCCCCCAGTTCTGGAAGAGGATATTGGGTTCTTTTTCCGTCAGTACCCGGATCCGCTCCCAGACGGTCATCCGCTTCTTGAAGTGCTGTTTTTCAATCTGGGCAATACTGACCGACTTGACGGGACGCTGGATCAGGTCATAACCTTCCTTCATCGCCTCCTCATAGCCGCCCTTCTTGCCGGGAATCTCGCCTGGAATCGTAAATTCAACGGTTTCAGCGGGTGCAAACGGGTTTTTCAGAGAGGGTTTTATCGCTTTTTTAGACATCTCAACCATCCTTCCCTACTTGATATGGAGCTCAACTGACTCGAATTCAGAGAATTATATAGATATGGCAACCTTACCTCGTTACGACCGCCAGTACCTTGACCTCGTCGCCATCTTTTGACAGGAGACGATGTTTGAGGGCAGAGTCGAAGTAGGCACAATCACCTTCATAGAGAACCACACGCCTGTCATCCAGCAGCAGTTCGGCAGTACCCTTCATGATAAAGAGAAACTCCTCGCCATCGTGGCTGTAGGTGTTTTCCTCCAGTACCTTTTCAGTCACGGTCAGGAGGAACGGTTCCATCTTTTTGTTCTGCTTGTGGAAGGAAAGGGATTCGTAAGAATATCCCTGGCTGGTGCCGGCCCGTGAAATAACCTTGGGGATAGCCTTGCGCTCATGGGCACGGACAATCTCGAAACGGCACTCCTCTTCGTCATCGGCGAAGAATATGCCGATCTTGACGTCGAAGAATTTAGCTATCTTGGATAGTGTTGCAATGGGAGGAGAAACATTATTGTTCTCAATCTGGGAAATAAGCGCGGGCGAAAATCCGGTTTCCCTTGCAACCGCCTGGAGAGTCAGTTTTTTTGCAAGTCGGAGTTTTTTGATTTTGGCACCGATGTTGTAATCACTCATGAGCGTCCCTGCTGGAAATAAAACTAGATTTTATGCGGGGTTTGTATACAATTTGCTTTACATTGTCAATAAAAAACATTTATCAACAGCAAAATTTTAAGTTTAAATAAAAAATATTGTTACATAAATAAAACCCCCCAGGGATTTCAATATCCTTGGGGGGTTTAGTGGCTGAAATGGCTTTATCCTGAATCCGCGATGGCGAAACGCCGAAGCGCGCGGAATGCTGGTGTTGACCGTCGTTTACGCCGGAACAAGCCTGATATTCAGGGTGTCCTCCGTCGAACAGTACCTTTGCCTGGGAAAGCCAAAACATAAGGCGTTCCGGGCAAGTGAAGGCGTGAAGGCGTCATGGATTCAGGTTTATATTAGTTTCAGCTTCCTGGCCAGCAGCTGCAGCGTATGCAGTACCTCAACACTGGAACCGTGCTGCTTGAGGCCGTCCGAGATCTGCATCATGCAGCCCGGACACCCGGTTGCCACTGCCTGGGCGGCTGTTTTGACAATAGCCCGGCTCTTGGCCTCATTGATAGTCATGGATGAACCATAGTGGTAGACATTGAAGGTTCCTCCCAGACCGCAACAGCGGTCGGCATCCTCCATCTCGGTCAGCTCCACTCCGGGAGTCCCTTGCAGCAGCTCGCGAGGCTGCTTGGTAATGCCACGGGTCCGAAGGTGACAAGGATCATGATAGGTGATACGGATGTTCTCGCCTGCCCCGGTCTCTGCCGGATTGAGACCCAGTTTATGCAGCAGCTGGGAGGCGTCCACGGTCTTGGCCGCCAGGGCCTCCAGCCGGGTGCGCAATTCCGGATTACGCTTGCCGACCACCAGCGGATACAGGCGGTGCAGAGCCCCGCCGCAGGTTGCACAGGCGCTCATCACATAATCTGCTTCGTACTTTTCCATCTCCTCCAGATTCTTTTCCGCCAGTTCACGCACCGTGTTGAGGTCGCCGCCGGACATGCCGGGCAGGCCGCAGCACTGCTGCCCCTTGGGAATGATCACCGTGCAGCCCAGATGGCGGAAGAGCGCCAGGGTTGCCTCGCCGATCTCTGTATAAACAAAGTTGGTCATGCAGCCGACAAAGAAGACGATGCGCGGCTTGCCAGGTTCGCCGGGAATCACCTCCGGGTGCCGATCCATGAAGGGCTTCTTGGCTATGGCCGGAATATGGCGCTGATTCCCCACAAAGGGCATGGGAAAACGGAGCCGCAGACCAGAGTTCTGGGGAATCTTCTTAAAGAATAGCGGACCCATCAGGGCTGCCATTTTGGCCCCCATCTTCATGCGGGAGCGGTTCTTGATGACCTGGCCGACCGCCTTGTGAAAGGTGGTCAGCCCCCGTTTCCTGGCCAGCGCTTCGCGGGCGGCAATAACGATCTCGTCGGTCGGCACCTCGTTGGGGCACTTTTCCACGCAGCTACCGCACAACAGGCATTTGGACATGGCCAGATAGGTCTGGTCGTCCAGCTCGATATCATCCTTGAGGATGTGCTGGGCCAGGGCGATCTTGCCGCGGGCAACGGCCGGCTCGCGGCCAAAGGCTGTGAAAGCGGGGCAGTTGGCCCGACAGGCGCCGCACTTGACGCATTTTTTCAGTTGGTCTTCAACCCGCTTGAGGGGATCTACATCTTGTTGTTGCATTTTTTATAACCTTTCACCACGGAGACACGGAGAAATTTAAACCTGGAACTATTGTAGAGAATTTAGTCGAACAAAACAACTCTTCAAGACTAAATTACTCTGGAAACAATGCGCTTTGCTGCTTCCCTCCGTGTCTCCGTGCCTTCGTGGTGGATTTACAGATTTTCCTTCCACTCATCCAACGCAGCCAGGGCCCGCTCCGCCAGCTTCTGGCGCTTTTCCTTCTTCTTCACTCGACCCGCCAGCTCCGGGAAGAGACCGTAATTGACATTCATCGGCTGGAAGTGCCGGACATCGGCGTTGGTGATGTGCGCCATCAGCGCGCCCAGCGCGGTTTCCGGAGATGGCACGGACAGCGTCGTACGTCCTTGCAGCAGGCCGGCGGCCGCTATGCCGGCCAGAAAACCGCTGGCGGCCGATTCCACATACCCCTCCACGCCGGTGATCTGCCCGGCAAAGAAGATTCGCGGATCTGCCTTGAGCTGTTGGGTAGGCAGCAACAGGGCCGGCGCATTGATGAAGGTATTGCGATGCATGGAGCCGAGGCGGACGAACTCAACATTTTCGAGCCCCGGAATCATCCTGAAGACCCGGCGCTGCTCCGGCCAGGTCAGCTTGGTCTGGAAGCCGACCAGGTTGAACATGGTCTTGTCACGATTTTCGGCCCTGAGCTGGATCACGGCATGGGGTTCATAACCCGTATGGGGATCAATCAGGCCGACCGGCTTCATGGGCCCGAAGCGCAGCGTTTCCACCCCGCGATCGGCCATGACCTCCACCGGCATGCACCCCTCAAAATGGACAACCTTTTCGAAATCGCGGGCCGCCACCTTCTCGGCCGCTATCAGCTCGGCAACAAACGCCAGGTACTCAGCTTCATTCAACGGGCAGTTGAGATAATCGTCGCCGTCACCCTTCCCATAGCGCGATGCAGCGAACACCTTTGTCATGTCGAGGGAATCGGCGGCGACAATCGGAGCAATCGCGTCATAGAAGTATAGCCGCTCGCCGGTCAGCTCTGTCAGGGATGCAGCCAGTGCGTCGCTGGTGAGAGGGCCGGAGGCGATGATAACGACCCCTTCAGCCGGGATGCCGGTGCTTTCGCCCCGCTCGATCCTGATCAGCGGATGAGATTCAATCTTGCCGGTGATGTACTCGGAAAAATGCTGACGATCAACGGCCAGCGCCCCGCCTGCCGGAACCTTGGTCGCCTCGGCAGCTTCCATCGTCAAAGAGTCGCAGCGGCGCAGCTCCTCTTTGAGCAGCCCCACGGCGTTATCAAGTGAAATGCCGCGCAGCGAATTGGAGCAGACCAGTTCGGCCAGGCTGGCCAGCTGATGGGCAGGGGAAAAGCGTTGCGGCTTCATTTCGTGGAGAACAACGTTAATGCCGCGCTGCGCTGCCTGCCAGGCGGCTTCGCACCCGGCAAGACCCCCGCCGATAATTGTAACTGCAGAATTCATATTACCCATCCGATCCAATTCAAGTGATGCCGCAAAAAAAACATTCTCGTACAATTGATGGGTGCCGTCAATAGCGTAAACCTTTAACCCCACCTGTCCTCCCCCTCACCCGGCCTTTGGCCGCCCTCTCCCGCAGGGAGAGGGTGAACCGTGTACCATCTCCCAGCGGGAGAAGGATAGGATGAGGGCTAAGGGGAGGGACGCTCTGATGGAGGTTTGTGGTGTGAGTTCCCCCTCTTAATTTAAGAGGAGGGTAGGGGGAGTTAAAGCTCAGTTGCTGATTTTTTTGAGCTATACTCCCGGATGGAAAAATGTTAATCAGTAGTGCGGTTTGAGCTTGGTGTGCGGAGGTTGCCTGATGGAAACAAAAACAGCGGATTATAAACGAACTGTCCTGGTGGTGGATGACGACACGGATTTTTTGAATGAAGTTCGTTTGATGCTTGTTTCCAATGACGTCAAGGATGTCATGACCCTGAGCACGAGCAGCGACCTTCTGGGGAGGCTGGAAAAGGGTGGGGTAGGGGTGCTCCTGATAGACTGGATCATGCCGGAAATGACCGGAGCTGATCTCCTGCCGGTCATTGTCCAGCAGTACCCCCACATTCCGGTGATCATCATGACCGCAGTCAATGACCTTCAGACCGTGGTCGGCTGTATCAAACAGGGAGCCTTTGATTACATAACCAAGCCGATCGATGTGGATCGGCTTCTGCTTGCCATCAACAAGGCCTTCCAGTTCAGCGAGCTTGCCAGCCAGAACCGCCGGCTCAAGGACTACCTGATGGGAGAAACCCTGGGGCACCCGGAGATATTCGAAGACATTCTAACCGGCAATCACCGCATGCTGGCGATCTTCAAGATCATCGAGACCATGGGCGGCTCGACGAGCCCTGTGCTGATCACCGGTGAGACCGGGGTCGGCAAGGAACTGATTGCCCGGGCCATACACCATGCCAGCGGGCTTACAGGTGATTTCATACCGCTAAACGTAGCGGGACTGAGCAACCTGATGCTGGACGATACACTCTTCGGCCATAAAAAAGGCGCCTATACCGGCGCCGAAGACTCCAGGGAGGGACTGATAACCAAGGCGCAGGGGGGCACACTGTTTCTTGATGAAATCGGCGACATGGGGGGCGAATCACAGGTCAAGCTGCTGCGGCTGCTCCAGGAGAAGGAATACTACCGGCTAGGTTCGGATGCCCTTCTCAAGAGCGATGCCCGCATCATCGCCGCTTCCAATTGCGATTTCACAGAGATGCTGGAAAAGGGGAAATTCCGCCGCGACCTTTATCATCGTCTGTGCGGATTCCACATCAGGATTCCTCCTCTGCGGGAACGCCGCGATGATGTGTTGCTACTGGTAAACCACTTTCTGCAGAAAAACGCCCAGGAATTAGGTCGCCAGGCGCCGCTCATTGATGAAGAAACGCGGTGTGCCCTTGAGGAATATCATTATCCGGGCAACGTTCGTGAACTTATTAATCTGGTGCATAGCGCCATAAGCTCCAATGCCGGTTCGCTGCTTACGCTGGACGATTTCCAGGGACTCGTTTCCGATGGCAGCTCTTCGCGGCGAAGTGTTCGAATCATCCGCGACCGGGAATTTAGGATGCAGGTGGATTGCCGGGAATTTCCGCGTATCGCGTCCGTAGAGCAGATGCTGATTGAAGAAGCCCTGCGTATAACAAAGGGCAACAAGTCGGTGGCTGCGGATCTGCTGGGGATTTCACGTCCCACACTGAATAAGAAGATAGCCGGTCTGGATGGGTAGGCTTTAACACCGTAACCCCACCTGTCCTCCCCCTCACCCGGCCTTTGGCCTGAATCTCCCCCGATATTGTGGACAGTCCGAAAAGCTGCTACAAAAGCAGACGGAGGACAGTCATGGTATCGAGAAGAAAGACGTACACCCGCGAGTTTAAGATTGAAACGGTTAAACTGATTAGCGATGGCGGCGGCCATGTTCCTGAGATAGCCAGAGACATGGGCATACACCCCAATACGTTGTACAACTGGATTCAACAGTTTTCAGCAAAGCCTGAAGAAGCATTTCCCGGCAAAGGAAACGTAGCATCCGATGCCGAGATCATCCGTCAGCTCAAACGTGAGAATGAGCGGCTTAAAATGGAGCGTGAAATCTTAAAAAAAGCAATGGCCATCTTTTCGAAAGACCCGAGTTGATTTTTCCGTTCATCTGTCACCTACAGACAGAGTTTCCTGTCTCGGTCATGTGCCGCACTTTTAGCGTCTCAAGGAGCGGTTACTATACTTGGCTTAGCAGGCCCGAGAGCCCGAGAAAGGCAGCAGACAAAGCGCTGGCCAAGGTGATTAAAGAGATCCACGAGGAAAGCAGCCGCGAATACGGTAGTCCTAAGATTCATAAGGAGTTACTCCGCCGTGGAACACGTTGCGGGCGAAAACGGGTCGCCCGGTTGATGCGAAAAGATGGCCTAAGAGCTAAGACGATACGTAAATTTAAGGCAACCACCAACTCGGCTCACAGCTTGCCGGTTGCTGCTAACCTGCTTAATCGTGACTTCACGCCTACTAAGCCGAACAAGGCTTGGGTTGCGGATATCACCTACATATGGACGGACGAAGGCTGGCTGTATCTCGCAATTGTTATCGACCTGTTCTCACGTGCAGTTGTCGGATGGTCAATGTCAGAGCGCATGACTCGTACACTGGTCATGAATGCCTTCATCCTGGGCGTAAAGCGACGTAATCCTCAACCTGGCCTGATTCATCATTCGGACCGAGGGTCACAATATGCCAGCGGTGATTTCCAAAGCCTCTTGGCTAAACACGGTGCCATCTGTAGTATGAGCCGCAAGGGCAACTGCTGGGATAACGCCGTGGCGGAGAGCTTCTTCGCGTTACTGAAAAGGTCTCTGGTTTTTCATAACAGGTATCAGACCCGCGCTCAGGCACGGCAAAGCATTTTTGACTACATTGAGCGGTTCTACAACCGCAAGCGAATCCATTCTTCACTGGGGTATCGGACCCCACTTGAGGTCGATCAACTAAAACTTGCAGCTTAACTGACTGTCCACGATTCCGGGGCAAATTCAG
>JBGSQD010000277.1:0-8000 GCA_041738275.1 Geobacterales bacterium
TAACCCCCTCTTAACCTAAGAGGGGGAATATACGTTCCTCCCCTTAGGTTAAGGGGAGGACAGGAGGGGTTACATCATCTCCGGTGCAGCCCGCACTCTTTGTTTTCTGGATTCTCCCACCACCATCTGCCCGCCCTCGCATCCTCGCCCTGCTTTACAGCTCTGGTGCAGGGAGCGCAGCCGATGGAGCGGTAGCCCTGGCTGTAGAGCCGGTTCTTTGGCAAGCGATGCTCTTCGATGTAGGCCAGGAGTTGTTCCTCGCTCCAATCGATCAGCGGATTGATCTTAAGTATGCCGCCATTCAGATCATCCCTTTCAATGGCTTTCAGATCGTCGCGGGTCACACTCTGTTCACGGCGCATGCCGGTGACCCAGCCGGAAAGCCCCCTGAGCGCCCGCGAAAGCGGCTCCACCTTGCGGATGGCGCAGCAGGCGTGGCGCTTGCCCAGGGATTCGCGGAAGGAGAACAGCCCCTCGGTCCGCTCCAACTGCTCGACCTCGTCATGTTTGGGGAAGTACCAGTCGATCTTCAGACGATAACGCTCAGCCAGGGCGTCGGCCACCTCATAGGTCTCTTCGTTCAGACGGCCGGTGTCCAGGGCGAATATACCCAGTGGGAGTGCCGCTCCATGGGCCAGGTCGATGATGACGATGTCCTCCATGGAGAAGGAGCAGGCCAGGGAAACCGGGCCGTTGGCCGCTTCGATACCGGCACGCAGGATCTCCTGGGGAGTGGTATTTAAAGGTAAGTCCGGGATGTTGTTTTGCATTTGCTTCCTTTCTTGACTTCTTAACTGTTACAGATGAAGACCTATCAGCGGCCAGATGTATCGGACCGAGCCCAAAAACAGCAGCCAAGAGACCGTCATGATCAGGGCACCGGGAATGATTATCTCGCGGCTGCTGAGATGTCCTGAGCCGTAGACAATCGCCGTGGCCGGTGTCCCCATCGGCAGGCAATATGCCAGACCTGCCGGCAGGGCGATCGCGAGGGTCATTATCTTTGGATCGATGGCAAGCCCCTGCGCAAGGCCGAGACCGATCGGCATCAGGATGGCAACTACCGCCGCATGGCTGATGCATTCGGTCAGGATGATCGCGACAAGGGAGATGACCGCAATCACCACGAATGGTTGCGGGGAAACCGCGCCCAACCCTTTTTCGACGATCCAAAGAGCTGCGCCGCTGCTTTCAAGGGCAGTTGCCAGTGCAATCGAGCCTCCGTACATCAGGATGATGCCCCAGTTGACGTATTCCTCGATCTTTTCCCATGATACGACCCGGAAGGTGAACAGGACCGCCGTGGCCAGCAGGGCAATACTCGCCAGCCCCAACTGCCTGCCAAGGAACATCCAGGCCGCGATGGTCAGGATCATGACAATGGCTGTGATAATCTCATTGGCCCCCGGCCGGCCGATCTCCAGCCGTTTACGGTTCAACAGGCGCATCCCACCCTCCACATCCGTGATGTCGATCGGAAAGAAGCGTTCCAGCAACAGGTATCCGATCACCAGCAGCGGTGCGACAATCGTTGCGCTGGCCATGGTCCACTCCGGAAACGAGAATCCCAACCCGCTGTTCTCATGCAGCATTTGCACCGCCAGCGGGGCTCTGGCGCCTCCCAGGAAGGTGGCAATGCCGCCGATGATGCAGCCCCAGGCAATCGACATGTATAAAAGCCGGGCATAAGTGCTTTTACCCGCTTTCAGCCCGAGGCTTTCGCTGATCTCGGCCACCACCGGGAAGAGCATGGCGGCCACGGCATGCTCGCTCATGCAGAAGGAAAGCCCGGCTGCCAGCAGATAGACCGTCAGCGCCAGGCGGCGAGGAGTTGTGCCGAAGCGGGCCATCATGCTGCGGGCCAGCCGGGCCGACAGTCCGGTACCGGTCATGGCCGCTGCCAGAATAAACGCCCCCAGTATGAAAAACACCGCCTCGTTGCCAAAAAGCGCATAGGTCTGTTTGGCCGGCAGGATGCCTGCCAGAGGGATCATGACCATCGCCAGCAGTGCGGTTACCGCAATCGGCAGCAGGCCGGACACCCACATCACTATTGTGAATCCAAACAGCACCAGAGCGTGATAACCGGCGGCAGAAAGCCCTGACGGCGGTGTCAGGTGATATGAGATAACGGTCAGCAGCAGGATTCCGGCCAGCAACTGGTAGCGGACCGTACGGTCCAGGGCGATCAGCCAGATGGGGCGTGTGTCAATCTTGAGCGGCTTGTCGATCCATCGCGGCTCCATTTACAAGCTCGCTGATTCGAAGGATGCTTCAGCGCCGCTGGTGCGCAGGTGACGGCGCAGATCAGAGGTTGCCAGGGTGCGGCGATCCCGGATTTTATCGATGATGCCCTGCAGAAAACCGGATGGCTCGGCAAAATCAAAGGGTGTCGTCAGCTGCAACAGCGGCTCGATCGGCTTGAGAGGCACCTGGTGCCTGTGCCATTGGGCAGCCAGGAAGCCGTACAGATTCATGCTCTCTTCAAGATTGTTCAAGTTCCCCTCCCCTGACGGTTTCAGCAGCGGAATTACCCCATTTGCCAGCATTTCATTGATACGGTTGCGCACCGCCCGGGGTGCCGCATGTTCCACCGTGATCTCTGAAACCACTGACCAGCGCGAGAATGCAAACGTAGCAGCGTTGATTGCTGTCAGCCACCGGTCTCGATCCGCATCATCCCGGTCGTCCGGATAGCTTTCGTAGTTGCTGAGCGGGATATCCAGGATATCCAGGCCACCCAGGTATAACTGCTCGACCTGCACCGACGATAGCGGGTAATCGATCCTTCCCAAAATGCGGATCGAGAAATTGTGTTTGATCTGGCGGACCATCTCAAGATTATGTTCAAACATACCGGCAGCGCCAAAGGTGACGTGAAACAGGGCGCTTGATTCCTGACAATAGCTTTCATACATGGTTTCAAGGGTGCTGTGGATCGGCAGATTCCCTCCGATAAAAAACACCTTCCCCTCCCGTCGCAGCACGTCGGGATCGGCATGGCCAACGGAAGTTTCATGTAATACCTGGAGCTTATTTGCATTAACCGGATGTATCATCTGTAAGTCCTGAACGTTTTACCGATTTATAAAATATAAAATCTATGTATTTTATAGATAAAATGCATGTGAAAAATAACTGCTCTGGATCAAACCCGTAATTGGAATGGCCCTCCTTACCGTCAATAACTGCCTTCCGGTATTAACCAGGTGTTGCGAGCTGACATCAAACCCCCTCAAACAGTGCCGTAGAGAGATAGCGTTCGGCGCCGTCAGGCAGGATAACCACAATCGTCTTGCCGGCAAATTCATCAAGCTTGGCCAGCCTGACTGCAGCGGCTACTGCGGCGCCGCAGGAGATGCCTACCAGCAGCCCCTCTTCTTTGGCCAGACGCTTGGCAAAGTCAATTGCTTCGTCGCTTGTCACCTGTTCAACCCTGTCGACCATGGAAATGTCAAGCGTGTCGGGGATGAAGCCTGCGCCGATACCCTGGATCTTGTGCGGTGCGGGCTTGATCTCCTGCCCTGCCAGATGCTGGCTGATGACCGGACTCTCCTTTGGTTCAACAGCGACCGACAGGATCTTCTTCCCCATGGTGTTCTTGATATAGCGGGAAATACCTGTAATGGTGCCGCCTGTTCCGACTCCTGAGACCAGAACATCAATAGCGCCGTCCGTATCATTCCAGATCTCGGGCCCGGTGGTCTTCTCGTGGATCTCCGGGTTCGCCGGGTTTTTGAACTGCTGCGGCAGAAAGTATTTCTCCGGTTCAGCCGCGGCGATCGCCTCGGCGCGATTGATGGCGCCCTTCATCCCTTCAGCGCCAGGGGTCAGGATCAGGTTGGCGCCCAGGGCGGCCAATACCCGACGACGCTCGATACTCATTGTTTCCGGCATGGTCAGGGTCAGTTTGTAGCCGCGAGCCGCAGCCACGTAGGCAAGGGCGATGCCGGTGTTGCCCGATGTCGGCTCGATGATCTCAACCCCCGGTTTGAGAATGTCACGCTTCTCCGCATCCCAGATCATGTTCGCTCCGATGCGGCATTTTACAGAGTAGGCCGGGTTACGCGCCTCGATCTTGGCCAGAATGGTTGCCTTGGCACCTTTGGCGATATGGTTAAGTTTTATTAGCGGGGTATTGCCGATGGACTGGGAGTTGTCTGCATAGATCTTGCTCATTTTGTTGTCTCCTTTCAGTGGTCTGGCTATATATCTATAGGTTATATAGATATTGCGGCTAAAAAAATTATATGCTGTAATCTACTACCTTTTCACGTCTGCTTCTCTCTATCTCACTTCTCTCAACCATATCAGCTAATGTCAGGCCGTCAAGTACGTTTGCAAGGGCAATATTTACATCCGCCATGGTTAAACGAATTCCGCAGGTCGCTTCATCCTGGCATTCTTCACAGCGGGCATAATTTGTTGTGCTGAGACACGGCACCGGGGCGATGTCCCCCTCTAGTATCCTCACTACCGAACCAATGGATATCTTGTTTGCCGGAAGAGCCAGTGTATAACCGCCTCCTTTGCCAATACGGCTTTGCAGCAAACCGCCTTTCCGTAAAGACAACAGGATAAATTCCAGGAACTTCCTGGGGATGTTTTCATCCTTGGCCAGATCGGCTATCAATACCGGCTGCCCGCTGGGAATCCCTGCCAGATGTATCAGCGCCTTGAAGGCGTATATTGTTTTCTTGGATATCATAATCTATTAAGACTATAGATATACAATTTTTATTCTGCTGTCAAGATCATTCTTCAATCACTGTTAAATGCGGCTGACAGATCCTCAATCAGGTCGTCCGGGTCTTCCAACCCCACGGAGAGCCGCACCAGGGTATCGGTAATCCCCTTGCGCTCCCGCTCCTCCCGTGGAACAGCGGCATGGGACATGCGGGCCGGATAGGAGATGATGCTTTCCACGCCGCCCAGGCTGACAGCGAATGTTGACAGCTTCGACCCCTCCAGCAAGCGCCTGGTTGTCTCGAAAGAATCGAGTTCAAAGGAAAACACCGCACCCGGCCCATGGGCCTGTGCAGCATGGATGGCATGGCCGGGATGTTCGGCAAGTCCTGGATAATGTACCGCTGTCACCCGTTTATGCGCCTGTAGCCAGTTGGCGATCTTGACAGCGCTCTGCTGGCTCTGATCCATCCTGACCTTGAGGGTCTTGAGGCCGCGCTGGGCCAGGAATGAATCCTGCGGCCCCAATATGGCGCCAAAACCGTTCTGGATGTAGCGGATCCGGTGTCCCAGTTCAGCATCCCGCACCACGGCAAAGCCGCAGATAACGTCGCTGTGGCCGCTCAGGAACTTGGTGCCGCTATGCAGTACAATGTCGCAGCCAAGCTCCAGCGGACGCTGCAGATAGGGGGTCATAAAGGTGTTGTCCACCAGGGTGATGATACCTCTTGATCTGGCCAGCCCGGCTACTGCCCGCAGGTCGGTGACCTTGAGCAGCGGATTGGAAGGGCTCTCCAGATAGATGCCCTTTGTTTCCGGCCTGATGGCCGCCTCTATTGCCTGGACACTTGTGGCATCCACAAAGGTCGCCTGGATGCCGAGCCGGTTGAAGATACTGGTCAGGGCCCGGTAGGTGCCGCCATAAACGTCGTCGCACACGATCAGGTGGTCGCCTGCCGAGAAGATCAGCAGGGTGGAGGTAATGGCCGCCATGCCGGAGGCAAAGGCAAAACCGCGGCTGCCACCTTCCAGGCAGGCAATCGCCTCCTCCAGCGACTCGCGGCTGGGGTTGTCGGAGCGGGCGTAATCATACTTGCCGAAATGGTCCACCGACTGCTGGCGAAAGGTGGAGGTCTGGTAGATCGGCATACCCAGGGCACCCGTTCGGGGATCGATGGTCTGGCCGCTGTGGATCAGTTTGGTTGCGAATTTCATGAGATCTCCTTTTTTACTCCCTCCCCTTGATTAACGGGAGGGTTGGGGAGGGGTTACCCTTCCAACGCTTGCCTTAAATCCTCGATCAGGTCGTCGCAATCTTCTATCCCCACCGACAGGCGCAGCAGCACATTGTTTATCCCCAGCCGGGCCCGCACCTCCGGCGGTATGTCGGCATGGGTCTGCACCTCGGGGAAGGTGATCAGACTCTCCACCCCGCCCAGGCTCTCGGCAAAGGAGATCAGCTGCGTCTTCAGCAGCACCTGCTCCACCAGGGCATGTTCATCCACCTCAAAGGCGATCATGGCGCCGAAACCCCTTGTATCCCGCTTCATCAAACCGTGGTCGGGGTGAGTCTCCAGGCCGGGATAATGGACCGCTTTCACCCGGGAATGTCCCTGCAGCCATTCAGCCAGCCTCTGGGCGTTTTCCTGCTGGCGGTCAAGACGTATACCCAGAGTCTTCATGCCGCGGATAGTTAGCCAGGAATCCTGGGGACCCAGCACTCCTCCGACGGAGTTCTGATGGAAATAGACCTGTTCGGCCAGTTGCGGTTCCTTGACCACCACCAGGCCGGCCACCGTATCGTTGTGTCCTGCCAGGTACTTGGTAGCGCTATATACCGTAATATCAGCTCCCAGGTCCAGAGGTTTCAACAGGTAGGGGGTCAGGAAGGTGTTGTCCACGATCAGCAGCAGACCGCGCTCGCGACAAAGTGCGGACAGGGCGGGGAGGTCGGCGAACTTCAGCAGCGGGTTTGTCAGGGATTCCACAAACAGGGCCTTGGTTTCCGGACGGATTGCAGCACGTACCGCGACCGCATCGCTGGTGTCCACGTAGGTGAAGGTCAACCCATACTGGCTGAAGATCTTGTCGAACAGCCGGCAGGTGCCGCCGTAAAGATCCTCGGTGACGATGATATGGTCACCGGAACGGAAGAGCAGCAGCAGGTTGGCAATGGCCGCCATCCCCGAGGCAAAGGCGAAGCCGAGGGCGCCATCATCCAGCCGGGCAATGCCGTTTTCCAGTGCCAGGCGGGTCGGGTTGCCCGAGCGGGAGTAGTCGAAACCGGTACTCTGCCCGAGTCCCGGATGCCTGAAGGTTGCTGTCTGGTAGATTGGAACCGCCACCGCTCCTGTGCGGGTATCCCACTCCAGTCCGATCTGTACTGCCTGCGTAGCAATGTTCATCACACACCTCTCAATAAAAAAATCCCCTTCCGGGTGCGGAAGAGGATTCCTTGAGGGGTTTCTTCTCTTCCTTATCTCCCGGGATCTTGCGATCCCGCTGGAATTGGCACCTTCCCCGAAGGCAGGTTGCCGCGACTTCAAAGGGCCAGTCCCTCAGTCGCTCTGGATAAGAAATACTGCTATGTATACTGCGTTATGCGTAAACTGTGTTTATACAGTTATCATTTCCAAAACATTTTTGTCAACAAAAAATAATCATATTTGTACACTAGATCACTGTACATAAAATCTACCATAATACTTCCGGTTTCACGATAAGGTGATCGGATCACTTGTCCAGCTGCCGTTGACCAGCCTGCGGATTCCGAGAGGATTACAATCCTGCAGAGCAGGTGGCAGCATGAATTCGGGATACCCCTGATAACAGACCGGACGGAGAAAACGGTCTATGGCCAGTGACCCCACCGAGGTAAACCTGCTGTCCGAGGTTGCCGGATAGGGCCCGCCATGCACCATGGCATCGCACACCTCAACACCGGTCGGGTAATCGTTGAGAATGATACGGCCGACACGGGATTCCAGGGCATCGATCAGTGGGCTTAGATTTTCGACATCAGCAGGGCCGGTAAAGACACTTGCCGTGAGATGCCCATTCAGTCGCGGCGCCAGATTAACCAGTTCCTGAAGATCCTTCAAGGCCACGACAACGGTGGACGGTCCAAACACCTCCTCCTCCAGAGGATGACTTGTTTTTTTCAGTAGTGTGGCAATTGCACGAAACAGGCACGTTTGAGCCCGGTCAAGTCCAGATTGTCCGGAAGCCAGCAGTTCCACTCCGGATATCTGCGTCATGCGCGTGACGCCCTCCTGGTAATTTTCCAGAATCGCGGGATTGAGCATCACGCTGGG
>JBGSQD010000317.1:0-30618 GCA_041738275.1 Geobacterales bacterium
GAGCAGGGTAGCGACCAGTTCGGCTGGCGGCGCTTCATTCCTGGTCAAGGACTCGACCAGTCTGGATTCAAACTCTTCATTGGCGATGTTTTTTGCCTCCACAAGACCGTCTGTATAAAGGAACAGGGTGCTGCCGGGATGAAACTGGAATTCAAGTGTTTCCCATTCATCATCAGGATCCCAGCCAAGTACCGGTCCTGTTGACTCGATCGTTTCGATATCAGTACCGTTGAGCAGGTAAAGCGGATTATGGCCGGCAGAGACGACACTCAGCAGGTTGTTCTCGCGGTCCAGGGTCATGTAGGCAAGGGTCAGGAACATGCCGCTGTCCATCAGCATCTGGCAGAGCATGCGGTTGGCCGCGGTGATAATCTCCAGCGGATGCTCCATGGTTTGCCCCAGGGAACGGAACATACCGTTGCAGACCGCCATCACCAGTGCGGAGGAGGTGCTGTGACCGGAGATATCACCTATGAGGAAGTGAACACTTTTTTTCGTCTCCAGGGCGTCGAAAAAATCGCCGCCGATCTGATTGGATGGCCGGTAAAAGATGCCGGTCTGAAAACCAGACAGCTGGAGCTTGATGGGGAGGATGTTCGCCTGAACCTTGCTTGCCAGTACCTGTTCCTTTTCCATCTCCCTGTTTTTCTGGGCAAGATTTTCCATCAGCTGGATATTATGCTGCTTAAGCTGCTGTTTTTCCAGAACCTTCTCCACCGATATGACGATGGTCTCTTGTATGTTCTCATCCTTCATGAGGTAATCATTGGCCCCTTTGTTGAGGGCCGAGATCGCCACGGATATTTCACTGTTCCCGGTAAGGATAATGATCGGCACGTCGGAACACCCGGTCCTGACCGCCTCTATCAATTCAAGCCCGTTCATTTCGGGCATGTTCATGTCAGAGATGACCAGACAGATGTCGGGAAATTCTTCCAGCTTTGCCAAAGCTGCCCTGCCATGTTCGGCCGTTTCCACCCGGTAGCCCTCACCGTCGAGAATTACCGCCAGCATCTCGGAGACAAAAACATCGTCATCAACCACCAGAATCCTGCATTTTTCGACTTCCATCCGGACTCCCCGAGGTGATTTATTCGATATTCAGTGGTCCATACAGCAAAATGATTACAAGCAACTACCCCTATCTTCAGGCGTATCCCGGAAGGGATCGTTCATTTCGAACGCTCGGAGCTGCACACCATATTACGCCCGCCATTTTTTGCGGCATAAAGCGCCTCATCAGCCGCCTTGCAGATGGCAGCCGCATCTCCGTTGAGCGAGATGGGAGCTACGCCACAACTGAACGTGCAGGAAAATGGTTCGTCCTTTGCCTGAAAACTGACGGCGGCAAAGCTCTCCCTTAACTCATTCAACAGTGTAACTGCCTCGGAGATAGAACAGCCGGGAAGAATTACGGCAAACTCCTCCCCGCCGAAACGACCGACAATATCGGTTTTGCGTAGACGCTGCCCGGCCAGACGGGCCAGAGCGATCAGAACACGATCACCTACCGGGTGACCATAGGAGTCGTTAACCGCCTTGAACTTATCTACATCAATCATGGCAAAGCAGACTTCCTCTTTATTGCGTTGGGCATGGGCAATGGCCGTGTCCAGGAGTTCCTTGGTGGCTGTGTGATTGAACAGACCGGTCATGCTGTCGCGCACCATATAGGATCTGATGATCTTCATCCGCTCTGCCCGGACAGCCACGGAAGAAATCAGGTGGTGGGGCTTGATCGGTTTGGTCAGGAACTCGTCTCCGCCGAGGCGCATGGCCTGGAACTGTTTGTCTGTATCGGTTTCGCTGGAGAGATAAACTATCGGGATACTGATAAATGCGCCTATCTGTCGTATGGCGGTTGCCAGTTCCATACCGTTGCAGCCGGGCATGTACATATCCATGAGGATAAGGTCCGGCTTGAATTCAAACAGCGGCGACATGACCTGCAACGGATCGTTCACACACAGGGTGGCCATTCCCGCTTCCTGAAGTACCAGGGCGTGATATTCCGCCAACTGCGGATCGTCGTCCACAATCATGATGCGGTAAGGCTCCGGCTTGACCTCCGAAGTCAGCTGACTCAGGGTCGAGCAAAGATCGGTTATGTTGAGCGGCTTGGTAAAATAAGCGCTGGATCCGGCGCGCACGGCTGACAAACGGCTTGCGAGGGAGTTATTTGATGAAATGAATATAGTTGGAATGGGGGTTTCCCGTTCCGACTGGATTTTCTGTATGATCTCCGCCCCGCCCGTCGGCATTTCGGGAAAGACCATGTCCATAATGACGGCATCAGGAGGGGAATGTTGCACGGCATTGTACAACTGCTCAATTTCTCCGAAGGAAACGACCTCAAAACCGAAGCAGCCTACCTGTGTCGCCAGGGTCAGCCGCTGGAACGAGTCGTCCTCGCACAGGTAAACCAGTTTCCGCACCCGGTCTGAAGAAATATCAGCGGCCGTCACCAGTTCCTGCATCTGCAGCTCCATCCCCTGCGTCGGATCTATTGTGGTAATCTCATGTTCAATCCGGGTAAAATGTTCCTGCATCTGCTGATGCCAGTACCTGTCGGGAGGATCTGCTGACTGCATCGCCTCCTTTGCCATAAGCTCCCCGGCTGCCGCGGCCGCGCTCAACATGCTCAGGCCGAACGAAGCGCTGGCCCCCTTCATGGTGTGGATGCGGCGGTGCAGATCTTCCAGTGCCTTTGCCCCACCCTGCCCGCCCATGACGAACTCGTTGTAAGATGCGCGGATTCCCTCCAGTTGAGCAGGGAGCTGCTTTGCATATGCTTCGCGAATCTTTTTAAGTTTGAATGCTGCGGATAGAATCTGTGTACTCACGTCCTACTCTCCTTTTTAGTGAGTAAGAAATTATTTTCTGCGCTTTTCAGGCAGAAAATAATTTCGCTAACGCACTTATCCTGTTTATCAGGGCTAGGTTCCGGCGAGCAGCGAAGCGACAATTCCGGGAAGCGTTTCCTGCAACTGTTCATCCTTTGTCATAATGGCATCGACATCCGGGTGGGCCAGCCTGAGGGGGGCGGCATCTTCTCCCGTGATGAGAACAAACGGCTGCAAGAAACCCTGCTGCCGCAATTCCTCGAACAGCTGAACACCGTCGATGAACGGCATGTTCATGTCGGACACCACGGCGCAGATCGAGGGGTTTTCCGCCATCTTCTCCAACGCATCCATGCCGCCTTCGGCAATCAGCGGCTCAAAACCTGCTGATTCAAGGATCAGCCCGGTCAGCTCTGCGGTAAAGGCATCGTCGTCCACCACCAAAATAGTTACAGGCGTGTCACTCATATAAGCTCCTTGTCACCCGATCAGACTGCGAACGGTTTCTATCAGATTGGATTGATCGAATGCCCCTTTGACGATGTAGGCATTGGCACCGACCATGATACCGCGCTTCTTGTCCTCGTCCTTTTCCCGTGAGGTCACGATGATAATGGGCACCTGCCGGTAACGGCCGTCGCTCCGCAGCCGCTCGGTGAACGAGAAGCCGTCCAGCCGCGGCATCTCCACATCGGTAATGACCAGGTCGAACAAGGTATCGCGGGTTTTTTCCCAGGCGTCCTCGCCATCCTCCGCCGTGACCACGGAATAGCCGTACGCCTCCAGGATGCTCTTCTCGATCTCCCTGGTGTTGATGGAATCATCCACCACCAAGACCGTGGCGGCATGGTCTTCCCTGGTCTCCTGAGCCCTTCTCCCCGGCTCGGAGATCTCCCGCGCCTTGCGGAATAACTCCGGGACGTGGAGGACATTTATAATGCTGTTGCGGTCACCGATAGTTGCGCCGGAAACCATACGCAGGTTTTGCAGGTGCGCAGGCAGCGGCTTTACCACCATTTCCTCCCTACCGATAATCTCGTCAACAATCAGGCCAAGCTTTTCCTCTCCGTCCCTGACAATAACGATCAGCGCCTCTGTGCGCTCAGTCTCAGCCTCACGTGGGAGGCGCAGGACAACAGCGAGCTCTTCCACCGGAATGATCTGTTCCCTCAGGCGGATGGCGCTCTTGTTGACAATCTCGATAATCTCCGAGCGCTGGATCGAGAGCATCTCCACAATGGAGGTTGCAGGCAGGGCACAGACCTTGCCTCCGGTAGAGACGCGGAACAGCGGGAAAACCGCCAGATTCAGCGGCAGGCGGAGCAGGAAGGTCGTGCCGACCCCTTCCATGCTCTCGATGATGATGGTTCCTTTGAGTTCATCGACGATGCTTTTTCTGACCACGTCCATGCCGACCCCCCGTCCCGACAGGTCGGTTATGATCGGGCTGGTGCTGAAACCGGGCATAAAGATCAGGTTGGTTATCTCGCCCCTGGACATGCCGGCCAGGACATCTGCATCAAACAGCCTCCTGGCAAGGGCCTTCTCGCGGATCTTGTCGACAGACAACCCCTTGCCGTCGTCGCTGAGCGAGATGGTGACGCAGCCGCTATCGTAAAATGCGGATAGCGTTATGGTTCCTTTTGCAGATTTTCCCGCCGCAATCCGGTCTTCGGCGTTCTCCAGCCCATGATCCAGCGAATTGCGGATCATGTGCATGAGAGAATCTCCGATCCGGTCGATAATCTTCCGGTCCAGTTCGGTTTCTCCTCCCTCCACGACGAAATCCATATCCTTGCGTTGTTCATGGGCAAGATCCCGGACTGTACGGCGAAGGGGGTCAAAGACGGTAGAAAGTGGCTGCATGCGCATCTTGAGCGAGGTCTCCTGAAGATCGCCGACAAGATGATCCTGCATAAGCGATGCATCGGACATGGCCCTTACCGACTGACGCAGGGAAAGCTGCAGGGCTGCTCCGGCTTCGATCAGCGCAGCGTTACCGCCGTCACAGGCAGCCAGCTGCTCTGCTACAGCCTTCAGATGCCGCGCCGTAACACGTTCCATGTCACGGAGTTGCCCGATATGCCTCCTGAACCTGCCATGCTCCGAAACAATCTCTCCCATGAGCCTGATCAGGTCATCCAGTTTTGCGGCATTGATACGCAGGTAATCGATCTGGCGGCCTTTGGCGGCCGCAGGCAACGGCGCAGGCTCAGCAGCTGCAACAGCTTGTTCAGCTGTCGGGACCAATGTCTCAGAGGGAACCGGAGCTGGTATAACGGCCGGAGCGGCCCCAACAGCCGATGCCGAAGCGGCCTGTGCCAGTTCTTCGCAGAGCGCCTCCGGTGCTTCCATTGATGTATCACCTGCAGTTATCCGTTCCAACATTGCCAAAAGGGAATCAACTCCCCGAAAGAGGGCATCGGAGACAGGGGCGGCCAAGGGGATTTTCCCGGAGCGTACCGCATCGAGCACATCCTCCATCTTGTGGGCAAGTCCGGTAACACCGGAAAGTTTCATCATCCTCGATGACCCCTTGATGGTGTGGGCTGAACGGAACAGACCGTTGATGGTCTCGGCATCGCCAGGTGACTTCTCCAGATTGAGCAACCCTTCGCTTATCCGGGAGCAGTGCTCACGAGCCTCTTCTACGAAACGTGCCAGAAATTTTGATTGGTCGAATGCCATGTATTAGCCGTTCTTCCTTAGTAAGCTCGAACCGGGTTTCAGTCTTCTTGGGGGAACAATTGATTGCGTTGTCGCACCCATTGAGGCCTTCGGTGCCAGGAGCGACAATTTGTGCCGACAGATAACTATGAATTGTTCCGCGTTGAATGTAAGCGGAAAAAATTCCTGCCCATGTTTCTGCAGAGAACCATCCTCCAGGATACGAACCGCCGCTTCATAGCTGCTTCGTGCCCGTTTTTCGTCCTGCTGCGCGTAGCTGATTTCGGCAGAATAAAAATGGGCCAGCCAGCACGAAGCATTCAGGTAGATGGCTTCCCTGAAGCGTTTTATGGCATCATCGTCATCCCCCTTCTGCCGTGCGATAATGCCGAGCATCAGGTACGCTTCCAGACAGAGCGGGTCCCGGCTGAGCACAATGTTGCAGATGATGTGAGCCTCGTCGAATCGAGAAATGCTCAGAAGCAGGCTTCCCTTGAGACAGTATGCCTTCTCGAAGGATGCATCCTGTTCGATAATGGCATCAATAATGGCAAGAGCCTTGTCCTGCTGCTTGTTGTGAGCCAACTCGATGGCCTTGTCAAAACGTACCCTGACATCATCGGGTTGCGGAGATGGGAGCGGCTTCCTGGGGGAGTGACCGGGAACAGGCCTCTCCTGCGGCCGGTTCTGGTGGGCTTCAGCTCTGGCCGCATGACCTGGAGCAGCCGGAGCAGACCCGATCCGTGACCGTTCGGGAGTCGATAAATAGCGGCTGGACGTTCGCCGCTCTTCAATAACCAGCGTCGGGGCTTTGCGATAAAAAAAGAGCGACTCCTGCTTTACAAGGGAAAGAATACCGATATCGTGATGCATGGTTTCCGTCGCGCCGACAAGCAGACACCCTCCCTCGGCGAGTAGCTCCGCAAGTTTGCCGAATATCTCCCGCTGCACCTGTCCGGGAAAATAGATGGATACGTTCCGGTACAGGATGATATCGGGCATCTGCATCCTTTGGGGATAGGATGTTCCCAACAGGTTTACCACCTCGAAGCCAACCTGCCTCCTGATAATGTCGCTGACCTGAAACCTGCCTGAACCGCACGGTTCAAAGTAGCGATCCATCAGGGACTGGTCCATGCCCCGGAACGAGCCTTTGCCGTACACACCCTGTTTTGCCGATGCAATAACATTGGAATCAATGTCCACGCCGGTGATGACAAACAGCCGTTCACAGTCGGCCCCGAAACGTTCCCGCAGCATGATGGCTATGGAATAGGGCTCCTCACCGGTGGAACAGCCAGCACTCAATATCCTGACCGGCCGCTGGCTTCGGGCTGCCAAAAACTCCGGCAGCAACGAATTGACCATCAGGTTCAGATGTTCAGGTTCACGGAAAAAATAGGTCTCATTAACCGTAAGCAGTTCCGTCAATCGAAGCGTTTCATCCTGATCATGCAACAACAGGGCAAGATAGGATTCGTACATATCAATGCCCAGTGCCGCCATTCGTCGTCGCAGACCGGCCGAGAGCGCCTGTTCCCGCTCCTTTTCAAAGCTGTGTCCGCAGGTTCGCAGCAGCAGATTTTTAAAAGGGGCAAGGTCAACAGCACCTTCAATTTTATGGGATCTTTCGGTGACTGTCATAACAGGACCCCGGCCCTCTGCATTAATTCAGCCGGTATTTTGGCGAGCGGTACAACCTTGTGGATGAACCCGCGCTCTATTGCAAGCCGGTTCATGCCGAATACCACGGAACTTTCTGCATCCTGAGCGAGTGTCGCACCTCCGGCAAGCATGATTGCCTGCATCCCTGCCACACCGTCATCCCCCATGCCGCTCATGATCAGCCCGATGACCCCTTTCCGATATGCCGCGGCAACCGAAGAGAGAAGCGTGTTGCAGGAGGGATTGTAGACCTGGCTGGTATCCCGGTCGCCAAGGCTGATTATCCCCTGCTCACTGACCCTCATCGTATTTTCGGCTGGATTGATATAGACGTGGCCAGGGGTCAGGCGTGCGCCATTGTCCGCCGTAACAACGGTGAGCGGGGTTCCGTTGTTCAACCAGTCTGCCATGCCCTGGCTAAACCCTTCGGCAATGTGTTGTGTTATGACGATGGGAAAAGGAAAGGCAGCGGGCAGATGAGACAGTATGGTGTTGATCGCCTGTGGCCCACCCGTGGAGGCTGCTATGGCGACAACCCCTATCTTCGGGGAAACCCTTTGGGGAGGAATACCGCTGCCGGCATTGGTTTTGTCCCGGTTCCCAACGACCTTCAGATGTGCGGCAACATCAACCTTGGCCAGATACCGGATCTTGTGAATCAAAGTCTGCATGTTCACAAGGCTGATATCCGGTTTCTCAATGACGTCCAGCGCTCCCTTGGATATTGCTGCGAAAGCGGTGCGCACTCCGGTCAGGGCGGTTATTACCAGAATCGGCACAGGATGCTCGGCAATAATCCTCTCAATGGCTTCAAGCCCCCCCATGAGAGGCATTTCAATATCCATGGTCACGATATCCGGCTTGAGCGAGGCAACCTTGGCAATGGCTTCCACCCCGTTTTCCGCCTCGCCGACTACAACGATTCCCGGATCCGACTCCAGGATGGCGCGGATCATGTCGCGTACCAGGCCGCTGTCATCAACGATCAGCACCCGTATAATACTTTCCGTTTTTGTCATCGGTTAGCGGGTTTCTCCGGTTACCGCGGATCCCTGTCCGCCACCCTCATTACCTGTCTGAAAGGTCATGACCAGTTTTTTCAACTGCTCCGACAGCTCCAGCAGTTGGTCGGTCACGCTGTTTGTCTGGTGGATGGAATCGGTGGCATAATGTACCCCCTGTTCGATGTCCTTGAGCGCCAAAACCACCTGACTGCTGGCAATCTGCTGCTGCTGCGTGGAAAGAGATATCTGGCGGGCGGCGCTGGTGGTTTCCTCCACACCGTCCACACTCTCGATCAGCATCACCACCGTATGGGATGCATACTCCTGCCCCTCCTGGATCAGCATGAAACTCTTTTCCGAAGACATCACCAGACGATTCACCGAATCCAGAATCTCCGTAATTTTCCCTTCGATCTCAGCGGTCGACTCGACCACACTGTCTGCCAGACGACGGATCTCGACCGCCACTACGCCAAAACGCTTCCCAGCCTCCCCGGCGCTGGCCGCCTCAAGCGCTGCATTGAACGCGATCAGCTTGGTCTGGTTGGCAATATTATTGATAATCTCCATAACCTTGTTTATTTCTTTCGACTTTTTACCCAGTTCCACGATCTCGCTCAGGTTTGCCTGGATGTTGTTGCTAATGTCATTAACCTTGAAGGTAAGGTTTTCAACCTCGGCAGCGCCGTTTTTAGTGTCTTCCAGTGTTTTGTCTGCCCGTTCCACCACACTCTGGCTATGCTGTGCTATCTGGCTCGCCGTAGAGGAGAACTCCTCCATTGTCGATGATATTTCCACCACCGAGCTGGATAGCTGGGTAGAAAATCCGGACTGCTGATCCATGGTCAACGCTATCGCTCCCACATGGGAATGGATTTTATCGGTTATCCCGGAGACCTTTCCAATGATGGGAAAAAGCGCCTTCCTCACTATAAGCCAGGTTATAAAGGCGAAGACAACGGCGATCACAGCCGTAATTATGAACATGATCGTTTGCAGTTGTTTGTAGGCGGCAAAATAATCGCTTTCCTTTACTCCCACATACAGTACGCCGATAACTTCGCCCTTGCTGTTTTTGATCGGATCATATGCCGTAAAATAGGGGATATCCAGAATCTTCGCCTCTCCCCGGTATGGTTTGCCTTCCTTGACAACGGCATCATATGCCGCGCCTACCAGCTTGGTGTCGATCGCCCGGCTGCCATCTGGCTTAAGTACATTGGTTGAGACGCGCGTATCACCCATGAAAATGGTCGCCGTGCCACCAAATATTTCCTTGATCTTGTCGGGAAGTTCATAATTCCCGTTAATGACATAGCTGCCTGCCATTAATTTGCCGTCAGCGGTATGGAAATCACTCCCCTTGGCCTTGAGCAGCTCCCAGAACACCTTGAGAATACCTTCCTGAGAGACACTTGCCTGTCGGCGTATCTCGTTATGAATGCTGATGAAGGTGAAACAAGACGTGATTGCAATGGCCATCGTTATGATGATGACGTTTATCAGGACAAACTTGGTGGTCAATCTCATGGTTATCTCCCTCTTCAGTATTGCGTATCAGTTGATCACTGTCAGTTTTTGCTTCAAAAAAAGTTGAAAGTCCAACAGCAGCACCATAATGCCATTGACAGGAAGTATCCCCCATAGCCCCCTTCGCATGGCAAAGGGCTCCAGCAGTTCCGGAAACAAACGGATATCGTCCTGGCTGAATTCGGCGATATCCTGCATTGAGTCGATAATAACCCGGTACGACTGCACGCCACCCGTTCTGATTGTTACAACTGTCGGCGATGCATACGATACTGTTGCATCTCCATATTCCAGCTCTTCGTGGAACCAGAACAGGTCCGCGGCTTGATCGCCATCATAGGCCCCTATTCCAGCCACCTGTTCGGCGTCGATACCGAAATGAACACCACCAACAGAGAAAAGGAGCAGGTTTATCGAGGCGAGCTGTTGTTCGCCTTTGTCATTCATAGTGAAATAAGGTTCGCCAGCTTAGCGATATCGAGCAATGAAATGGTTTCGCCACCATATTCAATCTCTCCGATCACCAGGTCGCGGGCCGCACCATTCAGGGTCGCAAGGGGTGGCTGTATCAGCCTTAGCGGAATATCCACCACGTCTTCAATGGATTCGATCATCACACCGGAATGAAAATCTCCATGCACGGCCATTGCAATCAGGCAATTGCCGTGGTCACCTTTTTCTTCTCCAAGAAAATGGCGGAGGTCGATGACCGATTCGATATCGCCGCGTATATTGATGAGGCCGGGAAGATAATCAGGAAGGCAAGGGACCCAGGAGATATCGCAGGAGGGCAGTATTTCCCTGATATCCCTGCCGTAAAACGCAAAAAGGTTGACACCGCAAATAAAGATGACAACCTTGACACGTTCCTCCTCAACATCGACGACCTCTTTTGTACGCTGCCGTCTTTTGAGCTCATCCAGGATAAGTTCGCTTTTCGGTTTCTCGTCGGATGTCGACATGACGTGAGCCCCATAGCCGGTCCCAGTAAGCGACCGAGTTAATGAATAGATTTATCATACGATTTATATCAAAGCTGGCGGCAACAAACCAGCTTTATATTGAGTGTATAACCTAACAGATTGAAAAAATAAAAGGGCTATGCATATAGGCATAACCCTTTGAATTATTGGTGGAGATGAACGGGATCGAACCGTCGACCTATGCGTTGCGAACGCATCGCTCTCCCAGCTGAGCTACATCCCCGAACCGCCTGTTGCGGCCTGGCGTGTTAAACAAAAACCATTAAATACCATATATCACATCATTTAATATTTTCGCATCATAAATTATAAGAAAAAACGGTTCAACCACGCTGTTTCCATTCTCAGGTATCAGAGCCGGCTCCCTCCTCAGCAGGTTTCTACAGCTGATTTCACCGGTTTTATGCATGTATGTTTTTATCATACAGGCATATATAAAGATGGTGGCATAATCTAGCTGGCTGTAATAATTGAGTATTGCCGTCATACCTAGGCAACTCATGCCATTATTGGTTGTATATATCTTCTATACTATTCCCCTTCCATGTTCACCAGCACGTTGACAACCAAACCAGCTATCTATTTTATTATCACCTGTAATAACAGCATGTTTCAACCGGCACCACATTAAATTTTTCTTTTGGCACGGCCGATGCAATATTAAAAAACAAAGAGTTCAGAAACAATCTTGGCTGCAAAATTAAAACGACATGATTCACCGGACATAAAACAGATCGTACACAGAAAAGGAGATCGCCATGAAAGCAAACCAGACTTTGACATCAGTATTCAGCGCAGTTGCCATCAGCCTCGCCACCAGCACCGCAGCCCTTGCATCCGGCGGCGCTACCAACAAGGTTTTCATAAGCGGTCCCCTGATCCTTCTGTTCCTTGGTTTTTGCGCCCTGGTGGTAGTTATCCAGTGCATCCCGGCCATAATAACCCTGTACGCTATGATCACCGGTGCCGCCAGCAACAAGGAAAAAGCTGCCGCCACTGCACGTCACTAACAGATTCATTACAATAACTGCTGCTGATTTATTGGAAAACACTACATCAATCAAACCATTCGGAGAGGAGTCAGGTCATGGGATTATTTTCATCTATAGGAGAAATCAAGGAAGTGTTCACCCTGGTAGATTATTACCAGTATATCAAAGGTGTTGAATATCTGATCTGTGTAGCCTTCTTCGTCGGTTTCCCAATGTTTTACCGCTACATCAACAAAACTGATGAAAGCCAGGACACAGGCCACTAGATCATATTCCCCGTAACATTATTGCAAGTAAGTACATACAGCACACACCGGGATCAAACGGTGTGTGCTTTTTTTTTTCATAGTATTACACCTCGGCTGATTGCTTTGAATTGAGGTAGCGACATTGGCGTCTTTACCCCATTTGCGGTATACGTTGTTCCTAATAAGGTGACACGACAGCGAAGATCCGGCTGCATACAGCCTAATACCAGTTCAATAACAGGTGGTTATGATTATTTAATACATTGGCACGATGCCTGCTATATATAAATATCTTAACCAATTTATTCTGGAGGTAGTACAAATGAAAAAAGTTCTGTCCACAATCGTTGCCGCCCTCGTAGCACTGTCCTTCTCTGCCGTTGTTTTCGCTACTGAAGCTGCCAAGCCTGCTGCTGAGCCTGCTGCTCCTGCTGCTGACGTGAAAAAAGAAGTGAAAAAACCTGCTAAAAAAGTTAAAATGGCTAAAAAAGCTAAAAAAGAAGTGAAAAAAGAAGAAGCACCTGCTGCTCCTGCTGCGAAGTAATCTCTTTTTCACCTGTTTCACAAAAAGCCGCGTCGCGAGATGCGGCTTTTTTTATTTCCTGCAATACTGTAATATGATCAAAAAATTGCAATTATCATACGAGATCACGAAGCACTCGAAGAAAAACAGCCAGTTATCAAATTACTCCCTACACCTTTTTTATTACATTCACTGATGGAGCATTTTATGGAAGACCAGATGGTCCGCGCAATAAGCAGTGCCGGAGGAATTCGAGTGCTGGCCTGTAGTGCCGGGAAGCTTGCCCGAGATATTTGCTCAATGCAGCAGACATCTGCCACGGCGAGTATTGCTCTGGGACGAGGATTGGCCGGTGGTGCACTGATGGGGGCATTGCTCAAGCAAGATCAACGGATTGCTTTAAAATTTGAAGGCAATGGACCGCTACGCAAATTGCTGATAGAGGCTGACAGCGATGGCGCTGTACGCGGATGTGTAGGCAATCCTGCTGCCGAGGCGGAACCGCTGAACAACAGCTGGAACGTACCCGGCATCCTCGGCAGGGCCGGCTTTCTGACCGTGACAAAGGATCTTGGGATGGGGGGCGAGGCCTACCGTGGCATGGTACAACTCCACTCCAGCGAGATCGGCGAGGACTTGGCATATTACCTGACCGATTCTGAACAGACACCTTCTGCCGTGGGTGTGGCCGCAACCCTGGATGGGGAAGGCAAGGTCTCCGTGTGTGGCGGCTTCCTGGCGCAGGCGCTCCCCATGGCGAATGAAGCGGAGATTGAAGAAATAATGGCAAGGATTACTGCTCTTTCCTCCCTTTCCGGACTGTTGCAGGAGGGTGGCCCTAAAGCATTGCTGGCTGAGATTTTTGGCAGCATCCCCTACACCTTGCTGGAGACCCACGACATCTTTTTCCGCTGCGGCTGCAGCCGCGAGAAGGTCGAACGCGCCCTGTTGTCACTCGGTTCGGAAGAACTGGCCGATATGGTTAAACAGGAAAATGGAAGCGAGATAACCTGCGAGTTCTGCCGGCAGACATATCGTTTTGAGGCTGCTGATCTCGAAAAATTGGCCGGACACTTCTCCTCTTCCTCCACCACCTGACAGATGCGCACTATCAGACTGAGCATCGAATACGATGGTACCAATTACGTCGGCTGGCAGACACAGCCGAATGGGCTGGCCGTACAGCAGGTCATTGAAGAGGCCCTCTTCCAACTCCTTGGTGAGAAGGTGAGCCTGCGGTCATCGGGACGCACTGATGCAGGTGTGCACGCCCGCTGTATGGCGGCAGCTTTCCAAACGTCAGCCAAGATGCCGCTACGAGCCTTCGTAGACGGCACCAACCGTTTTCTGCCTCCTGATATTGCCATCCTGGACGCGGTTGAGGTACCCACCGATTTCAACCCAATCCGTGATGCCCATGCCAAACATTACCGTTACACTGTTCTCACAACAGCATCACGTTCGCCTTTGCACCGTTTTCACTCCTGGCATGTAAAGGAACCGCTCGATATTGCTGCCATGAAAGCCGCTGCAGCCCGATTTGTCGGCAGGCACGACTTTGCTGCCTTCCGCGCATCCAATTGTGCAACAAAGACAAGCGTACGCAGGATTGATTCGGTGGATGTCAGCAAGGAAGGTGACTTCATCGTCATCGACGTAGTCGGTGAGGGGTTTCTGAAAAACATGGTGCGAGTCATGGTGGGAACGCTGGTAGATATCGGCAAGGGGCGTTTTTCAGAGGAATATGTGTCCTGGCTGCTGCTGGACCGGGACAGAAAAAAGGCCGGCGTGACGGCGCCGGCCTGTGGTTTATGCCTGATGAAGGTCTACTACCTGGATGGTGAAGCTGATTAAAGCAAAATTCCTATCATATGCTATTTTTCCGCCAGCAGCTTTTTGACAAGATTTTCCATGGAAAACCTTATCTCGTCTGAAAATCCCCGGTACACCTCGGCAACCTTCCCTTTTTTATCAATCACATACATCACCGGCACCGAGACAATACCATAATCATTCTGAATCTGCTGAGGGGCCAAAGCCACAGGGTAGTTGATATGGTATTCCTGAATGAATTCCTTCACCGCCCGTTCTCCGTCTTCGTCCATACTCTGGCCGAGGATCTGAAAACCTTGTTTGCCATATTTGCGGTTCATCTCCACAAGATGGGGGATGGATTGCTTACAGGGCGGGCACCAGGTGGTAAAGAAGTCAATCGCCAGCACATAACCACGGTAATTATCAAGTGAAACCGGTTGACCCGATGTGGTAATCACCTTAAAATTCGGAGCCGGCTGGCCAACCCTGACGGCAGCCAGGATGTGCGTGGGAAGCAGAACCACGATGGCAATCAGAACAACCAGTGCACATCCGTAAGCCGACCTGCAATGCTTTATCGCTCTAGAGTGCCTTGACAATAAGGGCCTCTAGCTGGGATTTGGGCACAGCGCCAACGATCTGATCGACAACAACACCACCCTTGAACAGGATCAGTGTCGGAATACCGCGAACACCGTATTTGCCAGGAGTAGCGGGGTTTTCGTCAACATTGACCTTGCCGACCTTGATTTTTCCGGCATATTCATCAGCCACTGCATCAACGAGCGGGGCTATCGCCTTGCAGGGGGCACACCACGTTGCCCAGAAATCAACCAATACCGGAATTTCTGATTGCAAAACCTCTCGGTCAAAATTTGCGTCGGTAAATGCCATTACCTTTTCACTGGCCATACTCGTGTCTCCTTTGAGAATGTATCTATTTTCTTGAATGATATACGAGGCAGGGAAAAAATCAAGCGCAAACTCCATTTAGGTCGTTTTGTTGAAATGCCTCTTCTAAAAGAGTATGCTGAGCACTGTTATTCTGAACAGGAGTTCGCGCGAATGCCCCAACTGCCATTGCATATAGATATCCATGACAGGATCATCCTGGTTGTTGGAGGTGGAACCGTGGCCTGTCGCAAGCTGCAGGTCCTGCTGGCAGCGCACGCCACCGTACGTGTGGTGGCGCCGGACATGAAACCGGAAATATCGGCGTTATCTGAATCCGGAGTCATTACCACACGAACCGGCCGCTATGAGGCCAGTGACCTGGAGGGCGTTTTTTTGGCGGTGGCGGCCAGTAACGATAGCGGGGTTAATCGCATGGTTGCAACAGATGCCCGGCAGCGGGGTATCCTGGTTGTGGTGACAGATGCGCCGGAGTTAAGCACTTGCACATTTCCGGCCATGCTCCGCCGCGGCAACCTGGAGATCAGCGTCGCAACCGGTGGACGTTGCCCCGCTTTTGCGGCATTAGTCAGGGATGTTCTGGCTGAGGTGATAGGTGATGGTTACGGCATTGCCCTGGAACAACTCGCCCTTGAGCGCGAAAAGCTATTGACGGAAGGGAACGGCAGCACATACAATAAAAAGGTTATACGCGCTCACGCCATGCGCCTGATCAACGAGTTAACCCAAAACAAGGAACAAGTGCCATGACGCACCTTTTTTTCTCTCTGACCCTGGGCCTGTACATCTGTGCTACAGCAGCC
Organism: Geobacterales bacterium; assembly: GCA_041738275.1. GTDB lineage: Bacteria > Desulfobacterota > Desulfuromonadia > Geobacterales > Pseudopelobacteraceae > JACPFJ01. The sequence goes on from JBGSQD010000317.1 coordinate 15,986, forward strand.
TACCTGGCTTGCCTGTTCCGTACATCCCAAGGACTGACACTGTGGGCCAGCAGGCTGCTTGCCAGCGGCTGCATCGCCCACATCCTCTCTACCGTCCATCTGGCCAGCTTGAACAAGCATCTACCGCTGACCAACATGCAGGAATCACTGTCTTTTTTCAGCCTGATGATTGTCGGGGTATTCATATTTTTCGATCGTCGTTACAAGGTGACGACCCTCGGCTCCTTTGTCACGCCGGTGGCGTTACTCATGTTGATCGTTTCCAGTACGATGCACGGTGGAGTTCGCCAATTGCCGCCAATCCTGCAAAGCAACTGGTTCTGGTTCCATGCCATGCTGGCGTTTTTCAGCTACGCAGCCTTCACCATCGCCTGCGGCGTAGCAGTGATGTACCTGATTCAACGACATTTCCTAAAGGCAAAGAATTTCGGGGCTCTCTTCCAGAAGCTGCCCTCTCTGGAGACGCTTGACGAGATCAGTTACCGCTGCCTGGCGGTCGGCTTCCCCATGCTGACTTTTGCCATTATTTCCGGCGCCATCTGGTCAGAGCAAGCCATGGGGAGCTACTGGGTCTGGGATCCCAAACAAACCTGGTCGCTGATAACCTGGCTGATCTACGCAGCACTGCTGCATGGCCGCCTGACTATCGGCTGGCGCGGTAAACGCGCCGCACTTCTTTCAATTGTCGGGTTCATCGTGTTACTTATCACCTTTTTCGGCATGAAACACAGCATCACATGGTAGCCGTAATCATGCTCAGGACAAAGCAACTCATCATGGATATATCAGCCAAATGAACATTATCGTAGTTGGTCTCTCCCATAAAACCGCATCTGTTGAAATACGGGAAAAAGTGGCTTTTTCTCCCAACCAGATTGAAAAACCGTTACGCGAACTGGTTTCTCTGGACAACCTTGTCGAGGGAGTGATCGTCTCTACCTGCAACCGGGTGGAGATCTACGCCACGACTCGCGATATTGCCGGAGGCATTGCCCGAGTCAAGCGTTTCCTGGCGGATTACCACCGTATACCTCTTGAATCGCTTGAGCCGCACCTGTACAGCTACCATTCCGAGGCTGCCATTCGTCATGTCTTCCGGGTTGCCTCCAGTCTTGACTCCATGGTGGTTGGCGAACCCCAGATCCTGGGCCAGATCAAGACTTCCTACGGCTATGCCGCAGAGTACAAAACATCAGGAATCATCCTTAACCGCTTTCTGCACAAGGCCTTCTCGGTGGCAAAACGTGTCCGCACCGAGACCAGGATCGCCTCCTCAGCCGTGTCGGTGGCATTTGCCGCTGTAGAGCTGGCCAAGAAGGTTCTTGGTGATCTGTCGGACAAAACGGTTATGTTGATCGGTGCCGGCGAGATGTGCGAACTGGCAGCCAAACACTTCCTGAACAGCGGCGCCCGCGGGGTGATGGTGACCAATCGCACCTTTGAACGGGCCGAGCGGCTGGCCGAAGAGTTTGGCGGCGAGGCCGTGCTTTTCGAGGAACTGCTGGAAAATATTCACCGGGCGGATATCGTACTTTCCTCCACAGGTGCCCCGCATATCATCATTGGCCCAAAAGATGTGGAAGAGGCTGTCCGCCGGCGCAGGTTCAAGCCTATGTTCTTTATCGATATCGCGGTGCCGCGCGACATCGATCCCAAGGTGGACGATCTGGAGAATGCCTACCTCTTCACGGTGGACAACCTGCAGGAGATCGTTCAGGCCAATCTGGCCCAGCGCAACCTTGAGGCTGAAAAGGCCGAAGAGATCATCAACCAGGAGATCGGCCAGTTCTACAAATGGCTCTCCTCGCTGGAGGTGACACCCACCATTGTTGCCCTGCGCACAAGGTTTGACGAGATCCGCAAGAGCGAGCTCAGCCGGACTGTTTCTGCCTGGAAGGATATGACACCGGAGGATGAAAAGCGTTTGGAGGCCCTCACAGCGGCCATGATGAACAAACTCCTCCATACCCCGACCGCTGTCCTGAAAAAGGCCGGCCAGGGCGGACGTGTCGATCTTTATGTGGATGCGTTGCGCCAGTTGTTCGACCTGGAAGCAGCACCGGATGACGACGAGGAACTGGAGCTGGAGGAGTGATCCTGCCGGTACCACTCATCGCCGGAAGGTTGATCAAGCGTTATAAGCGTTTCCTGGCAGATGTGGAGTTGGAGGATGGGAACATTGTCACCGCTCACTGCCCCAACTCGGGAAGCATGAAGGGTTGTGCAACCCCTGGAAGCCGGGTGTTTCTATCCCGCAGCCCTAACCAAAGTCGCAAGTATCCCTTGACGTGGGAACTTGTCGAGGCGGACGGCTGCTGGGCCGGCATTAACACAAGCCTTCCTAACCGCCTGACCCGTGAGGCCATCGAGAATGGCATCGTCACGGAACTGCAGGGGTACGACTCCATCCGCCCCGAGGTGCCCTACGGCCGGCACAGTCGCATCGACCTGCTGCTGGAAGGATTATCAGGCCGCTGTTATGTAGAGGTCAAGAATGTTACCCTGGTGGAGGAGAAGCGGGCTTTGTTTCCCGATGCCGTCACCATCCGCGGGCAGAAGCACCTCAACGAGTTGATGCGGGTTGTGCAGGAAGGCGATCGCGGTGTGATCTTCTTTACCGTTCAGCGGGGTGATGGGGAGAGTGTCTCTCCCGCAGATGCCATCGATCCGGAGTATGGACGTCTCCTGCGTCTGGCCTTGGCAAATGGCGTGGAAGCACTGGCCTACCGTGCGCAGGTGACACCGCAGGAAATTCTGTTGACGAAACGTCTGCCGGTTGTCGTGTAATACTGATAGAATTACCATGAAGTAAAGACTGCTTCATGTTACTGGGATACATGGTGAAAGATATGCAACTTCCTGCAAATTCAAAAAACGGAGAATTAATATGCCCCCAAAACAGTTGAGGATCGGTACCCGCGCCAGCCAGCTGGCCCTCTGGCAGGCCAACTGGGTCAAGTCGGAGCTGGAGAAGAAATACCCCGGGATGGAGGTTACCCTGACCAAGATCAAGACCATCGGCGACAAGATCCTTGACGTCCCGTTGGCACAGGTCGGCGGCAAGGGACTGTTCGTCAAGGAGATAGAAGAGGCCATGCTGCGTGATGAAATCGACATCGCCGTGCACAGCATGAAGGATGTTCCGACCGATTTCCCGGAAGGTCTGGGGCTGTACTGCATCACTGAACGTGAAGACCCGCGCGATGCCGTCATCTCCCGCAACGTTAAATTCGCTGACCTGCCCCAGGGGGCCCGGATCGGCACCAGCGCACTGCGCCGCCAGGCTCAGCTGCTGAAGGTGCGTCCTGACCTGGAAATGTGCATAATACGCGGCAATGTGGAGACCCGCATCCGCAAGCTTGAAGATGACAAGCTGGATGCGGTAATACTTGCTGCCGCCGGCCTGAAGCGGCTCGGTTTTACTGAGCAGGTGGCCGAATACCTGGACGTCGATCTTTCTATCCCGGCCATCGGTCAGGGTGCCCTCGGGATTGAGTGCCGACTGGCAGACCCGGTTATCACCGAAACCATCGCCTTCTTCAACCACCCTGACACCAGCTATGCCGTACGGGCGGAACGCGCCCTTCTGAAGCGCTGCGAGGGGGGATGTCAAGTACCGATAGCAGCCCACGGCACAGTAAATTCTGGTCAACTGCGACTGGTTGGCTTTATCGCGGCAGTTGACGGCAGCCGCTCTGTTCGGGGCGAGATCAGCGGACCTGTGACGGAATGTGAACAGTTGGGGATCAAGCTGGCGGACCAACTGCTGGCTGATGGCGGCAAAGAAATTTTGGAAGAAGTGTACCAGCGCGAGATCATTTCGGGCTAAGGCACTCATTTGTAACCGTCTGTTTTTATGCAGGAAAAAGTTTAAACTGCGCATGCTTACAGGCTGCGCTTCCGGAGTTGGTGCGATATGACAGCAGAACTGAATAAGGGAATCGTTTACTTGGTCGGTGCCGGCCCGGGTGATCCTGGATTGATCACCCTGCGGGGAATCGAATGTCTGTGCCGGGCAGATGTGGTGGTCTACGACTATCTGGCTAACGAGCAGTTGCTGGCATACGCCCCTGACAATGCCGAGCGGGTCTACGCCGGCAAGATCGGCGGCAGACACAATCAGGACCAGGAAGAGATCAACCGCCTGCTGGTGCAAAAGGGACAGGAAGGCAAGACAGTCGTCCGTCTCAAGGGCGGCGATCCCTTCGTGTTCGGACGTGGGGGTGAAGAGTGTGAGGCTCTGCGAGAAGCGGGGATCGCTTTCGAAGTTATTCCCGGCATCACTGCCGCAGTAGGGGCGGCAGCCTACGCCGGAATCCCCCTTACTCACCGTGATTTTACCGCCTCGGTAGCATTCGTTACGGGCCAGGAAGGAAAGGATAAGGACGAATCCACTATTGATTGGCAGAGGCTTTCTCAAGGCAACGGCACCATAGTGTTCTATATGGGAATCACGACCCTGCGAAAAAACATGGGCAGGCTGATGGAAAACGGCAGGAACCCGCAGACGCCTGTCGCGCTTGTACGATGGGGTACGACCCCGGGACAGCAGGTACTGACCGGCTGCCTGTCCGACATCGCTGATCGTGCCGAACAGGCCGGATTCAAGCCGCCGGCGGTGACTATCGTCGGCGAGGTTGTCGGCCTGCGAGAAAAGCTGCGCTGGTTCGACTGCCGGCCGCTGTTCGGAAGAAAGATCCTGGTGACTCGCGCAGCTGATCAGGCAGGTGAATTTTCACTTTTGCTGTCCGAGTACGGGGCAACGGCCATCGAATGTCCAACCATCCGTCTGGTTGAACCGGAAAATTGGGAACCGCTGGATGCCGTTATCATGGAGCTTGCCGGCTATGACTGGCTGGTGTTTACCTCAGGCAATGCGGTGCGCAACTTTTTCCAGCGGCTTGAGACGCTCAAGCTCGATGCCAGGGCACTCGCCTCGTGCCGTGTCTGTGCCGTAGGGCCAAAGACAGCCGAGGCGATCCAGGCCTTTGGCATCCGCGCAGACCTGATAGCATCAGACTACAAAGCTGAAGGGGTTGTTGCCGAGCTCGGTAAACAGGCGATCGCCGGGAAAAGGATTCTCTTTCCCCGGGCTGACCGCGCCCGTGAGGTCATACCCCAAGAGCTGAAGCGACTGGGAGCACGAGTGGACAGCCCGGTGGCCTACCGCAACGTCCTTCCGGAGCGCCTACCTCCCGAGGCGATCTTTGCCCTGGAGACCCGTTCCGTGGACTGCATCACTTTCACATCGTCGTCTACGGTGCAAAACCTCGCTGAAATGCTGGGTAAAGATCTTCTGGTAAACATGCTCAAAGGGGTAACGGTCGCCTCCATTGGGCCGGTCACATCCCGCACCTGCCGCGAAATGGGGCTCAAGGTCGACATCGAACCGCAGCGGTCCACACTTGCGGAGCTGGTTGCAGCCATCGCACAACATTTTACCCATTAACAACAAGGATGCGCTTCGCCTGGCTGACAATATTCGCCCTTGCTACGCCATGGAGTGTGGCCATGGCGCAAAATGCACTACCCATGATTCAATTGCACGTGGGATCTCACCTCATTAATGTCGAACTCGCCGCAACACCTGACACCCGCGACAAGGGGTTGATGAACAGGACTTTGCTGCCTGCCAATCGAGGCATGCTGTTCAGTTTTCCAGGAGAGCAAACCTATTGCATGTGGATGCATAACACCACTATTCCCCTGAGCGTTGCCTTTATCAACTCCAGAGGAGTAATTGTCAATATGGCTGAAATGCCATCCGGAACGGATGACTATTATTGTTCCGAAAAGCCGGTTAGATACGCACTGGAGATGAACCGAGGCTGGTTTCGGAATAAAGGGGCGTTGCCAGGCACCCGCATCCGGAATATCAGCAAGGTTCCGCCTGGCCGGTAACGACACTTCTGTAGATTGAAACAAAAACAGGGTTTGCAGGCTGATATTTCATAGCATGCAAACCCTGGTTTATTATATACTCTTGGTGTTTTTCAGTATTTACGCGGCATGGGGGTGCAGGTTTTTCAGGGCACAGGACACCGCTTGGCGGATTTCCTCTCGGTCTTCGGCGTCAACAGGTTTCATGGCGTGGTAAAATACTCCAGCCCCCCTCAGCTTACGCAACAATCCCAAGGAAGTGTCTGAAGCAATCAGTATTATTGGCAGGTTACGATTGCATTGCTTTAATAGCGGGATGATTTCTGCGGCGGACATTTCGTCTGTTTTTGAACCTAGAATCACTACCTGGGCACTGTTTTTGAGGACGCCGCAGAGAGCGTTTGCAACCGAACCGGTCACTGATACATTGTACCCGGCGTCTATGAAAATCTCTGCCATCTGTTTGCGACAATCCTTATCTTCATCCACTATGAGTATTTCTTCTTGCATGGCGTTAACCTCCCACACCCCGAAGGGTACTCTGCCTGTTTCATTGGTCAGGGGTTTTTACCAGGGCTTCCAGCATTGGCTTCCGTAGTTTTTTTATCCTCTAAGGAAAACACACCCTTGACCATTCCGCTGAGCAGTATGATCGCAGGTACGGTCTGGAAGAGGAGGATCAGGACACCAAAACCGATAAAGAGGGTTGCCATAAAACCGAGACCTTCGCTGTCCCCTCCGTTGTTCCCGGATGCCAGAGCCTGTGTCCCGGCTATCATCAGGGATAAGAGTGTTGCAGATATAACTTTCATGGTGTTCCCCCTTCTTATTGAATCTTGTAATTTATTGTAACGCCTTGCCACATCAATAGAATAGCTTAATGTGAGTGGTATTGCAATAGGATGTAATTGCCATTGAAATATATTTGATACTTTCAGCTGTTTAAACAAGGAAGCCAAAACAAAAAAGGGTTTCCAGCAGTTGCTGAAAACCCTTGATTTTGTGGTGCCCAGGACTGGAATCGAACCAGCACATCCTTGCGAATACTAGAACCTGAATCTAGCGCGTCTACCAATTCCGCCACCTGGGCAATGGAATGAATTATATATCACCAAGCCCGATCTATTTGCAAGAAAAAAATGGGTATTTCCCTTCCATTATTACGCTTGATTTGCTACAGTCATAAACCTCCCACTTTACAAGAAGGACACCCGCCAAATATGAATCTCCTTTCGGTTGAAAAACCCGCCCGCTATATGGGGGGCGAAATGGGCTCTATCCGCAAGGAGAGCGCTGAACTGCGCATTGCCCTGGCTTTCCCTGATGTCTATGAAGTGGGGATGAGCCACTTGGGACTGCGCATTCTCTATAGTATCCTTAATGCAGTTGAGGGGATTGCCGCCGAGCGGGTATTTGCCCCCTGGCCGGACATGGAACAGCAGCTGGAAACGACGAATACCAGGCTGGCAACACTGGAAAACGCCACACCGCTTATGCAGTGCGACATTATTGGTTTTACGCTCCAATATGAGCTTTCCTATACCAACATCCTTAATATGCTCCGTCTGGCCGGCGTGCCTCTTTTGGCGAATCAGCGCAATGACACATTCCCCCTGGTAATCGCCGGTGGCCCCTGCGCCTATAACCCTGAACCGTTGGCGCCTTTTTTTGATGCCATCCTGCTGGGAGATGGCGAGGAAGCAATCGTTGAGATCGCTGAGGCGACGCGCCTGGCAAAACGACTTGGCGAGGATAAGCCGGCCCTGCTGAAGCGCCTGGCTGATATCGACGGTGTCTACATCCCCGCATTTTTTGTGCCCAGCTACAATCCGGATGGCACGATAGAGCAGATTACAGCCCTCAGAACAGAACAGACCAGCGTGCGACGACGGTTTCTCAGCAACCTGGATACGGCTGTCTATCCCACCAAGCTGGTAGTACCCTTCATGAAAACAGTACATGACCGGGTGGCAGTGGAGATCGCTCGAGGCTGCACCCGCGGCTGCCGCTTTTGTCAGGCCGGCTACGTCTACCGCCCTTTGCGCGAGCGCTCGCCGGCCACAGTGCTGGGACTGGTGGAAGAGTCGCTACGCGCCACCGGCTATGACGAAGTCTCGCTGCTGTCACTTTCCACCGGCGACTATTCATGTGTTTCGCCGCTACTCACCGAGCTGATGTCACGCTATGCCCATGACAGGATTGCTGTCTCGCTGCCGTCGCTGCGAGTCGGAACACTGACCGATGAGTTGATCTCCGAGATCATGAAAGTTCGCAAGACCGGTTTTACCCTGGCACCGGAAGCAGGAAGCGAACGCATGCGCAAGGTGATCAACAAGGGCATCGCCGAGGCTGACCTGCTGGAAACGGCTGCAAGCGTTTACCGTGCGGGCTGGCGCTCGATCAAACTCTACTTCATGATCGGCTTGCCCGGCGAGACAAACGACGATGTGCAGCAGATCTCCATTCTCGCCCGCCAGGTCAAGGATCAGGCCAAATTGTCGGGCAATCCCGGTGAGGTCAATGTAGCGGTCAGCACCTTTGTTCCCAAGGCCCATACCCCCTTCCAGTGGGAACCGCAGATTTCCGTGGATGAGATCAGGGAGCGGCAGTACCAGCTGCACGGTGATCTAAAAAAACGGAAATTGCATTTCAAGTGGCAGGACGCGCCGCTTTCCTTTATGGAGGGTGTTTTTGCGCGGGGCGACCGCCGTCTGGCACCGGTATTGATGCGGGCAGTGGAGCTTGGCTGCCGCTTTGATGGCTGGCAGGAGCACTTCTCCTTGGAACGCTGGCTGCAAGCCTTTGCGGATTGCGCCATTAAACCAGAATGGTATCACCGGCAACGGGATCTGGACGAGATCCTGCCATGGAACCATCTCGACTGCGGCGTGACGCGAGAGTATCTGCTCAAGGAACGCGAGCAGGCGCTTAGCGAGGCAGCGACCGAAGATTGTCGTCACGGCGACTGCACCGCCTGCGGCGTGTGTGATTTTAAAACCGTAACAACCCGTCTCTCCGGGGATGCAACCATAACGGCGCGCAAAGACAAAGGGCAACCGGACGAAACTGCTGCCCGTATCCGGCTCCGATTCGCAAAGACAGGAGCAATGAGATACCTGAGCCATCTGGAGCTGCTTAATGTTTTTACTCGCGCCGTAAGCAGGGGCGTGGTGCCAATCCTTTTTTCACAGGGTTTTCACCCCCATCCGCGTTTCTCCTTTGCCACAGCTACCTCGGTCGGCGTTGAATCCATGGCTGAATATATGGACATGTTCGTGGCAGCAGGCATTCCAGCCGATGAGGTGCTTCAGCGACTCAACAAGGCACTGCCCGAGGGTCTTCAGATTCTGGAGGCAACACAGACTGACGTCAAATCACCATCACTCTCCACACTGATCGAAGCGACTCGCTATCGCATAACCTTTGATAAAGGGCTCGCCGGAAGGCTCCCTGAACTAAGTGTGCAATTTTTGGCACATACCGATTATGTCATTCAGCGGAAGAAAAAGGGTATCATCCAAGCCATAGACCTGCGGGGCGAAGTCAAATCGCTCACTGTCTTTGGCCCAGCGCTGGAACTGGTGGCCGGCAGAGGCAAGCCCATGGAGTTTGCCCGCGCAATAACCGGTAATATCGACCTGCAGGCCGACGATATCAGCATCGAAAAACTGGAAGTGCTTTTTACATCCTAAAGTTTTTAGCAGGATATCAATGTTAACGAAGCTATTTTCTGCCTACCCCAATATAACGGGTGAACACAGTTCACAAAATTATTTGTGAGAAAAATGCAGAAGCTGCCGTCAACATACTAATAATACCGACAATTCTATTGTTTTTATATTTCATATACAGGAGTTATCACTATGGGTGCAGAACTGGTTATCAACGCGGCCTCTCACGAAACACGAATTGCTTTGATTGAGAACGGTACCATCGCAGAATTGTACATTGAACGGACCCGCGAAAAGGGGATCGTCGGCAACATCTACAAAGGCCGCGTAATCCGGGTTCTACCCGGCATGCAGGCAGCCTTCGTGGATATCGGAATGGAAAAAGCCGCCTTCCTGTACGTGGCAGATGTGTTTGACGCCATTGAAGAGTATGAGTCCATGCTTGAAGACAAGAAGGATCATGAGGTAAACAACAGCCAGACATCCGACAGCCACCCGGATTTCAAGCCGCTTCACCCGATCGAGGAACTGCTCCAGGAGGGGCAGGAACTGCTGGTGCAGGTTTCCAAGGAACCGCTGGGCACCAAGGGCGCCCGCATTACCTCCCACATATCACTTCCGGGGCGTCACCTGGTCTACATGCCAACCGTAGATCATGTGGGAATCTCCCGCCGAATTGTCGACGAGATCGAGCGAGAACGGCTGCGGGAGACAGTGGAACGTCTCAAGCAGAGCGGCACAGGCTACATTGTCAGAACAGCCTCGGAGGGCAAAAGCGAAGAGGATATGCTGTCGGACATGCAATACCTCTCCACGCTCTGGGATGAAATTGTCAAGCGCAAGGAAAAGGCTTCGGCACCTTCCCTGATTCATTCCGACCTGGATGTGGTTCAGAAAGTAGTCCGCGACATCGTCACCGAACAGGTGGACAAGATCATTGTCGATTCCAAGCCGGATTACGATCGTATTGTGCAGTTTATCTCAGCCTTTGTACCCAAAATGAAGTACTCCATCGAGTTGTACGACGAAGAGGAGCCGATCTTTGACCATTTCGGCCTGGAAGTGGAAATCAGCCGTGCCCTGGGACGCAAGGTATGGCTCAAATCCGGCGGATATATCATTATTGAACAGACCGAGGCATTGACAGCTGTTGACGTCAATACGGGTCGCTTCGTTGGCAAGCACAACCTGGAGGACACCATCCTCAAAACCAACCTGGAAGCGGTCAAGGAGATCGCGTACCAGCTGCGGTTACGCAATATCGGCGGCATCATTATTATTGACTTCATCGACATGGAGAAAGAGGTCAATCGGGACAAGGTTTTCGGCGCTCTGGATGAGGCACTAAAGAGTGACAAGTCAAAAACAAATATTCTCAAGATATCAGAGCTGGGATTGGTTGAAATGACCCGTAAGCGGGTACGGGAGAGCATCGGTCGCATGATGTGCGAACCATGCACATATTGTGAAGGGCGCGGCTACATTAAATCCAAAACCACCATCTGTCACGAGATCTTCCGCGAACTGCGCCGCGAGATGCTGGATATCCGCGGAACAAAAGCGATGGTATCCGTGCACCCCCTGGTGGCCGACCTGCTCTACGATGAGGAGCGTCGCGGCCTGGAGGAATTGGAGAAGAAGTTTAAGAAACGCATAACCGTCCGCGCCAAACCGGGCTTTCATCAGGAACAGTTCGAAATTCTTATAAATTAGCCAACTGTAAGTTGTTTCTGCGCTATTATGGCAGAAATAATCTTCGTCACGACCATGTCCTGTTTGCAGCACCAGGCCGCACGACCACTCGATCGACCAAGATATATACAGAAAAGGCGAAGGATTTCTCCCTTCGCCTTTTCTGTAAAGTAAATCAGCTGTTTTTTTCCGGGTATATAATACCACCTGCTTACCCAGTTAATTGGGGCAGACAGAAGACAACTTTGCAAACACACTTAACTGCTTATCAGGGTTAAGTTGTGGACGAATCCGAGAGTTACGCTGCTTTACGCTGCTGGTCAATCTGGTCGTAATTGGCAGCAAAAAACTCCATTGCTTCACGCATGATGTCAGAGATACTCAAGTGAGTCTTCTCCATGATGTTTTCAAGATGATCACGTTCCTCATCACTGATCCTCATCGAAATTACGTTGTATCGCGGATTCTCTCTCATTTTTCCCATGGCTAATTCCTCCTTGTATTTGTGTATGATGGCTATTCGTTCTGTTTGAACATGCTTTGCCGTATACACTAGCCATTTTCGTGCCAAAAGGTAAATAAAAATAATACTCCATATAAATCAGGCTGTTGCGATATTGGACTGAATTAATCTTATTTATCTAAAGTTATTTGTGTGCAACAAATGGCACACCAGTGGCCAAAAGTATACACAATCTTAAAATTAACGTCTTTTAACAATACATTCACTTTCACCTACCATGCGACATGGCATCAGCAGCATCGGCGGGACGGATTTCATCAACATCCTGACCAACCCCACGCACTACCTCAATGCTGTACTTGTTAAGAAGTCGATAAAAGGTTCTGCGCGGGATACTCGCCATGCGGGCAGCCTTGGCAACATTGCCGCCGGCCTCATCAAGGTATCGAACAATTAGATTTTTTTCGGTTCGCCCCACATGCAGCTCCCTCTCGGCCTTGAAAGAAGTTCTGCGACGGCTGACCTCGCCATCGGCACAGCGTTCATAGGTATTTATGAAGATTGTGGGAAGGTTTTCCAATCTTATGACACCGTCCTTGGTCAATACCGACGACCTCTCGATGATATTCTGCATCTCGCGGATATTCCCCGGCCACGGGTAATGCTCCATGGCCTTGACAGCCCGCTCCTCAATGCCGCTTATGTTTTTGTTCAGTTTTTTACGTGCCTTTTCAAGAAAATGCTGAGCCAGAGCCGGTATAGAATCTATCCGGCTGCGCAAAGGCGGGAGCAGGATCGTGAACACATTCAGACGATAGTACAGATCCTCGCGGAACCAGCCTTCTCGCACCCCCTGTTCCAAATCCTTATTGGTGGCAGCTATCAGGCGCACATCGACTTTTTTAGCCACCGTGCCTCCCACAGGTCGCACCTCCCCCAAGTCCAGCAGACGCAGCAACTCCGCCTGCAATTTGGGGGTGATGTCGCCAATCTCGTCCAGAAAGATCGTTCCTCCGTCAGCAGCTTCGAATAGACCCTTCTTCTCAGCAATCGCGCCGGTAAAAGCGCCCTTCTTGTGCCCGAACAACTCACTCTCCAGCAAAGAATCGGTGATCGTCGTGCAATTGACCGTTACCATCAGTTTATCGTTACGCTGGCTCAATCGCTGGATAGCCCGTGCGGTCAGCTCCTTGCCGGTGCCGGTCTCACCCCGGATCAGGACGGTTGTCGGTGTCGGGGCCACCTGGCGAATCAACTCCAGCACCTCCTGGATACCGGGGTCATTGCCTACAATGGGGTCATCGCCCAACTGTTGATCAAGCTCGCGACGTACCAGCTCGTACTTTTGTATCAATCGGCCACGATCCTCTTCGATCTGCTGCATATTATACGGCAGACACATCGCGATATCAGCCAAGCCCTGGAACACCGCAACTGCGTGCTCACGGCAGGTGGCATACCCGCAGGCGCGGCAGTTCAACTCATCCCCCTGGGAAAACTTTTTTGTCGAATGCAGGATACGCTTGACGTCATCCTTGCCGGGGCTCGGAAGTTTGCGCATTTTTTCTGAAAAAGATCGCTGCAGATCCGGAAAGGATGCATTGGATTTGTAATGGGCCGCCGTATTGTAGGGCAGCGCACTCTTGCTGTAGGACACCAGCAGCTTGCGCTTGTAAAAATGATTGCGTTCCCTGCCGCCGCCAGTCCCATCAACACAGCCGCCGTCACAAAATCTCAGGTCTGTATAGGTTGGAGCAATTCGTCCGGCAGCCAGATCACGAATAAAACCTATGGTGTGAGATTCGCCTTCTGTTGTAACCGTCTCGGTATCCAGAAAATCAGACTCGATACCGAACAGTTTGAGCGAACCGCCAGCAAGGGTAAAAAGGCGGCCCTCTCCAGGATCTATGCCGTCGAAGGACGCCTCACACAGGACTGCCGGATTGATACCACGACTCTTAAACAGCTTTTCGATCTCTTGGTAGGTCAACACAACATCGATTGCACCTGCCGATTCCGCGGATTGTACCTCAAATTTAGCCGCAATGCAGGTGCTCACGTAAACGACCTTGGTCTCTTCCCCCAATACCCCTTTGATGAAACGCCCCATGGCAATCATAGGGGACACTACGCCGATCAGATTCGGCAAAAGCTTGGGATAGTGACGTTCAATCAAATCCACCACTGCCGGGCAATGCGAGGAAATCAGCTGATGATCTGCTTTTTGAACCGCATCGTGATAGCTCTCGGCGATCATCCGGGCACCATAAGCGCCCTCATGTACCTCAAGAAACCCGAGACTCTTCAGCCCCGCCACCAGCTGCCCAGGAGTGATGGCATCAAAGAAGGCCGGAAATGAGCAGCCAAGCACCGCAACCACCGGTGCGCCCGAGGTCAGAAGCTCCTGAGTCCTGACCATTCGGTCAACCACGACCTTGGCATTCTGCGGGCAACTCAGGCAGTTGCCGCAGCCAATACAACGATCGTATATGATCTGGGCAAAGCCCTGGTCAACCTTGATGGCCTTGACCGGGCATGTCCGCACACAGGAATAACAGCGTCGGCAGCGCTCCTTGTAGGTTACGATTGGTTCCATAATGGTCCTTACTTGTCGATTTTATAGAGTTTTAATTGCTGGTTAATATTTCAATTTGTAAGTGTGCAACAAATGGCACATGAATGTAAACAGAATAATCAGGTGGGTGAAACTATCTGCACAAGTTACCAATCTCTAAATCCAAAAGCATATTTTCGCCGCAAATTCACTTATAATTATTATGTTTTAACAGTAGTGTCCCAACGTTGAATAGTAGATGAGCTGCAATGGCCCGTTAATTCTGAGAGAAAGTGACATCATGCCATTAAACGACTTGAAAATAATCCGGAGGTTCAGCCATCTTCGCGCAGCAATGTGCGGAGGGCTAAAC
>JBGSQD010000319.1:0-7319 GCA_041738275.1 Geobacterales bacterium
CTTGGCCCTTACCTGCCAATACCTTGGTAATGGCCGCGGTCAAAGTGGTCTTGCCGTGGTCAACGTGGCCAATCGTGCCAATGTTTACATGCGGTTTGTTGCGTTCAAATTTAGCCTTCGCCATGATAACAGGCCCTCCTCGTCAGTGTATTTCTTAACCTTTTACTTTTGCTATAATTTCTTCCGCTACCGACTTGGGTACCGGTTCGTAATGATCAAATGTCATCGAATATGTTGCCCGGCCTTGAGTACCGGAACGAAGATCCGTAGAATATCCAAACATAGCAGCCAGTGGAACCATTGCCGATATGACTTGAGCGCCACCGCGGCTATCCATTCCCATAATACGGCCGCGACGTGAGTTCAGGTCACCAATAACATCACCCATATATTCTTCAGGAACCACGACTTCAACCGACATAATCGGCTCAAGAATAATTGGTGCTGCCTTGGCACAACCCTCTTTAAAACCCATGGATCCGGCAATCTTAAATGCCATTTCAGAGGAATCGACCTCATGATAAGAACCATCTATCAATGTTACCTTAACATCAACTACCGGGAATCCTGCGAGAACGCCATTGTCGGTAGCTTCAAAGATTCCTTTACCTACTGCAGGAATATATTCACGGGGCACGACACCGCCCTTGATGGCATCGACAAACTCAAAGCCCTTACCAGCTTCTTGCGGTTCGACTTCGAGCCAAACATGACCGTATTGACCGCGACCGCCAGATTGGCGAACAAACTTGCCTTCGACCTTTACTTTCTTGGTGATGGTTTCACGATAAGCAACCTGCGGCTTACCGACATTCGCATCCACCTTAAACTCACGCTTAAGCCGGTCTACAATAATCTCAAGATGAAGTTCGCCCATACCGGAGATAATCGTCTGACCTGTTTCCTCATCTGTCTTGACCCGGAAGGATGGATCCTCACTGGCCAGCTTCTGAAGACCGAAACCCAGTTTTTCCTGTTCAGCCTTGGTCTTTGGCTCGATAGCGATAGAAATGACCGGTTCCGGGAACTCGATGGATTCAAGTATTACCTGATTTTCCTCTTCACAGAGGGTGTCACCGGTAGTTGTGTACTTTAGCCCAACCGCAGCAGCAATGTCACCGGCGTAAACTTCTTTAATCTCTTCACGTTTATTTGCATGCATCTTAAGAATACGGCCAAGACGCTCTTTTTTACCCTTGGTTGAATTGTATATATACGATCCGGCAGTGGCGACCCCTGAATAGACACGGAAGAAGGTCAACTGGCCAACAAACGGATCAGTCATAATCTTGAAACCCAGGGATGAAAAAGGTTCGCTGTCCGAAGCCTTGCGCTCGATTTCCTCGCCAGTATTAACATCCACTCCTTTTATGGGTGGAATATCCATTGGTGAAGGCATGTAATCCACAACAGCATCCAGGAGGTTCTGAACACCTTTATTTTTAAAAGAAGACCCGCAAATAACAGGAATTATTTTTATGGCAATTGTACAGGTACGAATTGCTGCCATAATTTCTGCTTCAGTCAACTCCTCGCCACTCAGATACTTCTCCATGAGAGCATCATCATGACTCGAAATCTCTTCAATCATTTTTTCGCGATATTCAATTGCCTGGTCAAGCAAAGCTGCCGGGATTTCTTCCTCATGGTAATTTGCACCCAGCGCTTCATCTTCCCAAATAACGGCCTTCATTCGTACCAGATCAATGACACCTTTAAAGGTATCTTCGCTGCCAACCGGCAGCTGAATCGGAAGAGCATTAGCCTTCAGACGATCCTTGATCATATGTACGCCGCGGAAGAAATCTGCGCCAACGCGGTCCATTTTATTTATAAAAGCTATTCGAGGCACACCATACTTATCAGCCTGACGCCAAACCGTCTCAGACTGCGGCTCAACACCACCGACCGAGCAGAAAACTGCAACCGCTCCATCAAGAACCCTGAGTGAACGCTCAACTTCTATTGTAAAATCAACATGGCCAGGCGTATCAATAATATTGATGTTAAAGTCACGCCAGCTACAGGTAGTTGCCGCAGACGTAATGGTGATTCCGCGCTCCTGCTCCTGCTCCATCCAGTCCATGGTGGCAGTACCTTCATGAACCTCACCTATCTTATGAGAAACACCGGTATAATAAAGGATACGCTCGGTTGTCGTCGTTTTACCGGCGTCAATGTGAGCCATAATCCCAATATTTCTATATTTATCTAGCGATACCAAACGGGGCACAAAATCCTCCAAAAGCAATCAAGCAGTTACCAGCGGTAGTGAGCAAAGGCACGATTTGCCTCGGCCATTTTATGGACATCTTCACGTTTTTTAACTGCAGCTCCACGATTGTTGTATGCATCGAGAATCTCACCAGCCAACTTATCCTTCATGGTCTTCTCGCTGCGTGCCGTTGAATACTTTATCAACCAGCGCATAGCCAGAGAAACACGGCGATCGGGACGAACCTCAATCGGCACCTGGTAAGTCGAGCCACCCACCCTGCGGGACTTAACTTCCAGCATCGGCTTTATATTATCAAGACTCTTCTTCAGAACCACAACAGCCTCTGCATTCGACTTTTGCGCAACAATATCGAGGGCACCATAAAGAATCGACTCAGCGATACTCTTTTTACCAGCAAGCATCAAAATATTGATGAGCTTGGCCACCGTCTTATCGTGGAACATAGGATCCGGCAGTATATTTCTCTTGGGAACTTCTCTTCTTCTTGGCATAAACTATCCCCTCAACGAAAATCAGTGCGTACTATTTAGGTCTCTTCGCGCCGTATTTCGAACGACTCTTCTTACGATCCTTAACACCCACAGAGTCGAGCGTTCCACGTACGATGTGGTAGCGCACACCCGGCAAGTCCTTGACCCTGCCGCCGCGAATCAAAACAACTGAATGCTCCTGGAGGTTATGACCCACACCAGGAATATAGGATGTAACCTCTATTCCATTGGTCAATCGAACCCTTGCAACCTTACGAAGAGCCGAGTTTGGTTTTTTGGGTGTCGTAGTATATACCCTTGTGCAAACACCGCGTTTCTGAGGGCAGCATTTGAGGGCAGGCGCAGTAGACTTGTCCCTCTTGTTTTCCCTGCCCACACGTATCAGTTGATTAATTGTTGGCATAATTATTGTTCTCTCCCAGCTAATAAAAATCCCTGCCACTCCCCTAAAGAAGCGAACCGTGAAATTAACAAATTTACAACTGCGCTGTCAATATATTTCTTCACTGCAGGCAAGAAATAATTCACTATCTAAAAAAACCACTAAACATCTCGGCCAAAACAACAACCAGCCGAAAAACAAAAAACAAAATACATCAATTGACTTGAGAGATTTGCCGGTTTAGAGCGAATACGCCAAACGTGGGGGGGGAATGGAATAGGTGTAGGGCCAGAATTCAACTGGCATCTCCATTCATATCACAAAGTGCAGAATACACACTTTGGGCTCTCTCTCAAAAGAGACATGTTAAATACAGGGTTTCTGCCACCATGTCAACTAAAAACTGACAATTAAATTTTTACTTCACTTTTTTTGGGCAGTGGCATGTTAATTTCCAGGACAGAGGGCGTAATGTGCCTCCCCCTGCCCTGGAAATTGGTTAATTCTATGCTGCTTCCTGCTTATCATCCGGTCCATCAGCTTCACGATCAATGATTTGTTGCTGTCCCTGCTCAGGTGCATCCACAATCAACCGCAGATTGCGATAACGGGCAAGCCCCGTGCCGGCAGGAATCAACCGTCCCATGATAACGTTTTCCTTGAGACCACGCAGGTAGTCCACCTTTCCTTCAATCGCAGCTTGCGTGAGTACCTTGGTAGTTTCCTGGAAAGACGCTGCCGAGATGAAAGACTCGGTAGACAATGAAGCCTTGGTAATACCCAGTAACAAAGGCTCGGCGATTGCCGGTCTCTTCCCGGCGGCCAGGACCTTTTCGTTCTCTTCTTCAAATACAAAGCGCTCGACCTGGTCATCGACCAGGAGGGTCGTATCACCAACGTCCTTTATACGAACACGGCGCAACATCTGTCGAACTATAACCTCGATGTGCTTATCATTAATCTTGACGCCCTGAAGACGATAAACTTCCTGAACCTCGTCTACCAGATACTTGGCAAGTTCTTTGACACCCAAAACCCTGAGGATATCATGCGGATTTGAGGAACCATCCATCAGCGCTTCACCTGCGCGCACCTGATCTCCCTCATGAACACTGATGTGCTTACCTTTGGGTATCAAGTACTCTTTAGGCTCACCAACCTCTGGTGTAACGATAACTTTCCGTTTACCCTTGGCATCCTTGCCGTAGGAGACACGGCCGTCAATCTCCGTGATTACGGCATAATCTTTTGGCTTACGTGCTTCGAACAACTCTGCTACACGTGGCAGACCACCGGTAATATCCTTGGTTTTGGTAGTTTCGCGCGGGATTTTAGCGATAATATCACCAGCGCTTATGACAGCGTCATCCTGGACAGAGATATTGGCGCCTACAGGCAGGAAATACCGACCTATGGTGCCGGTACCCTCGCCGCTAGCATCCTTTATGGCAATCCTCGGGCGTTTGTCACTATCCTTGGACTCTATGATAACCTTGCGAGACAGACCGGTTACCTCATCCAACTGTTCTTCCATGCTTACACCTTCGATGATGTCGCCGAATTTGACCTTACCGGCAAATTCAGTGAGTATCGGCATGGTGTAGGGGTCCCACTCTGCAAGAGTTGCAGTAGGCTTAACCTTGCCACCCGGTGCGATCTTGATTTTTGCACCATACACTACGCCATATTTCTCGCGCTCGCGTCCGGTGTCATCAATTACCGCTATCTCACCGTTGCGATTCATAACGATGTGGTATCCTTCTGCGTTTACAACCGTGTTCAAATTGATGAATTTGATAGTACCATCAGTACGGGCCTCTAAAGATGTCTGCTCAGCATGACGGGAGGCGGTACCACCAATATGGAAGGTACGCATGGTCAGCTGTGTACCCGGCTCACCAATTGACTGGGCAGCGATGACACCCACTGCCTCACCTTGATTAACACTGTGACCACGGGCAAGGTCACGCCCGTAGCATTTTGCGCAGATGCCACGACGACTCTGGCAGGTGAGCACGGAACGAATCTTGATCTTCTCCAGACCCGAATCTTCGATCCGCTTAACCAGGCTCTCATCTATCTCCTGATTGTCCTCAACCAGAACTTCTCCGGTAATAGGGTCAAGGATGTCATCCATTGCAACACGTCCAAGAATACGGTCGCCGATATGCTCAATAATTTCGCCACCTTCAGTCAGCGAAGAAACTATCAGTCCATCCAGTGTGCCGCAGTCGTCTTCAGTAATAATGGCATCCTGGGCAACGTCCACCAAACGACGAGTCAGATAACCGGAGTTGGCTGTCTTGAGGGCGGTATCCGCAAGACCTTTACGGGCACCGTGTGTGGAGATAAAATACTGCAAAACCGTTAATCCTTCGCGGAAGTTGGCAGTAATGGGGGTTTCAATGATCTCGCCTGAAGGCTTGGCCATCAAACCACGCATACCAGCCAACTGGCGGATCTGCTGAGCAGAGCCCCTGGCGCCGGAATCAGCCATCATGTGAATCGCATTGAAAGATGGTTCCTGCCTCTCGGCGCCTGTCTCATCAATGAATGTCTGTATTGAAAGGTTATCAAGCATTTCCTTGGCAATTTCCTCAGTAGCCTTTGCCCAGATATCGATAACCTTGTTGTAACGTTCACCATCGGTAATGAGACCTTCAGTATACTGATTCTGAATTTCCTTTACCTCATCATCAGCCTTGGTAATAATTGCAGCCTTGCCCTCAGGAATAACCATGTCATCGAGACAGATGGAAATACCAGCCAGATTGGCGTACCGGAATCCGATATCCTTCAGCTTGTCTGCAAGTATTACGGTTTCTTTACTGTCTGCCATACGATAACAAGTATCCACAAGGTTAGACAATTCCTTCTTGTTCATCACCTTGTTGACGGCGCTGAACGGAACCGATTCAGGCAATATCTCTCGCAGAATCACGCGACCAGCAGTCGTCTCGATAAGTTGCGGAAGTTCATCTGATGCGAGATTTCTCATGCGGACACGTATAGTGGCCTGCATATCAACCTCACCGGCATCAAAGGCAATTCGCACCTCATCGGTACTTGAAAAAACCTTGCCGGTCCCCCTTACCCTGCGATAGATAGGCTTACCGCTTTTCTCGTCAATTTTCTCCTTGCCTGTCACCTCGTCGACGTCAGGTTCGAAATGACGGTCTCGCGTCATATAATATGCTCCCAAAACCATGTCTTGGGATGGTACAATAATTGGTTTGCCGTGAGCTGGCGAAAGGATGTTATTGGTTGACATCATCAGTACGCGTGCCTCAACCTGGCTCTCGATGGAGAGCGGCAGATGCACCGCCATCTGGTCACCGTCAAAGTCCGCGTTGAAGGCAGTACAAACCAGCGGGTGAAGCTGAATGGCCTTGCCCTCTATCAAAACCGGCTCAAACGCCTGGATGCCAAGACGGTGCAAGGTCGGAGCTCTATTGAGCATAACCGGGTGTTCTTTAATAACCTCTTCCAGTACGTCCCACACCTCCGGACGCTCTTTTTCCACCATTTTTTTGGCGCTTTTTATGGTGGTGACCAAACCACGCTCTTCAAGCTTGTTGTAGATAAAAGGCTTGAACAGCTCGAGCGCCATTTTCTTGGGAAGACCGCACTGGTGCAGCTTTAACTCAGGGCCAACAACAATGACGGAACGTCCGGAGTAGTCAACACGCTTACCGAGCAGATTCTGACGGAAACGGCCGGATTTGCCTTTAAGCATATCGGACAGTGATTTGAGCGGGCGCTTGTTGGGACCGGCAATCGCACGACCTCGTCGACCGTTGTCAAAGAGTGCATCCACGGCCTCCTGCAACATACGTTTCTCATTGCGGATAATAACCTCTGGAGCCTGCAGTTCCACGAGACGCTTGAGGCGGTTGTTGCGATTGATCACCCTGCGGTAAAGATCATTCAGATCGGAAGTGGCGAAGCGGCCGCCATCAAGGGGTACCAACGGACGCAACTCAGGCGGCAGTACCGGAATACATTCCAGAATCATCCACTCAGGCTTGTTACCGGAGTTTTTGAAAGCCTCCACAACCTTGAGCCGCTTGGCATTTTTCTTTCGCTTGGCTTCGCTGGTTGACTCCATCATGTCAGTACGTAACTGAACAGCCAGCTCATCCAGATTGAGAGCCTTGAGACACTCCCTGATCGCCTCGGCTCCCATGCCACCTTCAAAGGCATCATT